>NZ_JAQGMM010000280.1 GCF_028292365.1 Caballeronia sp.
ATCTGGATCCTGAACACCGGTCCGTGTTTTGAACCATTGGTTCAAAACATCCTTGTAGGCTGCGTAGCCTAGTTCGTCGGAACAACCGGCATTGATGCAGGGCCACCTGCCGAACCGTTTACGCGTACACCGTCAGATGAGGCGTAAGCGCCGTTCGCTGCGTGCAAACGTGCCTCAGCCGCTTGGATCTCATCGGGATAATGATTCTGCCGTGCGGCAGGTTGATAGCCCGCTTGTTCCAATTGAACGAGTTCGGCGCGTACTTTGGCACGCGTAATGGGAGCGTTGGTAGTTTGCGCGAACGATATAGCCGGAACGATCAGAACAGCAGCCAGTATTGCGCAGATAAGGTTTTTCATAATAAGCAGACCTCGCGGAATGTGGCTCCAGTCACCATGATTGAAGCCTGTGCCTCATCGTCCTAAGGTGATGATGAGCAGGACTTCATTCTGCGCAACCAGCCCTGTCCTAACGCTGACACCGCGATTACAAGGCTGTTATCTGCGCGATCTATTCAGCACGCGATCCTCCGATAGTGGGTCCGATACCACGCAATTTTCACAACAGAGAATTGCATGTCGCCGCAAATTATGACGATCATAAAGTTCCCCTGGCGTGCCGCGCTGACCTCGATGTATGACGTCGAAGATCCGTGCCGCATGATTAAACCAACGTTCATCCAAGGGAACCGAAATGAAAAAACTATTGTTCGCGGGCGCGACTATGGGCATGCTCACCTGTCCGCTTTCGAGCTTCGCGCAGAGCAGCGTAACGCTCTACGGCGTGATAGATGAAGGCTTCAACTACACGAGTAACGTTGGCGGCCATTCGAACGAGGAACTGCAGAGCGGGTACGCTCAGGGAAGCCGGTGGGGCCTCAAGGGGTCGGAGGATCTGGGCGGCGGACTGAAGGCAATTTTCCAGCTAGAGAATGGTTTCGACGTCAACACTGGAAACCTCAACCAGGGAGGGCGGATGTTCGGTCGGCAGGCGTACGTGGGCCTGAGTTCCGCGAACTTAGGCACGGTCACCCTTGGGCGGCAGTACGACTCGGTTGTCGATTACCTCGCGCCGCTGACGGCAAACGGAAACTGGGCGGGCTACCTGATGTCTCACCCGCTGGATAACGACAACACCGACAACTCGTTCCGCCTCAATAACTCGGTCAAGTACGCCAGCCATAACTACGGCGGGTTCACCTTCGGCGGCTTGTACGGTTTCAGCAATCAGGCGGGCGGTTTTGCGAACAACCGCGCGTATAGCCTCGGCGCACAGTACGCAGCCGGACCGCTGACAGTCGCGGCAGCCTACATGCAGATCAACAACCCGGGCGGCACCACGGGCGGCTCGCTCGCCACCAACGACACTAACTTCTTTGCGAGCCGGGAGCGTGTCTGGGGCGGCGGAGTCAACTATACGATCGGGTCCGCGGCCACACTGGGACTGGTCTACTCGCATACCGACCTGAACAATGCTACGGGATCCGTGTACGTCGGCAATTTTGCCAACACAGCAAGCTCACTGAAATTCGATAACTTCGAAGCAAACTTCAAATACCAGTTCGCCAAGGATCTATTCGCGGGGGCAATGTACACCTACACGATGGGTCATTTCAACAGTACCGCCGGAGACTCTAAGCCCAAGTGGAATCAGTTCGGCCTGATGTTGGACTACAATCTGTCGACCCGGACGGACGTCTACGTGCAGGGTATGTATCAGCACGTCTCGAACGTTTCCGCTTCGGCCGCGCCGCTCAACGGAGCCTTTATTCCGGGCGCCGACGCACCGTCGTCAACCCAGAACCAGTTCGTCAGCCGCGTCGCTTTGCGGCACGTCTTCTAGCCGAGATATCAATTTTGTAATCAACCGGTTCGTCTTTCGTCAACAACACTGATGCAAGCTAGCAGCAATGTTGTTGACCCTGGATGACAAGTCATGAATCAGCTCGATTCGATGCGCATTTTTTCGAAAGTCGCGGAATGCCTGAACTTCGCCGACGCAGCACGCCAACTCGGCATATCGAACGCGGTGGTGACACGGAGCGTAGCAACGCTCGAAAAGCATCTGCGTATCCGGCTGATCAATCGCACGACCCGGAGAGTTGCACTTACGACTGCGGGCCAAGCGTATTTCGAAGGCTGCCAGGATCTGCTCAGGCAATTGACAGCAATGGAGCAGCGCATTCTTTCGACGACCACCCACCCCGTGGGATGCCTCAGGATCGGGTCGCCCGCTTCGTTCTCGCAAGGCAAGCTCGCGGCGATCCTCACCGCGTTTCGCACGGAGCACCCGCACGTGTCTTTCGACGTCACCGAGTACGAAACGATCAACGAGATCGCGCCGGAGAATTATGATCTTTGCTTCACGGCTGAACAGCGACTACGCGACTCCTCAATGGTATGCAGGCCGCTGGTCCGCATGCACGACGTGGTCGTCGCAGCGCCAGCTTACATCGCGCGGCGAGGTCAACCGGCCACGCCCGCGGCCCTGACCGAACACGACATCTTGCTGGCATCGGAAGCGCCAAACCGCTATTGGGAATTCAGGGACTTCAACGGGACGCACCGCGTTCCGTTCGACCCGATCCTGATGACCCGAAGCCTGCTGGCGGTCAAAAGCGCTGCCGTCACCGGCCTGGGCATTGCGCGCATTGCGAACGTGCTTGTGGAGCGGGAGCTGGCCGAAGGATCGTTGGTAACCCTGCTACGCGATTTCCGGCTCGACAGCAACGAGCGCACAGTCTGGATGCTGTACTCGGGCCAGCCATTCATCACTCAGGCTGTGCGAGCCTTTATCGATTTTGTTGTAGACCGGCATCGAGATGAGGACGCAGTCCTGACACGGCCAACACGATCGACACGCACGGCGCTCGGCAGTAACGGCGCAAGGCTCAGCAATGAGGGAACATATGAGCGCGCCCCCGTGGCGCACTATGTGCCCGATGCGCTGACTGAGATCAACGCGATCAAACACTTAAGCTTTTCCAAGCCAGCATCCTGAGACGGTAGCCGTTAC
>NZ_JAQGMM010000286.1 GCF_028292365.1 Caballeronia sp.
TTGGCGCAGCCATGAACAAGAATCTGGTGATCAAGATGGGCAATTGCAACCATCGCTCGATCATTCCGCAACTGATCGAGAAGGTACGCAACGGCTCGTTCGATCCGCTATCCGTCCTGACGAACCGTGAGCCGATGATGAACGTACTCGATGCGTATAAGGCATTCGATGCGAGACAGCCGGGCTGGCTCAAAGTTAAGCTTGTGGTCAACGGTTGAGCGCCGGGGCTTGATGAGATAGGAGATCGAAATGCAGATCCTCGAAAAGCCGAATGTGCAATCGCCGTTTTCCGCCACGGTGATGCTCGCTGCGGTCCCCATCATGCGACAAATGTCGCAAGGTCGCTATTGCGTTACAGACACTGCGGTCGCGAAGTTTTTGCTAAGCGGAAAGTATCCGCTTGCTCGAAGATGTGCTGATGATGACCGCTATCTGGAAATCACGACCCGCGGCAAAGAGTGGCTGTCAGCGGCATTTCCTCTCGAGAGCTCGGAAAGGTGATGACCGGGTCGCTCATTGTTGCCGCGTTGCTGGTTGTCGCTGTGTGCTATGCCCATGCCGAAATTCCAAGGTTCACGAAAGGGTCGGCGCGTCGAACAGTAGCTCACGTCGTGCTTATCGTCATGGGATGTGCCTGCGGCGCCGTGAGCTTGTGGATACCCGGTCTGTCGTCGCCCAGATCGCTGGCGTTCGTTGTCGGATTTGGCGTTGTTCATGTGCCAGCAGCGGCGATCTTGTTCATTAAATATCTGCGCGGGTCCGGGCAATCCTGACGATACAAGGCTAGGTTGTCCCAGCCGCGCAGGCGAAATCCTGTTCAGTGCAAGCCGCGCACGTTGGCAAAAGGATACGTCCCACGTTCATCTGACAAAAGTCCAGCAAACGGACAGCGCGCCAGCTTCCATCGCTGATTCGATAAACGGTGCGGAAGACGGCGCGTCGAAACGTTCCTCGGCGGCGGCCGGCCCCGCTTTTAGCTGAAAGCCCCTGGTGAGACGCGACAGCCTTCTCATTGAAGCCGTTCGAAAATTTGTCCCTGCATGCACCCGCGCATCGTATCCACGCTCTGCAATGCAGTCGTCTCACGCGACATACGACGTCCAACGCACTCGAAATCCAGAGGACGACTATACCTAGAGCGCGTCCTAAGCCGAGAAGCGTTAGCCACCGCTCATTGCGCCCGCCGGCTTGCACCCGTTTCTAGCGTTGCTGCCGCGTGGCACTCGCGAAGCATCCGCTCTAGCCAGCCAGCATGACTCCCGGGTAAAGCAGCTGTGGTTAGCCGTCAGCGGTCGGTACCGTCTCGGACACGCGGTCGAGATCAGGCACCCTAATTTCGCAAGTCCGGGCTTTGAAAAAACTGTGCGTGAACATCGCGTTGCGCTCGTGATTTCCCACTCGGCAGCAGGGTGACCTTATGCCAAAGACTTGACGGCTGACTTTATGTATATGCGCCTTCACGGTGTTGAGACGTTGTACGGCGGAGCCTTTACCGAGGAATGGCTCGACCGTTGGGCGAGTCGGATCTGGAGTTTGTTCTAACGCGCTACCGGTGGCTTCAGAAAGCGCGTCTTGGATGTCGATCTCGCTCATTTCGTGGCTAAGGGCGCCACCGATCATGCGTGTCGCTATATCTCGCTCTGTTATCTCCCCATTTGAGAAGCAATTCCTGCGCGTCGGAGCGAGTCAGACACCGAGCAAATGGCAGTAATTCACGCGATAACGTCCCGCGCCTGGGTCGATATCGTTCCGATGCAAACACCAACGCAATGCAAACGTAGACGGACAATCTGGTTTCCCTCCGCATACGGACCACGGTTATAACAACGTCACCCCGGCAAGAACTCCCTAAAGTGAGATTTGGCTGGCACGCCGACCGCGGCGTTGGGCTGGAAAATGACGATGAGCTGCACGATGCTCGTGCGCTGCAACGCTTTTATCGAGACGTCGCACGGTGAGAGCAGGAAGAGGTACGTAGCTAAAGCCAAACGGGAAGATCTAACGACATCTTTGCCGGTCAAGCTTGTACACTGCACCGGCCGACGTGGAGGCGCGTATTGCTGTGAGAGACGTCTGCAACCGACGTGGGCCATCGACTGACCGCGCCGCGTCGCAAGCCATTTGGTCACTTGATAGGACGGAAAGCCCGCGGCCGTGCCGCTGCCGTAAGACCAAGAAAACGTGTACCGGGCGGCTTCATGTGAATGCAACCAATTTGTCCAAGACGCTGTAGGCCGAAAGCCGAAAATGCTCAATAACTTTTATCGAGGCAACGCAGGAGGAGCCAACAAGCGACCTCAAACTGTCTGCGACGCGGCAGCAGAGACTCATCCCCGCAAAGGAAGTTTCAAAACGTTTGATGGATCGTGCCCTATGCGTGCAAGAACCCGCTGGAGTCTTGCCGCCTACGCCAGCGTTGATACGATCATTTCGGCAAAAAAGGCGACCCGCGATCGCGGGCCGCAAGCGCTGCACAGGCAGCGTGGAGCAACATTGACTCAGCAGGGCCTATTCCTGCCTCGGAAATTCGCTCTGCGGATTTGACTCAGCATGCCAGTACTGCCGCGCTCAGCAGCGTGAACCATGAGGAGTGCCATTGATTGTTCGCAAGCCTTTTACTTAAACCGGCTGTGCGATTACCCGCGCCTAAACTTCTAATACAGTGCCTGTTATTGCAAGAGCGCTCTGTCCTCACCAGAACCGGTGTTAATGCGCGGTCGCCCCATGACGATCTTCAGAATGTGGGGGCTGCCGATGAGTTCTTCAGCCAGCATTCGCAGCCCAGACGGGCTTTCTGACATACATACGTACTCGAGCAGGAGGGCGGAACTAACGCAACGACGAGCGGTGACGCCTGAATGGATGCACGCGACCATAACCCGCCTGTGCACTAGGTCAGACGAGCCGTCAACGTGAATGTGCACGGTAGTGTGTATCATTTCGCCCCATTTCGAATCAGCCGCATGGCCACTTCCTGGCGAGCAACGAGTGTGCCGGTTATTCACCTTTTGCTGAAAGCACGGGCGTGGCGTTTGCAGCAGTTTGCGGACGCCAATGCGTCGATTTTTTGTTTCTGTGAAGGAGTGATCCATGACTGCAAGAACGATCCAAGATCTGTTTATTCATACACTGTCCGACGTGTACAGCGCGGAAAAACAGCTAACGAAGGCTTTGCCAAAACTGGCGCGCGCGTCAACGAACCCGGATCTTCGATCTGCTTTTGAGACGCACCTCGAAGAGACCAATGGACAGATCGAGCGAATCGATAAAAAATCGTTGAGGTGTCGGGACTAAAGCTCAAACGGGTGAAGTGCGTTGCTATGGAGGGACTTGTCGAGGAGGGACAAGAGCAAATCGAGGAGATCGAAGCTGGACAGGTGCGCGACGCTGCACTTATTGGCGCAGCCCAGAAGGTCGAACACTACGAGATAGCGTCGTATGGCACTCTCGCTGCGCTAGTCAAGCAACTCGGGGAAAAGCAGGCGATGGAACTCCTGCTCGAAACGCTTCAGGAAGAAAAGGCGACCGACAAGAAACTCTCGTTACTCGTGGAGCAGAAAGTTGCCGAAGAAGCTTAGAGTAAGTAAGCTTCTCTTGGACCGCGCCCGTCGGCGTGCCGTCGGGCTATGGTCCTCCATTGTCTCAGATCAGTACGAAGGGAAACTTATGCCGACGCGAAAGAACATCTATTAGATTGGCTTCGCGACGCGCATGCAATGGAGCAACAAGCAGAACAAATGCTTAAAGTGCAGGCGGGGCGTTTCGAGCATTATCCCGAGCTAAAGGCACGGATTGAACAGCATTTACAGGAGACACTGGGTCAGCAAAAGCTGGTAGCGAGCTGCATCGACCGCTTGGGAGGGGCCAATTCGACAATCAAAGATGCTGCAGCCATGCTGTTAGCATCCGGGCAAGTTTTAGGTGGAGTGACGATGACTGACGAGGTCATCAAAGGAAGTACGGCGAGCTTCGCATTCGAAAATTTAGAGATTGCCACCTACACAACGCTCATCGCGGCCGCCGAAGCAGTGGGCGATTCAGAGACTGAATGCATTTGCGAAATCATCGTCTCGGAAGAAGAAGCGATGGCGGCATGGTTGAGGAATCATCTCCATTCTGTCACTCAGCGATACCTGCAGCGAGACCGGGAAGTCGAAACCGCACGCAAGTAAAAAGCACGAGCGCGAGCCCATTGTACGCGGCGGCTTCTCAGGCCGGCCGACCGCATTTTTCTGCTGAAACGAGGGAACGTCACATGGTAGACGCGCCGAATCCGTCGGATGTATTCGGGCTTGGAGCCGTTTGCCAATGCTAGTGACGTAGGCTGGGCACTGCACCGTCAACGCGCTTCATCAGTGCGGTCATCAGCGCTCGATCCCG
>NZ_JAQGMM010000297.1 GCF_028292365.1 Caballeronia sp.
TCATAGTCTTGCGCGACCGCTCGCGCAGTCAACGGTCCGGCAAGCCAGTGCGAATACGCCGATTTTTCCACGAGGCCGAAATCGCGCAGCCGGCTCAGCGCTT
Organism: Caballeronia sp.; assembly: GCF_028292365.1. Classification (GTDB taxonomy): domain Bacteria; phylum Pseudomonadota; class Gammaproteobacteria; order Burkholderiales; family Burkholderiaceae; genus Caballeronia. Next base: position 104 of record NZ_JAQGMM010000297.1, read on the forward strand.
CGCGCACCGCACTTCGACTGACACCGAACGCGGTCGCCGCTGCAGTTTCGTCAATACGATAATGACCGAACGCGATCGCGATGGACACAACCGCTTCGAGCGCGTGATAGATCCGCTCGCTATTCGACGGCAATTCCAGCGGCGCCTGGGTCTGTTCGAAGCCAAGCGATGCTTCAGACAACGGCGCACGCAGCGGCTCAGGTGCGCTGCCGTCGGCGCCGGCAACGAGGTAACCGCGGCCTTCGAAGGTATGCAGTAAACCATCGGCGTGCAGCATCTCGAACGCCTTGCGCACCGGCACGCGACTCGTGCCGAAGATACGCGCGACCGGCCCTTCCAGCAGCACCAGCCCGGGCGCAATACGACCCAGCGCAATCGCACTTTTCAACTGGTCGTGTATCAGGCGATAACGCAACCGCGTATCCGTATCGATCAAGGTGTCGATCACGGATTCGGCTGCTTTGTCGGTTCGGGTCGGCTGCGTGAGCGCGGCGCGTGCGCTTCTTGTCATCGTCGGATCAGGGTTGCGGCGTCAGGCACGCATGAATTCGTTCCAGCGGCGCACCAGGTAGTTATGCTCGTCCATCACGGAATCCCACACGGCAATGCGGCCCATGCGCGCAACGTAATTACCACCGTCACGCTGCTGGCCGGCCGTGACCAGATGCTTGCTGGTCGGTCCGGGCAATTCCGCTTCGGCGGGTTTGCCATCGTACCAGTAAGCCCATTCAGCGTCGTTCAGATGACCACGCGAACGCTCGGGGTTCGAGATGTAGAAGCCCTGCCGCGCCATGGTCGCGCCGGCCCAGCCGTCGAGCCACCAGTTCAGATAATCATAAGCGGCGTCGAGTACACGGCCACGCGCAACACGCGAGAGCGCCATGCCGCCAAACCATGCGCGATACCCTTCGCGCGGACTCGCCAGCCGGAAGCGCAAGCCGGCGCGTTCCAGCTCCACCGTCGCCGGCGACCAGATGCTCTGGATTGCCACCTTGTTGGTAATCATCAATTGCGCGGCTTCGGCGAAGCTCGACCAGAAGCCGGCGAAATGGCCGCGTCGCTTGAAATCGATCAGCGTGGCGATCAGGCCATCAATCTCTTCAATCGTCAGATTGCCGATGTCGGCGAACTTCATCAGCCCCGCTGCCTCGACGGCAAGCGCCGCGTCGATCGCACCGATTGCCGCGTCGGCCTGCAGCGCGACTCGACCGCTGAGCTCGGGCGCGAGCAACCACGCCCAACTTTCTGGCGTGGCTTGCAGCGCGGCCGGCAATGCGTCTTCCAGATACACAAAGCTGTCCGCGTTATGCGTAAGCGGCAACATGCTGATGCGCCCGGTCGGCGTGCGCGCAAGCGAGTTATCAGGCTGCACGTAGAGGCGATCGACCGGCACGCTGCCCGCATTCGTGCAAGCGTGATCGCCGAGCTGGCCGGTACGCGGCAGCGAATTGATCTCGTCCCAGCGGCGAATCCGCGCGGTCTCGATCGGCTGCAACGCACGCGCCGGCCACAGGCAGTCGATGCTGTGAAACCACTGGTCGTAGACCTCGTAGTTTTCCGGATGCATGACGCCTGCGCGCTGCACGGCGGAGCCGTCATCGACGATAAAACGCAGCTTGATGCCGAGATCTTTCTCCGCCTGCTTGCGAATGTGTTCCTGCAGCGTGACCGTGGTGCCGAGCACGCGCAATTCGATCTTCGCCGGATGGATCGCGGCCGAGGTGGGTTTGGGGGACGTCGACTTGGGCTTCAATGCACCGCTTCTTCAAGATGATGTTGGAACCGTGCGTACGACGTTTCTATCGCGTCGCGGCTGAGGCCTTCGGTGATGAACACGAGCTGCGAGCGACGCCCCGGATCGGACGATGCCGAGGGCCAGGCGTCCAGATGCAGCACCGGATGAACCAGATGCTGCACGGCGTGCAGCACAGCCGGCTGGTCGGACCCCGCAATGGACAACAGACCCTTTACGCGCAAAATCTTATCACCGTGACGGTTGAGAAGCATCGTGAACCAGAGGGTGAAGACCTGCCAGTCGATGGGCGCGTCGATCTGCATGCAGAAAGACTGGATGGAGGCGGCGCTGGTTGAATAACGCTCGCCGCGATGTGCAAGCGGACCGTTCGTCGTCGGGTCTTCGTTCTCTTGGTTCGCTTCGTTCTCTTGGTTCGCCAGACGTAGGGCCCGTCCGAGACGTCCGATCAGATCGATCGAACTCGCCGATGCGAACAGCATGTCGAGCAAGGCGCGACCGGTGTGCTTGTTAATGCCCTTTGCGCTGGATACATCGCGGCGAATCAGGATCTCCGCGGCAGGATTGAGTGCCGCGAGCGAGGCGGCCAATTCCGTGATGTGTATGTCATCGACGAGATCGGGCTTGGAAATAAGCAACCGGTCCGCGGCCGTCACTTGCGCGAGCCATTCGGGATGCCGCGCTTGCTGCGCGGCGGCGTTCACGGCATCGACTACGGTAATGGTCGCGTTCAGCGCGTAGTGGCTACGGATCAGAGGATCGGCGAGAAGCGTGGCGATGATCGGCGCAGGCGTCGCGAGTCCGGTGGTTTCCAGCACGACTCGCGTGAACGGCGGCACTTCGCCACGGGCGCGTTGCGAGAAAAGTGTCGCGAGCGCGTCCTTCAATTCACCGCGGATCGAACAGCATACACAGCCGTTATCGAGCAGAACCGTGCGAGCGTCCACCTCGCCAATCAGCAGATGATCCAGGCCGACATCGCCGAATTCGTTGACGAGGACGGCGGTATCACGCGCGGCGTCGCCTCGCAGGACATCGGCGAGCAAGGTCGATTTGCCGCTGCCGAGAAAACCCGTGACGAGGGTTAGCGGCAGGATGTCGTAGGCGAGGCTCATGGCGTTGCCGGTTCGTCGATATAGAGCGTCAGCGGATCGAGTGGGCGACCGAGCATGCGTTCGGCCACGCGCCATACTTGCGCAAAATCGCTGACAAGTTCGCTCGCGCCCGTGGGCGATGACAACACGAACGACTGTCCATGGAAGTCATCGAGTTTGAGCCGGAACGGTAGCAGTACCCGATTGGCGAGCGCAGCCTGGATGAGACGCTGCCGACGCGGATTCGCGTCCGCCACCGGCGCCGTGGTGTTCGACCAGTGATTGCCACCGCCAAGCAATCTACACATGCCGCACATGTCTGCCTCTCCTGTCAGGTCGCTTGAGAAAATCTCATGGCATCACGTCGCCGGAATTCGGTCCGAGCGTCTGGCCAACAAACAAGTTACCGCCCGGATCCGATGCAAGCAGCAACGCCGTCGGTGCGACTTCATCGGTACGTCCAAAACGCCGCAACGGCAACTCCGCCGACTTCGCCTGCTTCCACGCCGCGCTGATGCCATCGACGAGCGGCGTCTCGATCGGCCCCGGCGCAATCGCGTTGACGAGCACGTTATCGGGCGCCACCTCCAGCGCGAGCGACTTCGTGAAACCGATCACGCCGGCCTTCGCCGCCGAGTAGTGACTCAGCTCAGCTCCCCCTTTGATGCCCAATTGCGAGGCAACGTTGATCACACGGCCCCAGCGTTGAGCGATCATTGAAGGCAGCGCGCGTCGCGTACACAAGAATACGCTGCGCAAGTCGACGCGCATCATGTCGTCCCACATCGCCGTGGTGAGATCCGTGCAACGCGCCTGCGTCAACATGCCGGCGTTGTTCACCAGGATGTCGATACCACCGAACGCTTCAATACAGGTATCGACAATCCGGTTCGCATCGGCTTCATCGCCGACATCCGCCTGCACCGTTTCGACTTTCGCGCCAGCGGCGCGGCACGCATCGGCCTGGACTGCAAGTCGCGCCGCGTCGCGATCTGCTAGCAGCAAACGCGCACCGGACGCAGCGTAAAGATTCGCGATCGCCGCGCCAATGCCGCTTGCCGCGCCGGTAACGACAGCGCGGCGGCCATCGAGTGAAAACAAAGTGGTCATTCGAAAACTCTCCTTAACCCGGCCAGCGCACGGTCAGGCCACCGTCGGCGATGATCGACTGGCCGGTGATATAAGACGCGTCGTCGCTCGTGAGGAAGCGGATCAGCGCGGCGATCTCCTGCGGCCGGCCAACCCGTTGCAGCGGAATCGCGCGTGCCGCTTCACGCAGGCCATCGGGGCCGAGCGAATTGACGGCATCGAGCGATTGCGGCGTTTCGATCAATCCCGGAATCACCGCGTTGCAGCGCACGCCACGCGGTGCGAGTTCCATGGCGACAGCGCGGCACAAGCCGGGTACGCCCGCCTTCGCAGCCGAATAATGCGCGTGTTGCTCCCAGCCGTAGACACCGCCGGCTATCGACGAAATGGCCACCATCGCGCCATGATCCTCAATGTGCCGGGCGGCTGCGCGAAAGGTCCGCATCACGCCGGACAGATCGACGTCGAGCATCTCGAACCATTGCTCGTCGCGCATCTCAGTGAGTGCGGCCTGACGCAGCAAACCCGCGTTGGCGACCGCGTAATCGAGCCGGCCGAACCGGTCGACGGCCACTTGCGCAAACGCTTCGACTTCATCCGCCGAGGTCACGTTGACCGCGTGCATGACGCACTCGCCACCCGCTTCCCGCACCGCGCGTTCGGTTTGCGCGGGGTCATGCGGATCGCCGGGAAAATATCCGCCGACCACCGCCACGCCAATCTGCGCATACGCCACTGCGAGCGCCTGTCCGATCCCGCTGGCCGCGCCGGTCACAATAGCGACGCGCTGCAATTTTCCCTTCGATGCTCCTGGCTTCGAGTTCATTTGATTTCCTCGGGATCGACGTGTTTCGCAAAGAAGATCAGCACGCCGGACAAGAAACACGGCACCGCGCCAAACCAGATGGCGGCGTGCATCCAGTCACCGCCATGGTTGAGCATGGCGGTCACGCCGACGCCGGCGAGAATTGCGCCAACCGGACCCATCGCATGGACGATCGAACTGCCGGTGCCGCGAATGGAAGTCGGATAGCTTTCGCCGATGAAAAACAGCGCGGCAGAATACGGTCCGATCAGGAAGAACAACCCGAGGCTATAAAGCGCTACGACAATGCCTGTGCTGCTCGGACCCATCAACATGCCGGCGAACGCAAGACCGCCGAGCATCCAGCCGATTGCCAGCGTGTTGCGCCGGCCGATCTTGTCGCCAATCCAGCCGTGGCTCAGGTATCCGCAATAACCGATCACGTTCGACAGCACCAGAATCAACAACGAGTTCTCGAACGACACGTTATGCAC
>NZ_JAQGMM010000327.1 GCF_028292365.1 Caballeronia sp.
ACCCGGCGTTCTGCTGCGATGACGCTAGTCGACATCGGGACCGGCGATGGGCTGATAGCATTTCGAAAAGCCAACCATCGATTTTTAATAAGTAATTCTGCGTATAATTTTGTGTATGAGCTGCCTCGACAGGCTGGTGGATGGGGCTGGGTGAGAGGATGGTACGAAACGTACACCATGCGCGGGCTGGAGGCGAAGTAGCCTGAACCGTTCGCGCGGCTTATGAATCTCGCTCCCCAGATAATCACCGGTCAGGCCGATATGCTTCCACCCGAGCGGTGCTACATGAGCGAGCGGTTCGTCGAGCACTTCGGCAAGTTATCGCGCAAATGCCGGACGACGCGATCGAGATATACGGTGTTCCACAGCGTCACGGCCACGGTTACGAGGGTCAATCCGGACGTGCGATGGCGCCGGTTCTAGAAGGTGCGGCGCGCAGTTCACCGAGTCGATTGAAATAGATGGCGCGGGTGAGCGCATATCAAAACAGTCCCTTCCTCTTAATTTCGCTTTACGTCGTCTTGATTTTCTCAAGCGCCAACTTCATGTCCGCCGCGAATGCAGTCACGAGACTCGACACAGGCAATCCCACTGCACTAACAAGATAAAGTTCATCGGCGATCGCCGGTTCGAACCGGCGAACTGCTACGCGCTCACCTGCAAAGCTCGCAGTGACCGGATCGATAAGAGCGACTCCGGCCCCCTGTGCCACGAATGCAACGATGGTCTGCGAGAGTTGCGCTTCGACTGTCATCTGCCGCGCCACACCGTGCTCAACGAACACCCGGTCGATCGTGCGGCGGGCATCGAAGGAAAGCGGAAATGACACGAAAGGTTCGTCGCGTAGATCTTCCGGTTTTAATATGCGTTTGCGCGCCAGCCGATGGCCTGCCGGCAGAATGCAGCGCATGGGTTCGTGCGTGAGCCGGTCCAGCCGGACGGCAGGATGAGGCATGGCTTCGGCAATGAAGCCGATGTCAATTCTTTGCGACGCCACAAGCTGGACCACCGTCGAGGAACTGTGGGTCAGGAGCGTGATATCCACACCCGGATGCTCACGCGCGAACGACGTTAACACGCGAGGCAGCCATTCCAGCGCCACCGCCGGCGAGCCTGCGATGCGCAGGGAACCGCGTCGCATCGCGCGTATCTGCTGCGCTGCCTGGGTGATCGAATCGAGCCCGACAAAAGCCCGCTCTACTTCGGCATATAGCACATTCGCCTCGACAGTCGGCATCAGCCGTCCTTGCTGCCGCGTGAACAATGCAAAGCCGACGCGCTCCTCAAAATCGGCGATAAGACGGCTCATCGCCGGCTGCGATATATGCAGCATCTGTGCGGCGCGGGTGACGGTGTGCCGCTGCATCAGCGCCCGGAACGCTTCCACCTGGCGAATCTTGAGGTCGGGAGAGGCCATAACATTAGTGAATGGTTGACGAAAAAGACGGTATTTGACCCTGCATTTTGTATCGCCGAAGCTCAGGACAAGCTCGTTTTGACGGATTAAAGGCTTCAATGGCTGTTCATAATATAAATCTTAAGCGATGGACTCATTGAGCGCACTCCGCAACTTCGACGTCGTGGTCGTCGGCGGCGGCCTCGTGGGCATGGCTATCGCATATGGGTTGGTGCGCGAGAAGCTGCGCGTAGCGGTCTGCGACGGCGAGGATACGTCGTATCGCGCGGCGCGCGGCAATTTCGGACTGGTATGGGTTCAAGGCAAAGGCGGGCGCTGCCTGCCTTACGCGCAGTGGTCGCTCGAGTCGTCGCAACGCTGGTCGGCGTTTTCCGCGCAATTGATTCGCGAAACGGGCGTCGATCCCGCATTCGAACGCCCGGGCGGTTTTGAACTGTGCGAGACGCAAAACCAATTTGCCGATGCCCAGGCTTTGCTCGCGTCGCTGCATGGGCGCGATGCCGGGCTCACCTACGAGGTCTTCAGTACCACCGAGTTGCGTCGCCGGATTCCGGCGGCATCGCCCGAGTTGACGGGTGCGCTCTATTCCCCGAACGATGGTCACGCCAGCCCGCTCACTACGTTGCGCGCAATGCACGCGGCGTTTCAGCTGCGCGGTGGCACCTATTTGCCGGGACGCAAGATCTCGGAGGTTCGGGCTCGTGCGGGTCACTTCGAGATTGTTTCGGCAGAGGGCGTTTTAGAAGCAGGGCGGGTGGTTCTCGCCGCCGGCCTAGGCAACGCCGAGCTCGGCCAGATGCTCGGTTTCGATGCGCCGATCAAGCCGCTCCGCGGCCAGATCATGGTGACCGAGAAGCTCGCGCCATTCCTCGCGTATCCGACGCTCGTCGTGCGTCAGACACGCGAAGGCTCGGTGATGATCGGCGATTCAGCCGAGGACGTCGGCCTGCACGACGGAGTGAGTACCACCGTCATGGCCGATATTGCCCGTCGCGCGCAAAACGCGTTTCCCATGCTCGCCCACGCGCGCATTGTCCGCAGTTGGGGTGCGCTGCGAATCATGACGCCGGACGGGTTGCCGGTCTACGAAGAATCGCCGACGCATCCCGGCGCATTCATCGCGATCTGCCATAGCGGCGTGACGCTCGCCGCGACCCATGCGGATTGCATCGCGCCGTGGATTGCGGGCCGCGCGCGACCCGCCGCGCTGGACACGTTCAGTAGCCGTCGTTTTCACATTCAACCCGGACCGAGCCATGTTTGAACTGCTGCCGTTTTCAGATGGGGCGAAAGTTTGCATCGATATAAACGGAGCGCCGCATGTCGTTGCCGGTCATTTGAACGTCTCGGCCGCGATGCTCGAGGCAGGACTGCAGGCGTGCCGTGTAACTCCCATCAGCGGCCTGCCGCGTGGCCCGTTTTGCATGATGGGGGTGTGCTTCGATTGCCTCGTGGAAATCGATGGCGTGCCCAATCAGCAAGGCTGCATGGTGCAAGTTCGCGATGGCATGCGAATTCGTCCGATGCAGGGCAAAGCGAGGATCGCATGATAAGTGACGCAAGCGCTGGCACGGCGACCGGCGCTGCCCGCTGCGACCTTCTGATCGTGGGCGCCGGGCCGGCCGGGATGGCGGCGGCCATTGCCGCACGCCTGTACGGCTTGTCGGTCATCGTCGCCGAGGAAGGTATGGCACCGGGGGGGCAAGTCTATCGGCAGGCCAGTGACTCGCCCCTCGGCGATGCCACGCTGCTCGGGCACGACTATGCGCATGGCAGACCGCTGATCGAGCGTTTCAAGAAGAGCGGCGCGTCGCTTCTTACACATACCCTTGTCTGGCAGATCGGCGCGGACGGCGAAGCGATGCTGACATGCCGCGGCGGTTCCCCGGGCACGCTGCGAGTTCAGGCAACGGCAATCCTTCTCGCCACCGGCGCGCAGGAACGACCATGGCCTGTGCCCGGCTGGACGCTTCCCGGTGTCATGAACGCGGGCGCGGCGCAAACCCTGCTCAAGTCGGCCGCCCTGGTTCCAGGCGCGGATACGGTGATTGCCGGAAGCGGGCCGTTACTGTGGCTCTACGCATCTCAACTGATCAGCGCAGGTCGTTCGTTTCGCGCAATCGTCGATACGACGCCGGCAAGCGCGTACTGGCGTGCGATGCCGCAATTACCGCGTGCGCTGCGGGCAACGAGTTATCTGGCGAAAGGTTTGCGCATGATGCTGGACGTCCGCCGTGCCGGCGTGAGTATCTATCGCTCGGCGCAAACGGTGAACGTGCTCGGAGAGCAGCGCGCCGAAGGCTTGCGCTTTCGCGTGGGCTCCAAGACGCATGAAGTCGCAGCTGGCCTGGTACTGCTGCATCAGGGCGTGATCCCCGGGACGAACCTGAGTAGGTCCGTCGGCTGCCGGCATCGATGGAGCGAAGTACAAGCGTGCTGGCACGCCGAAGTCGACGCTTTCGGCCGTACAAGCGTACCGCTTATATGGATTGCCGGTGACGGCGCTGCGATCGGCGGCGCGCAGCTTGCCGAATGCGATGGCGAGCTGGCCGCACTTGATATAGCGCGCGTGCAGGAACGGATCGATATAGCCGCGTTCGAGCGCGCCATCAAGCCAATCCGCGCCCGGCGTGCGCAGCATGCTGCAATCCGGCCACTGCTCGACGTTTTGTACACGCCGCCGCGCGCGCAGCGCCTTCCCGACGATGATGTCATCGTCTGCCGATGTGAAGAAGTGACAGCGGGGGACATCCGCAACATCGCCGGACTGGGCTGCACCGGCCCAAACCAGATGAAAGCGTTTTCTCGCTGCGGCATGGGGCCATGCCAAGGCCGCTGGTGCGGCAGCACAGTCGTAGAACTGATCGCCGATGCACAAGGGCGCACCCCTGGCGACGTCGGTTATTTCCGAATCCGTCCGCCGGTGAAGCCCGTGACGATCGCCGAAATCGCGGCAGCCGTTCCCGCTGATGCTGTCCTGCATCGGGGCGAGTTTCCAAGTTGACGACAACGGATCATTGACTGAATGACCAGAGACGGAGTTATCAACAGCGACTGCGGTTTCTTTATCCTTTCCCTGCCTGGAGTGATGCAATGAAAACAAGCCTCAAACTGAGTGTTTCCGCCGCGCTGCTTGCGTTGTCTTGCGTTGCATCGGCGAAGGACTGGACGACGATCCGCATTGGTGTGGACCCGACCTATGCGCCATTCGAATCGGTGGCGCCGGATGGTCGTGTCGTGGGATTCGACGTGGATCTGGGCAATGCACTGTGCGCCAGGCTTAAGGCGAAATGCGTCTGGGTACAAAGTAGTTTCGATGGTCTCATTCCTGGCTTGCAGGCGCGCAAGTTCGACGTGATCCTCTCGTCGATGGCCGCAACGGCGAAGCGACGCGAGCAGATCGATTTCACGAACCGGCTGTATCGCAATCAGACGAAACTAGTTGCACGCAGGAATTCCGGTGCGAAGCCGGAGGCGACCGCGTTGCAGGGCAAGCACATCGGCGTCGAGCAAGGTACTGTGCAGGAAACCTACGGACACGAGAAATGGGCGCCATCGGGCGTACAGATCGTTTCCTATCAGAGCTACGATCAGGCATACGACGATCTGACCACGGGCCGGCTCGACGGGGTGCTGATGGATGCGGTTCAGGGCAAGCTCGGTTTTCTGGATACGCCGCGTGGCAAGGACTACGCTTTTGCTGGCGACACGGTCTACGATGCAAAGATCATGGGCGACGGTGATGCTGCCGGTATTCGCAAAGGCGATTCCGATCTCCGCGACGCGCTGAACACAGCCTTTGCCGGTTTGCTCGCCGACGGCAGCTACAAGAAGATCGAAGCGCGTTACTTCGACTTCGACATGTATGGCAAATAAAATGCGCATGCCGGCGGTGCCACCGAACGCGAGGGCGCTCGACTTTCGTGGAAAGCATTACCTCTTTCATTATTGAAAGTCTGCTCTGGCTCGACACGAGCTACGTCTTAGCATGCTTGGGGTTCCGTTCCGCTGATTCCGATGCAGAGCCGATGTATCTTGGCCAGGATGGAGTCGGCGAGAGCGGTCCATACAAACGTTTTGCAATTGTCGCCTACGGAGAGACGAATTGGTCGATACGCTTGATCGGTTGCCTCGCCGCTTAGGCTTTCGTTTGGCGCGCATGCGCCGAAAACGACCAAGATCTGTCGAGCGCTTGCTGACCAATTTCTCGCACCCGGTCGTAGTGCCTGGAAATCTTCAAAACTCGGATACAAGAGCAAATCCTAACCCTCCGCGAGTGATGCGGTCATTTGTTGTTCAGACGCAAGCGAACGGACATAGGGCGACGCGACCGGAGAGATCAATATGTTGCGATGGATAGCGAACTGGGCGGCACGTTACGCGCCTACTGTGGAGCAGCAAGCGCAAAAGGCTTTGCCTGAACTACGTCTGGAGCTTTTTCAAGCCGAGCAACGAATTCTTGATGCACAAGTGCACGCGGACTACCACCGCGCGCGACTGGCATTTTGCGAGTCAGTGCTGAAAAATGGCATTGAGCAGGTCCGCGACAAGCGAAAGGAGCCGGAAACCGCAGTTGCGACGTTGCGCAGCGGCCCCAAGCTAACAGCAGCACAATCGGCTTGATTGCGTCCCGATAGACGAAGTGACCAGCGGGCTGCTGTTTTAATTCGTTCGCGGCTTCACAATTGCGCGTTAAGGTCAGCGAGACGTTCGCGGCGAAAAGCCGCGGCGCAAAGAACGCTTAAATCGACGCGGCTCCTTGCACCGCTGTTGCAGCATCCCGTACCTATATTCAGTAAAACCTAAGCATTGCTACGCAAGCTGTGGTGCGCCTGGTGTCATCGAAACCATGGGCGCGGGCGACTTCAAGCGCTCAATGATCGCGGGCGTGAGGACAGGATTAGGTTGATCGAAAACCCCATCTGGCAGCCCAAGCGTCGTTTCGATATGAAAGGCTGTCTCAGGTGTGAATTTCTCGCCGTTCACCAATTCGGCCACGCGCGTTAAGTTGGAGTCGAGTCCCAGTGCGATGTTTTACGCGCCCACCGCATCTACCAACAACTTAAACGAACGTGTTTTGAAAATGGACGCCGTGTAGGCCGGGTCTCGAGTAGGCGGAGCTTTTACGTATGGCTTGTTCTGTCGGTGGGATGTCGCTTTTGCGGGTTGGCGCGATTGACGCTGGCCTTTGTATCGATATCGGATTGGCCAACGGCAACGACCGATTCTGTGTTGGTCAGATACACGAGCGCAGGTGACGTCTCACGACGCGGTTCGCTCTGGCCCTATGCGCGATGCCTTGGCATTCCTAACGGGGGTGTCGCAACGACGTAGATCGCCGGTTTTTGATCTCGATCTCAGACAAACCGCGGGTGTGGCAGTCGATCTCGCGCAGTAGGGACGTTGAGCAGGGCTTCCGGGTTTACCAACGCAAGCGGGAGGTCTACGAGGTCAAGTGGCAGCCAGTTGGAACGTCATTAACGCGCAAATCGACGTTGGATGTGGGCGAAGAACGGGCAGATCAAGGCGGTGAGTTAACGTGCCATCGCCGTGAATGACGGACATATCGAGGAACCGGTCCTGATTCAGTTGGCACACTGAACCCAGCAGTACGGCATCTCAAGAGGCCTCCGCTGTCCAGCGCCGGAAGATGCGGTAAACACTGGTGGGGATGAATTCCGGAACGACTGACTGAATTTTCGTTGATCGGCAGCGCTTTCCACTGGGACCGCAAAAACAGCACCTTCAGGATGTGCTTGAAGATCTTGCGCAAGGCCAATCCAAATTCGTGGAACTGCACATCGTTTATTTCAACCGGAATCCCATGTCGCGGCGGGATTCTTCCCATCTCGAGATCCACGAAGGATCGGGATTCCAGTTCACTCGCCTTATTCGCAAGAGCCACGCCCAAAGGCTATCAGACAGTTTCAGGGGTCGAAGAAACCTCCAACCAGCTGTTCGCCCTCTTTGCCACCTCTTTTCTCGCGGGTTCGCGGTGGGCGTAGTCGAGAGTCATGCGTAGATAGTCATAGCTCTTGCGAATCGCGTTACGGACCCTGGTGATCGACTCCGGCGAAGGATTGGTCCCAAGTAGCGTCGCGATAATGTCAAGTGCCATCCACGGATGCTCGTCATCGTAATGTGCGTGCACGTGAAGCCACCGCATGGCCGATTTACGGATCGGTTCGGGGAACGTAAGTGCGTAAGTATCTTCCGAGCAAACCATGCAGGAGAACTCGCCCGTTGCACCCTCGACCGCATAGTTCGTGGCCGCCATGGCTACTGCGAGGTCGTCAATCACGCTGACGTGCCCACACCAATGCGCAAGCGCGTGCATTTCGCTGGGCACTTCCTTGTTCAGGACTTCGTGCATCGTGAGGCCTGAAGCTGACGCCCACTGAAGCCAATGCTTCGCGTGCATGTTTTCGACGCGAATGTTTTGAATGAGATAGGACCGAGCCATCGTCTCGCCCCGCGATGTGCCAAAACGGGCCTTCATCAAGTTCGACGCCATGAACTGTGGGAACTGCTCGATCACCGGGAAAAAACCAGCCAGGAAGCGATGTGTGCTTTCAATGTCCAGCGTTGCGTCCTTCATCGCTTTGCAGAATGGATGGCCAAGTGCAACTGACTTTTGTTCTTCGCAGTCTGCGACTACGCGTTGCAACCATTCCGGATAACTTTTGATGTCTTTTAACTCGCCGGATCGGATAAATTCAGTGCTCATAGGTTCATCTCTCTCTGAAGGGGGCTCACACTTGCCGACGACGCTCAGGCGAGGTCGGATATCCGGGTGGACAGATGATGCAAGCTTTGCAGAGATAATGTATCAGTAATATGAAACTGCGCACATTCTTTAAAAAAATAATAAAAGAATATTGTTCAGACAATAAAGCGCGCGGCTAATCGCAGCCACGTAGAGACGAGGAGTTGATATTCAACTAAGCGAGCAGTGTCGGTTCAGCGGAATTCAAGGACTGAGGCTCGGCCCAGGGCGTGGGGCGCCCAATGAAATAACCTTGCGCATAATCGACTCCATACTTCTTGAGCAATTTCAGGATATCCGCGTTTTCAACGTATTCTGCGATAGTTTGACATCCTAATGAATGCCCAATGTCATTTATCGCAATGACCATCTCTTGGCTGACCGTATCTTGGGGCAGATTTTTGACGAAGGCGCCGTCGATCTTCAGATAGTCGACCGGAAGATGTTTTAGATATCCGAACGACGACATGCCAGCGCCAAAATCGTCCAACGCGAAATGGCAACCTAGAATACTCAGTTCATTCATGAAGTGCACAGCGGACAGGAGGTTGCTGATTGCAGCTGTTTCGGTGATTTCAAAGCACAACAAGTGTGCGGCAATACCATTCTCCCTAATCTGCTCGACAACGTAGTGCAAGAAACGTGCGTCGCCGACAGATGCCCCGGAAAGGTTGATTGCATACTCGCTATATTGCTTAGCTGGAGTGCATGAGAGTGCACGTAACGCTGTGCGCACGACCCAGCGATCTATAGTGGTCATCAGGCCGTAGCGCTCGGCAGCAGGTATGAACTTGTCGGGCGTGATGACCGGGCCGCCCTGCGGGTCGATCATGCGGAGCAGCAACTCGACCTTGTTCAGGCCGCCCGCCTGCTGGTCTCCCGTATGAAGGTCGCGAATCGGTTGCGCATAGAGACAAAACAGATCATGTTCGAGTGCATGCTTCAGACGTCGCGCCCAGGACGCTTCATTAGCGTGAGTGGCAAGGTCGCTATCATTCAGGTCAGCCTCCTGAACGCGATCTCTGCCTCGTTCCTTGGCAACGAAGCAAGCAATATCAGTCAGGTGCATCGCCGATTCTACCGTGATGCCCGGCTCGTCCAGGACCAGAAGCCCGATGCTCACGCTCGTCTTGAACTGCTGTGCTTCCCATTGATAACAGAATGTATTCGCCGAGTGCAGGAGCTTGTCGGCCAATGTCATGGCCTGCGCCCGATCGTACCCTCTCAGCAATGCACCGAATTCGTCACCTCCCAGCCGCCCAAAGGTGTCCCCTGCACGGAAGATTCTCGACAGATGAGTCGAGATTGCGCGAAGCATGCCATCGCCCGCAGCATGACCACAGGTATCGTTGACGATTTTGAAGCGGTCGAGATCAAACACCAGCAACACGTCACAAACCGCGACATTGAGGTGCTTCACGTCAGCGAGTGATGCGGCGAGTTGTCGTTCGAACTCTGAGCGATTGACCAGGTCAGTAAGGCTATCGTGTGATGCCTGCCACGCGAGGCTTCGTATGTACTCTTTCTCGCGTGTCATGTTTCGCAGGATGATCACGTAACCATGATGCCCGTCGTTTGTACCGTCCAAGTCACTCAGGTAAAAAGGCGATCCGGTGATGCGCGACACCACGGCCCTTACATGGACTTCTACACCGCTATGAGAGACAAGGATCATCTCAACGAACTGGTCGTCGAGATGGTCCCCTGGCAAGCCGTCGCTAGCGAGCTTGGCAAGCATTTTCTCTGGTTCGCGTGAGCGTTCGTACAGCAGGGAAAAGGCATCGGAAAACGGGCGCCCCAGACATAAAGCGCTCGTCGTGCAAAGGATACGTTCCGCTGCAGGGTTGATGAACTCAATCTCTCCCGACAGACTTGTCGCAATCACCGCCTCTCCGATCGAGCCCAGCGTGGCCTTGGCTCGTGCTTCGCTGTGCCGCAAAGCTCTCTCGGTGAGTTTTCGCTGAACAACCAGCCGGCGGACATGCCAGACGGTGAGCAGCATCAACACGGTCGCGGCCGCGAGATCGACCATGAGAAGCAGGAATGCGACCTTGCGAAACGTCGAACTCAACTCGTAAGAAAAACCTCGGGAAAGCGGCGCAACATCTTCGTTGATCTGAAAAATTTCCTTCTGCAGCTCTACGAGTTCGGCATCAGCTTCCGATTGGTCCGAAAATCGGCGATGAAGCCGACTGGCGACCTGTCCCAGCTTGTCCATGTGAACGTCGCTACGCTTCCAGAGGTCCATTGCATCCTGGAGGTAGCTGACATGGCGAAAGATCCGATACACCCATGCGGCACTCACCACGTCCGACCTTGCAAAGCCGCCCATGACTAGTTCGTCTTCTGCCGTGTGCATATCAGTTTGCGTACGGTCAAGAATGTCCCGAGCCCGCCTCAAGTGCAGGAGACCCTCCATCGCCTCAGTGTGCCGCTGATACAGCACTTCATCGCCGCTTTCTGCATACAGGTGCAAGAAAAACGTCGCGTCCTTCTCGCCCTTTGACCAAACGCTTTCGGCGCCGATATAGGCGCGCAGCGACGACATGATGTCGATACTGACGGCGGCCAGGGAGACGAGAATCAGGATTACGACCAGGAAGGGCCAGACAAGGCGGATGACCTGATTGGCATCGCTATGGGGCACATGTTTAACGCGCATGAATATGTTCCGTTAGTACCTCGCTTCGCTTTCCTAAATGGCGATAGCAACGGCGTCGGCGGGAATGACGTCGATCCGCGGCTACGGGGATCAACGTCAGCCCAGTGCTTCGAACAAGCTATCCATCCAGGACCCGGCAGCGATGTCCAACCCGCTAGTTGCCGTTCAAGATCCTGGGAGCGGCCGCCTTTTCTCGGTAACGCGTAGATGATTTGGCCGTCGATTCGGCGCAACCCTCATGTAGAACGTCATATTTCAGGAATTCTTTAGCCCGGCAGTTGATCGGTCGCGCCAACAGGGCCTGCTGTGGTCGCTCGTCTCGCAGAGGGTCCTGCCACAGTGCATCACAGTTGATGCGCCAGGCTTAAATAGAAAGCCGCACGGGCGGGATCGTCCCGCCGGTTTTGATCGACTTAAGCAATCGGATGAATCTCCGACTGATATCGTCTATCTCGATCGGATCGATCATAGGATTGCTTCGAATGATCCGCGACACCTCGTGTTGCCGGGCCTTGGTCATGACCCACAACAGGCGCTCGGAAACCGCGCGATCG
>NZ_JAQGMM010000354.1 GCF_028292365.1 Caballeronia sp.
CCCCCGAAGAGTGATCGCCCGGTCCCGTTTCTGTCTGACGGGTACTCAAGCGTTTCGCCGATATTTAAGTGTTCTGAAAGCGATATCGGCCCATTTTGGGAACTCTTTAGTGATGCCTGCGCAACAAAATGATCAATTGACGACGGGCGTAGAAGGCATGTATTTAGGCATGGCATAGCGATCATTTTCTGCAAATAGGCAAACGTTAAAATGGGTCAGAAAAGACGAATTGACGTTAGGCTTGCATAGGAAGACCGAATGCGCCGACGGGCGTAATCACCGTGTTGCGGTGAGCGCTGAATAGAGGGCGATACCGGCACTGTGGAAAGGTCCGCGTCGACCACGTCCAGGCATTCGATGGCGCTTTTAGTAACTTGTCCAGGCGTGATGGGCCACGCTATGAATGCAGCGCTAAAGCGGGGTATTTTTTTGGATTTCTACCGCTGCGCGACGTGGCCTGTCACTATTCTTTCGGTTTCTCGCTGGCGGCGACAAGCACCGGAGCCGCCGCCGTGCTCGCCAGCTCTTCGCTTGACCAGCCGCCGCCCAACGCCTTGATCAATTGCACGTTCGCGCTTAGCTGACGTGTCTGGATATCGAGTAGACCGCTCTGAGCGTCGAGCGCGGCGGTCTGCGCCTGCACGACATCGAGATAACCGACCGCACCTTGCCGATACCGGTGCAGCGCCAGATCAACGGAATACTGCGCCGAGTTGCTGGCATCGCGTTGCTGGTCGAGCGCCGTGCCAAGGTCCTGCAGCAGCGAAAGATTATCTTCGATTTGCTGGAACGCCGACAGCACGACACCGCGATAACGCGCGCCGGCTTCATCGGTCGCCGCTTTCGCCGAATCGAGCTGCGCGCGGCGCAAGCCGCCATCGAAAACGTATTGCACAAGCTGTGGACCGATCGCCCAGAACAAGGTCGGAGCACTGATCAAATTCGAATAGGCGGTGCTTTGAAATCCGGCTTGCGCACTGAGTGTGATGGACGGAAAGTAGGCCGCACGCGCTACGCCAATCTTCGCATTGGCTTCGGCAACGCGGCGTTCGGCCGCGGCAATGTCCGGGCGCCGCTGCAGCAACGTAGAGGGCAAGCCAGCTGGAATCACGGGTAGGGGAATCGCGGCAGTTTGCTGCGGCAACGTGAACTCGGACGCGGACGCACCAACCAGTTCAGCGATCGCGTGCTCGATCAACGCGCGTTGGGCGAGGTTCTGCGACAGCTGCGATTTCGCCGATGACAACTGCGTCTGCGCGCGCGATACGTCGAGCCCTGAAACAAGTCCTCCTCCGTGCAGCGTTTGCGTGAGTTGCAGCGCGCGCGCAAATGCCGCGACGGTGTCGGTGAGCAACTGTGTCTGTTGATCGAGACCGCGCAGGCGGATATAGCTGTCGGCGAGTTGAACCTGCAGGCTCAATTGCACCGAGGCAAGATCGGCCTTCGATGCTTGTGCTTCGTCCTTGCCCGCTACCACGGAATCCCGCACGCGGCCCCACAGGTCGAGGTCATAATCGACCTCGCCGCCGAGCGTGGCGGAGTTGTAGTCGTTGGGGCCACCCACACGCAATGGCCGCCTGTACGACTGCCGGTCACGTTGTGGAACCGCGTTTACAGAGACTTTCGGGAACAGTCCGGCTGAGACCTGATCTACGAACGCCTGGGCCTGCCTGTAGTGCGCGAATGCGGCGGCAAGATCCGTATTGTTCGCGAGCAGGCGTTGCTCGAGGTCATCGAGCTGGGCGTCGTTATACATCTTCCACCAGCCACTGCGGCTCAACTGGTCGGCGGGCTGTGCGCTGATCCACGGACCGACCGTGTGATATTGCGCGGCAACCGGCGAAGGCGGCACCTTGTAGTCCGGCGCGAGCGAGCACGCGCCAAGTGCGAAGGTGCCGGCGAGCAGCGCCGGGACACGTAACCTAGCCATCCTAGCCATTGGCGGCCACCTTCTTGTCGGCACTGGCGACTTGCACGTGATCGCCGTCAACAAGTCCATCAGGCGGCGTGTCGATCACGCGGTCGCTTGCAACAAGCCCCGAGCCGATTTCGACCGAGTCGCCGAAATCGCGATTGATCGTCACCTTCTTGAACACGACCTGGCCGTTCGCACCGAGCGTTGCGACCGTCAGGCCGCGAGCGTCGAAAACCAGGGCGCTGGCGGGAACCCGTACCGCGTTTGCCTGCACCGGCAGCTTGAATTGCAAGCTGGCAAAACCACCGGGCAAGAGCTTGCCGTTGGCGTTGTCGACCAGCAATTGGACCAGCGTGGTGCCTGAAGTTGCATTGACTGAATCCGCCGATGCAATCACGCGCGCCGTGAAATGCTGGCCGGGATATTCCGGTACGGAAAGCGTCGCTGTCGTGCCGCTGCGGACATCGGGAGCGTAACTTTGCGGGACCTGTACATACACGCGCAACTGCTTCACGTCGGAGACCGTGAACAGCTCCTGTCCGACGCCGCCGCTACCCGCATTGATGAGCGCGCCGACATCCGTGTCACGAGCGGTCACCACGCCGTCAAACGGCGCCAGGATGCGCTCGAAGCCCTTGGTGGCGAGCAAACGATCCACATTGGCCTGCGCGGCCGCCACGGCCGCTTTCTTGGCGGTGTAGTCGCCGGTGCGTTCGTCGACTTCCTGCTGGGCGACCGAGTCGGTGCCGAGCAGCGCCTGCCAGCGTTTCGCGGTCGTTCCCGCCAGCGCCGAGTTGGCTTGCGCGCTGGCCAGGTCCGCGCGAGCCTGCAGCAACTGCTGGTCGAGTTCCGGCGACTCGATCACCGCGAGTAGTTGCCCGGCCTTCACCGGTGCGCCGATATCCACATTCCACGACTTCAGGTAACCGCTCACGCGCGCGAAGATCGGCGCACGCGAATACGCTTCGAGATGCGAGGGCAGGTCGAGCGTCGGACCGGTTGCCGCGCTGACCGGATGGATCACGTTGACCGTCGGGATAACCTGCGCGTTGGTCCAGGTCTTGAGGTTACGGGCATCGACGGCGCGCAGCGCGACGCCGACGGCGACCACGAGCACGGCAACCGCGATACCGACCACGCCGATCACGACGAGCCGCCGGCGCGGCACAGGTTGATTAGTCACCGGTTCATTAGTGATAGCGGGTTCAGACGACATGAGCAGGACCTCCCGTAACGGGTGTCGGGGCAATCGCGCGGCCAGGGCGCGAGTGAATGATGCAGAAGATCACCGGGACCAGGAGCAGCGACGCGGTGGTGGCGAAAATCAGGCCGCCGATAACGGCGCGGCCAAGGGGTGCGTTCTGTTCGCCGCCTTCGCCCATCGCGAGGGCCATCGGCGCCATGCCGATGATCATCGAAAGGGCAGTCATGAGCACGGGGCGGAAACGGGTGAAGCCGGCTTCGAGCGCAGCCTTGAACGGGTCGCCGTGAACGGCCAGGCGCTCGCGGCAAAAGCTGACCACAAGAATGGAGTTGGCGGTCGCCACCCCCATGCACATGATCGCCCCCGTCAGCGCGGGCACGGACAACGTGGTGTGGGTCGCGAACAGCATCCAGATGATGCCGGCGAGCGCGGCCGGCAACGCCGTGACGATCACGAACGGGTCCGCCCACGACTGGAAGTTGACCACGACGATCAGGTAGATCAGCACGACCGCGCCGAGCAGGCCGAACAACATGCCGGCGAATGCGCTGTTCATGGTCTGCACCTGGCCGAGCAGCGCAACCGATGAACCCTTGGGCAACGTGCCGGCATTGTTCTTCACCACGCGCTGGATGTCGGACGCGACCGCGCCGAGATCGCGATCCTGCGTGGTGGCGAAAATCTCGACCATCGGCTGGATGTTGTATTGGCTTACGACCGCATTGGTGTTCGTGCGCTGGACGGTCGCGAGGCCGCCGAGGATCTGGCCGCTACTCTGCAGACTTGAGGTGATGGGCAAATTCTGCAGCGAGGCCAGCGAATCGAGGTTGTATTGCGGCGTCTGCATCACGATCGGATACGACACGCCGTTCGCGTTGTTCAACCAGAACGTCGGCGCGACCTGGCTCGACCCCGCGAGGTTCACGACCAGGCTGTTCGTGACATCCCGCTCGTTGATGCCAAGCAGTTGCGCGCGAGTGCGGTCAACATCGACGTTGAAGGTGGGAGAGTTTTGCGCTTGCTGGATGCGTGCATCGACTACGCCGGGGATCTGGCGGATCTCGCGCAGCAGCCGGTTCGCATAAGCGAAGTTCGCGGACAGGTTGTTGCCGCGCACCTGCAGGTCGACCGGCGCCGGCGAGCCGAAGTTCAGGATCTGGCTGATGATGTCCGCCGGCGGGAACGAGAACGTCACGCCCGGATAAAGGCGCGGCAACTTTTCGCGCATCTCCCGCACGTACTCCGCGGTCGGGCGATGATCTTCGTTCAGCGCGATCTGGATGTCGCCGTCTTGCGAGCCGATCGTGCCGGTGTTGTTGTAGGCGAGATTGATACCGCTGACCGGCAGGCCGATGTTGTCGACCATGGTGGAGAGTTCAGCAGTTGGAATGATCTGACGGATCGACCCTTCCACATCCGCAAAAATCTGCGCGGTCTTTTCGACCCGCACGCCGACCGGCGCGCGCACGTGCAACAGGATCTGCCCGGCGTCCACGTCCGGGAAAAAGTTGCGGCCAAGCAAGGGCACCAGCGCGAACGAGATCAGCACGAAACCGAGGAAGCAACTCACGAACGGCGCGCGATGATTCAGCGCCAGTTCCAGCAGGCCGTGATAACCGGCGCGGATTTTTTCGAAGCGCCGTTCGAAGCCTTGCTGGAAGCGTCCGAGTGGTCCGGGGCGCTTCTTTTCATGTGCATCTTCATCGAGGTTGTGCGGATGCAGCAGGTATTTCGCCATCGTGGGAACGAGCGTTCGCGACAGGATGAACGACGCGACCATCGCGAAGATCACAGCCTCGGCCATGGGCACGAAGAGGAAACGCGCGACGCCGTCGAGGAAGAACATGGGCACGAACACAATGCAGATACAGAGCAGCGCCACGAACGCCGGCGTGACGATCTGCGCGGCGCCGTCGAGGATGGCTTCTTCTACCTGCTTGCCTTGTTCCAGATGCCAATTGATATTTTCGATGGTCACGGTCGCGTCGTCGACGAGGATCCCCACCGCGAGCGCAAGGCCGCCGAGCGTCATGATGTTGAGCGTCTCGCCGAGCGCAGACAAGGTCGCTATCGAACCGAGAATGGCGAGCGGAATCGAGGTCGCGATGATGACGGTCGAACGCCAGCTGCCGAGGAACAGCAGGATCATGAGACTGGTCAGCGCGGCCGCGATCACGCCTTCGCGAGCCACGCCGCTGATGGCCGCGCGCACGAATAGCGACTGGTCGCCGATCGGCGCAATTTGCAGCGCGTCGGGTAATGAAGCCTTGGCGTCGAGCACGTGCTGCTTGATGCCGGCGATGATGCCGAGCGTGGACACCGAGCCGTTCTTCAGCACCGACATCAGTACCGAACGCTTGCCGTCCACATGCACGATATTCGTTTGCGGCGGACTGCCATCGCGGACGTTGGCGACATCGTGGATATACACCGTAGTGCCATTGACCGCCTTGATCGGCAGATCGCCGAGCGCTTTAAGCGCGTAAGGTGCGTTGTTCAACTGCAGCGTATATTCGTGATCGCCGATTTTTTCCGTACCGATCGGCGTCAGCAGGTTCTGCGCAGCGAGCGCGTTGGCGACGTCCTGGGCAGACAGGCCGCGCGCTTGCAAGGCCGTTGGGTCGATGTCGATTTGTATCTGGCGAGACTTGCCGCCGAACGGATAAGGGATCGACGCACCGGCAACCGTCACCAGCGCCGGACGCAACTGATTCAGCCCAAGGTCGCCCAGGTTTTGTTCAGAGAGACCCTTGCCCGAGAGCGCGAGCTGGATGATCGGCACGGTCGACGCGTTGTAGTTCAGGATCAGCGGCGGCGTGGTGCCCGGTGGCAGTTGACGCAACTGCGTCTGCGCGACCGCGGTCACCTGCGCGTTCGCGTTACTGATGTTCACGCCCGGCTGAAAGAAGACCTTGATAATGCCGAAGCCATTTACCGATTCGGCTTCGATGTGCTGGATGTCGTTGACCGTCGTGGTCAGCGAGCGCTCGAACGGCGACGTGATTCGTCCGACCATCTGATCCGGCGGCAAGCCCGTGTATTGCCATACGACGCTAATCACGGGAATGCGGATATCGGGGAAGATATCGGTCGGCGTTCTGATCGCGGAAAGCGGTCCGATGATCAGGATGAGGATCGCGAGGACGACAAAGGTGTAGGGTCGTCGAAGAGCGATACGTACTAGGCCGAGCATGAGCGTTCCAATACTTGGGGTTGAACTGAACCGACGGATTCTTTCTAATTACTTTCGAAATTGCGGATAAGAACCGATTTGAAATTAGACATCGCCAAGCGTGCGTGATTTTGTCTGAAACGAAGACAATCCGGGAATGTACACAAACGAAAACAAAGCTGCAGCGCACAAGCGCGTATTCGGAAGGGCGATCGAAGCCCTCCGGCCCGTTTTCGGCAGCGGATTGAAGGCAGTGAATAAGCGCCTGCGCCATAACTCACAATGGTCTGCGGCTTTTCTCCGTCGTCAGCGCAGGCCTGTGTAGCGGTGCCGACAGACGCATGGATTCTTTTATTACCGCCGTTTACGGCGCGGATTGCTTAAGACGACATTGGCTTATGAAGGTGCTCGCAGATCGGGTCCGCGGAGTGAGCCACGAGGCCATGAAATTTTCGGCTGCGGCTACCAACGGGGTGGGAGCGTGACGCATGCGAGTCGATGCTGCATGGATCAAGGTAGGGAGTGGGGCGCTGATCGCCGGCCCCGCGGCTCATCTTGCCGGCTGTCACTCCGG
This sequence comes from Caballeronia sp., assembly GCF_028292365.1. GTDB lineage: Bacteria > Pseudomonadota > Gammaproteobacteria > Burkholderiales > Burkholderiaceae > Caballeronia. Next base: position 6,866 of record NZ_JAQGMM010000354.1, read on the forward strand.
CTCGGCCAGACGCGACATGCGTGCCTGCAGTCACACCAAGATAGCGGAGTTTCCCGCCGGACATATCGTGTGCGGGGTTGATCCGTCGCTGACTAATCGGCACAAAGCACTGTGCACCGGAGTATTCGCATTCGCATTCATCCCCGATGCACCGCGCTTCTTACAAGGCTTCTTACAGCACTACGCAGTCTTAAAACGCGTGCTTGATGCCGACCGTGACGGCGACCTGACTGTTCGTCGACGAAGGTGACAGCGTGTTGATGGTGGCGTTGTTAAGCGCCGAGCCATCCGTCCCGCCACTGACGTGTTGATAAACCCCTTCCGCATACAAGTCCGTGCGCTTGCTGAGCGAGTAGTCGGTCTGCAGCGTCACCTCGTGCCACCTTGGCGATGACGACGTGCCGCCCGTGCTATATGCGCCGTCGGTGAAGGTGTAGGCACCTGCCAGACTTAACGCGGGGGTCAACGCATAACGGGCATTGACCTCGTAGTTGTTCAACCGTAAGCCACCGTTCAACGGCACATTTCCTGCACTGCCGGCGAACACGCTAGCCATGTTGTCAATCTGCGAATGTGTCCACAGCAAGCCAACAGTCGCCGGGCCAAACACGTAGTTGCCGCCCACGCCCCAGATCCGCTGACGCGCTGCGACGAAATCTGCGCTGCCATCGGCTAATGACACCGCGCCATTGGGATTGGTGCCCAACACGCCGCCGCCCGCATTGTTCATCTGGAGGTAGGCCGCAGCGACATTGAACGGCCCGTGCGCGTAGGTCGCGCCAAAACCGTAGGCACGATTATTCGAGAAACTGTTTGCGTTGTTGCTGAACGAATACGCGCCGCCGAACGTGATGCCTGCATAAGACGTGCTTACGTACTTGACTGTGTTGTTCAGGCTCAACGAGTCGGCCGCGAGGTTATCGTTGTTGAACGGATGCGCCGAAAGATTGCCGCCGTAGCCGCTGCCCGCCGCCGATAACGGGCCGAGATAGTCATTCACCGAATCAAACTGGCGCCCGAGCAGCACGGTGCCGAACTGACTGCTTTGCAGGCCCACGTAAGCTTGTTCACCGAAGGCATCGCCGCCGTTGAACTGCGTACCGTTGTTCAGGTTGAAGCCGTTCTCGAGCTTGAACACAGCCTGAAGGCCGCCGCCCAGGTCTTCCGCGCCTTTGAGTCCGTAGACGGTGTTTTCGGTTGCAGCACTCGTTTCCTGCCAGGCGCTGTGGCCTCCCTGGTTGTTCGAGTAAATAAGGCCGGTATCGATTACGCCATACAGCGTCACACTGCTTTGAGCATGCGCCGAAACAACGCAGCCTGCGGTCAAAGCCGTGGCCAGGAAGGACGCGTTCAGGGATTTTTTCATATTGACAGCTCCATGGTATTGCGGCGCCAAGCGCGCTTAAAACCGCTTGCCGCCTGGTCGAAGCTTCGACCAGGCGCAAACAGAAACTTTGTATCTAAAAAGGGAGCGGGGCCGTGTTCAAACCATGATTGCGAGCTGCCGGGTGCAGGTATCGAGCGCGATCCGGAGCTGCTCTTTGAGCGTGACCGACGCTTCCATGATCGGCAGACGTGTCTCGCTTCCAATCGTGCCGTCTAGCGCTAGTGCTGCCTTCACGCCGGCTGGATTGGGTGCGCTGAACAAGAGCTTGATTACCGGCTTGAGCGCTTCGAAAAATGCAGCAGCGTCGTCCGTTCTCGCCGATAAAACCCGTTCGTGGATCTCGGCAAGAATATCGGCGAAAAGATGGGCGCTCGTCAGGATCCCGCCGGAGCCGCCTGCGATCAGACAGTCGACATAGGCATCGTCGTTGCCGCACAGCACGCTGATCGGCAATTGGCAGAGCCTTTGGAAATTTGCCGGCACGCAAGCCTTGATGGCGACAATATTCGCGTGTTCAATGAGCCGCTCAACCGTGCTTGTCTCGATGCAAACGCCGGTGCGATGCGGCACGTCGTACAAAATGATGGGCCGTTCGGTGGCGCGCGCAATTTCGTCGAAGTGCCAGCGAATGCCGTTTTGATCGGGGCAAATGTAGGCAGGCGCGGAGACCAGGTATCCGCCGATATCCCAGTGGTCCAGTTCGCGGATTTCCTGCACCATGTCACGCGTATTGAGACCGCCGACACCGACCACCACTGTCAGGCGCGTCCCGATGACTTCGAACAAGGAGCGCAGGACCTTATGCCGCTCGCTGTGATCGAGCAGGGCCGCTTCGCCGGTCGTTCCCAGCGCGACGAAACCGCTGATCTCCTGGCTCAGGTAGCGCTCAGCAAGCCGCTGCAGCGCATCAACGTCGACTTGTCCGTGCTTGAACGGCGTGACAATAGGCAACCATATTCCAGACACCATGCTCAACTCCGCTGCGCGCGGCGACCGGCTGCACGCGAAGGACTTGGCTGGTTTGCAGCGTTTGACACTGCTGCCGGGCGCGATGTTTGACCGGCGCGAATGCTCGTTAAGACATCTTCGAACGTCATGATGATTTGCTTCGAGTTCCATTCAATTGGATCAAGCAAAGCCTATCGGATCGAGCGTAAACGTCCTGTTAAAAAACGCAATTTGCGTATATAGAATGCGGGGTTGTTGAGCGGGTTTTGGTACGCTGAATGGTACGGTTAAGGTAGTGTTAAAGCGCAGCAGGCGGCTCGTTTTCAGCGTTCGGTGGCATCGTCACGCCCAACGGACGTACGCCACTGAACGCTCAACAGGTGCTCGCGCATGGAACGTGCAGCTAATTCGCTATCGCGCGCTTTCATGGCGCTGACAATATCCTCGTGCTGTTGGGCGAAATAGCGCCGGGTCTCCTGGGCAGCGGTTTTTTCACGTACGTCAGGCTTGACCCGCATGCCATTGATGACTTCCATCAGGGCGATGAGAGCGGGATTCCGCGTGGCCTGTCCGATCAGCAAATGAAATCGATGATCCCACTGCTGCCACTCCTCGTCATTTTTTGCGGCGGCGTTCTTTCGCGCGCATTTTTCAAGTTCCAGCAAGTCATCTCCACTCGCTTTCGTCGCAGCAAGTCCGGCAAGCGCCGGCTCGAAAAGCAGCCGCATTTCTGCAATGTCCGCCGGACTGGCTCCCGCGCGAAGCCCGCGTAGTGTTGGCGCAAACTTCAGTGGCCGCGCACCCAGATAAGTGCCGCGGCCGACACCTCGCCACACACGGCCCGATGCCTCCAGCGACGCGAGTGCCGTGCGCAGTTCCCTCCGGGTGACGTCCAGGTCTTCAGCGAGACTGCGTTCGGGCGGCAACGCGTCGCCGTCCTTGAGCTGGTTGTCGACGACATAGTCCTGCAGCCTGTCCAGCAGTGATTTTTCCATTTGTCTATTCGAACCTTTCTCGAACCAATTCTGTACCAATCATCATTGGTACAGAAATACCGGAACCCCGCTGATTTTCACACTGCCACAGATATTTTTTATCCACTAGAATGGCGCAAAAGAAGGGTTGGAACCGGCTGCAACCCGGCATCGTTAGCCGTACCATTGTATTTTACTTGAAGTGAACCAATGATAATTGGTTCGCTTCATTGATCACCCATCGTCGCAAAAGGAGTGGCGCATGTCGTTCACAACCCGTCCGGAACTGATTGGCACGTTCGGCATGGTGTCCTCGACACACTGGCTAGCCAGTGCTTCAGCAATGGCCGTTCTCGAAAGAGGCGGCAATGCATTCGACGCGGCAGCGGCGGCCGGTTTTGTTCTGCAGATCGTTGAACCGCATCTGAACGGGCCGGGTGGGGAATTGCCGGTCGTGTTCTACAGTGCCCGCGAAAAACGGGTTCGCGTCTTGTGCGGCCAGGGCGTGACGCCCGCGGCAATGACGATATCCCGCATGCGCGAGCTAGGTCTGGAGGTCGTTCCAGGCACGGGGTTGTTGCCGGCGGTCGTGCCCGGAGCGTTTGGCGCGTGGATGCTTATGCTGCGCGACTACGGCCAGTTGCCCCTGGCAGACGTGATGAGCTACGCGATCGGCTATGCGGAAAACGGCTATCCCGTTCTTCCGCGAATGACGTCGTCAATCCTCGCCATCAAAGATTTCTTCAAGACGGAATGGCCCACGTCGGCAGAGCAATGGCTGCGCAATGGCGACGCACCCACGCCGAACCAATTGTTCGCCAATCCGGCAATTGCGCACACATACAAGCGCATCCTCGAAGAGGCGAATACCTGCCGCGATCGTGCCGGGCAATGCGAACTGGCCAGCAAGGTTTTTTATCGTGGGTTCGTGGCTGAAGCCATTGATCGTTACTTCCGGTCGACCGCGGTTCTCGACACGTCCGGCCAGCGCAATCATGGTCTGCTCAACGCGGACGATATGGCTCGCTGGGAGGCGTCCTACGAAGATCCGGTCTCATACGACTATGAGGGCTTCCAGGTTCACAAGACCGGCCCATGGGGTCAGGGGCCGATGTTTCTGCAGCAACTCGCGCTCCTCAAGGGCTTCGATCTCACCGCGATGGATCCCATGGGCCCGGATTTCGTCCACACGATCATCGAATGTTCGAAGCTCGCGTTCGCCGATCGCGAGGTGTTTTACGGCGATCCCCGGTTCGCGCAAGTGCCTATGGACGTGCTGCTTAGTGACGCGTACAACGACGAGCGCCGCCGACTGATCGATCCCAGTCGCGCGTCGTTCGAATTCCGTCCCGGCAGGCTGGGCGACAGCGAACAGCGCGCCGCACTGATCATGGCCAATGCGGGAAAACAGCAGTCGGGCGGCTTCGGCCAGGGCGAACCGACGTTCGCACCCTTGCCTGAACTGCGCGGCGACACAGTTCATCTCGACGTGGTCGATCGCTGGGGCAACATGGTTTCGGCAACACCATCGGGCGGATGGCTGCAGGCCTCGCCAGCTGTCCCCGGTCTCGGCTTTAACGTGACTACGCGCGCGCAGATGTTCTGGATGGAAGAAGGCCTGCCATCGTCGCTTGGTCCAGGGCGACGTCCCCGCACCACGCTTTCGCCCACGCTGGTCACGCGGGAAGACCAGCCCTATGCGGCGTTCGGCACGCCTGGTGGCGATCAGCAGGACCAGTGGTCAATCCAGTTGTTTCTCAGGCATGTGCATGCCGGCATGAACTTCCAGGCCGCTGCGGATTCACCCTCGTTCCAGACGGCTCATTTTCCGGGCTCGTTCTACCCGCGCTCGATGCAACTGGGCAAGATGTCTGCCGAGTCGCGCTTTCCGGAGAGCACGCTTGCCGAGTTGCGCGCGCGCGGGCATGACCTGACTGTCGCCGAGCCGTGGTCGTTGGGCCGCGTCTGCGCGGTCGGGATCCGAGGCGGGCTGATGCGCGGTGCGGCGACACCTCGCCAGATGCAGGCATACGCTATCGGGCGGTGACTTTCGCATCCCCGAGACTCCATCCAATTCCCTCAGCGAGAACATGCCGTGTCCGCTATCGCCGACCGTCTTGAAAGACTGCCTCTGGCGGGTTTCCATCGGAAACTCCTGCTCATCGGCGGGCTGGGCTATCTGTTCGATGGACTCGATTCATCGTCGCTGGCATTTCTGCTGCCCGTCGTCGGCAAGCTTTGGCACCTGACGAGTGCCGAAACGGGTTTGGTCGCGAGCAGTACCTATATTGGATACTTCTTCGGGGCCTTTTTGTCGGGGGTACTGGCCGATTTGATCGGACGGCGTCGCATCATGATGTCTGCGCTTGCCATCTACTGCGTTGCATCGCTCGCTAGCGCCGCCGCCAACGACTGGCACACGTTTTTCGCCTTGCGCATAGTTGCTGGCTTCGGCTCTGGCGCGGAGACCGTGGTGATCGCGCCATTCCTCGCCGAATTTGTGCCTCGCCGTTACCGGGGCATCTTTTGCGGGGCACTGGTCGGTTTCATGTCCTTCGGTTATCTGAGCTCGTCCATCATTGGCTTCACCGTGGTGAGAAACTTTGCCGATGGCTGGCGATACATGGCAGTGCTGACTTCATTGCCCGTTGTCATGCTCCTGTGGTGGCGCAGGACGCTCCCCGAGTCGCCGCGCTGGCTGGAAAGCCAGGGCCGGACTGCCGAAGCGAATCGGATAGTGAGCGCAATTGAGGCATGGTTTAACGACAAGGGCATCCATCTGAACCCCGTCGCGTCTCTCGGCCAGGTCGCCGCATCGGCGCCCACAAAGAGCAGTGCGTTGCAGAACGTCCTTACGCTGTGGTCGCCGCGCCTCGCGCGCACGACCGCAGTGAGCTGGTTGATGTGGTTCTCGGTTGCGTTTGCTTACTACTCGTTCTTCTCATGGATTCCGAGTCTGCTCCTCAAGGAGGGGCTCACCATGACGAAGAGCTTTGGTTATTCAATCGCCATTTATGGAGCGCAGATTCCCGGGTATTTTTCTGCGGCATGGCTCAATGAACGGATCGGCCGGAAGGCTGTGGTGGCGTCGTACATGCTGCTGGGTGGGATTGCGGCAATCACCCTTGCGTTCTCTCACAGTGGCTTGCAAATCATGAGCGCGGGCATCTGCCTGTCGTTCTTCATGAACGGCGCGTTCGCCGGGGTGTATGCGTACACCCCGGAAGTCTTCCCGACGGCGATTCGCGCGACCGGTACCGGATCGTCTTCGTCATTTGGTCGCATTGGCTCGGTGAGCGCGCCCATTCTGGTCGGCCTTGTCTATCCCACGCTCGGTTTTCTGGGCGTGTTTGCCATGACCACGACGGTCTTGTTGATTGGGGCCTGCGTGGTTGGCTTCCTCGGCATCGAGACTCGCAATCGATCACTTGAAGACATCGAGGAAGGTGGTCTGGAGCAGCACAATGTGCGAGCTCCGCTCAGTTCCACCGAAATGAACGGCTGAACGTCGAACTTACCTTACATCACCTTTGTATCAAGGCCATGCAAAACAATGAGATCGCGCTTGCGGCGCTAGCCACGCGAGTGCTTGGTATTCCGGACCTTGAGCGTCTGTCAGATGCGCTGCGGCTGAGCAATCAACCCACGGAGATATTTCGTGCAGTTCACGCGGCGGCGGAACAGACAATAGGCCTTCGCCTGTTCACGATCATGTCCTACGACGCACAGCGTCTCGAGGTGGAGCGCGTTTATACCAACATGCCGGACGTCTATCCAACTGGAGGGCGTAAGCAGAAACAGGGTACCGCGTGGGCTGGCCAGGTTCTGCTAAATCTCAAGCCTTTTCGCGCGGAAACGCAGCAAGGTATCCGGGATGCATTTGACGATCACGCGGTGATGACCGGCATGGGCCTGGGATCGATTTTGAATATCCCGATTGCTTACGACGGCGTATGCGTGGGCACGATGAACATGACGCATAGGGAAGGGTGGTATACGGCCAGGGATGAACAGATCGGCATGTTGATCGGCTCGTTCCTTGCCGCTGCACTCGTTAAGCGGAGCGCCATGCGAATCGCCGACTCCATCGGCCGTTGACATGAACATCAACACAACTAATCAGGTTACCGAAACATCCACGCTGCCAAAAATATTCCAGGCACAGGGTTCCTGGCTGCTTGTTTTTGCACTGGGCTATCTCGCGTTAATAGCCGATGGCGCGGACGTCATGATGTACGGCCTGACGCTCACGCGGATCAAGGATGAGTTCGCTCTGAGCAATGTTGAAGCGGGAGCGTTGGGGGCATTGACGCTGTGTGGCATGGCTGTAGGCGGGATTCTTGGGGGCTGGGCGAGCGATCGTCTCGGGCGGGTAAGGGTGATCGCGTGGGCGTTGGCGCTTTTTTCCCTAGGCGCCGGAATGCTGGGATTCACCCATAACTTCCTTGAATTCGCGGTGGTGAGATTTATCAGTTCGTTGGGCATCGGCTCCATGGTGCTGGTCACCACACTGGTTGCCGAATACGTGCCCACGGAACGGCGCTCCCTGATTCTCGGTGCCCTGCAGACCGGCATTTCGGCCGGCTACATTGTCGTCATCGCGCTGAGTAACTGGATTTTGCCGCACTATGGCTGGCGTACGTTGTACTACGTATCGGCGCTGCCAGTGCTGTTGGCGCTGGCCATTAAATTTGTTGTGCCTGAACCGGCAAACTGGCAAGCGAGTCGTGCTGTAGCGCGCGAGAACGAACGCAACAACGAACGCGGGCTTGTCCACAATCGCTATTACCAGATTTTCAGCAATCGACAATCGCGTACCCTGTTCATCCTGTGGACCTTGGCCTCGGTGTTCGCACTGTCCGGGTTTTATGGCTTGAACAACTGGTTGCCTACTTACCTGGAAAAGGAACTGCACATCAAATTCAATGCGATGGCCGGGTACATGATTGGCACCTACGTGGTCGCGTTCGCGGGCAAGATTATCGCCGGGTGGCTCGGGGACCGCTGGAGTCGACGCGGTGTGTATGTTCTTGGCTGCATGGGCGCAGCGTTTTTTCTGCCCGTGATCATCTTCTGGCACACGCGCGAGAACATCATCTATCTCATGTTCCTCTTCGGCTTTATGTACGGTGTGCCGCTGGGGACGATCGGGACATTCATGTCGGAGAGTTTCCCAACGTCGATCCGCGGCACGGCGGTAGGCGGCTCTTATAACCTCGGCCGCTTCTGCTCGGGTGCGGCGCCCGTTGTTATCGGTTACCTCGCCACGCAGTTTTCAATTGGCATTGGTTTCCTGGTGGTCGGTGCGGTCTTCTTTTTAAGCGGTGTAACCGCACTGTTCATTCCCGATCGATTGCATGACACGCAGCACTAGTCAACGAAGTCAACGCAATCAACGTTGCAGCTTTGTCAGAAGCGAGCCACATCGATGACCGCATCGGCGAATGCTTTCGGTGCTTCCTGCGGCAGGTTATGACCGACACCACCCCCGATATTTCGATGCGCATACCTGCCTGAGAACTTCTTCGCATAGGCGGCCGGATCGGGATGTGCCGCACCGTTGGCGTCGCCTTCCATGGTGATGGTCGGAACCGCGATCAACGGCGCCACCGCCAGACGCTTTTCCAGATCGTCGTACTGCGATTCGCCCTTGGCCAGCCCCAGACGCCAGCGGTAGTTGTGGATCACCACCGCTACGTGATCCGGATTATTGAACGACTCGGCGGAGCGCTCGTAGGTGGCATCGTCGAAATTCCATTTGGGTGATGCGGTATGCCAGATCAGTTTATTGAAGTCGTGGCGATTGGCTTCATAACCTGCATAGCCACGCTCGGTCGCGAAATAGTACTGATACCACCACGCGAGCTCAGCTTTCGGCGGTAGCGGCGCGTGGTTGGCTTCCGGACTTCCAATCAGATAGCCGCTTACCGAAACCATGGCCTTGCATCGTTCGGGCCACAACGCAGCGATGATATTCACCGTTCGCGCACCCCAGTCGAAGCCGCCGAAGATCGCTTTATCGATTTTTAACGCGTCCATCAGCGCGATGATGTCGAGGGCGACGACTGACTGCTGACCGTTGCGTAGTGTATCGGCTGAGAGGAATCGCGTTGAACCATAACCACGCAGATACGGCACGATGACCCGGTATCCGGCCGATACGAGCAATGGTGTCACTTCCGCGAAGCTGTAGATATCGTAGGGCCATCCGTGCAGGAGGATCACGACCGGTCCGTTCTGCGGGCCGGCTTCCGCGTAGCCGACGTTGAGCGTACCGGCGTTGACCTGACGAATGTTTTCGAACGAAGCAAGACGGGTTCCGGGCTTAGCGTCGTTCGACTGGGCGCTGGCGGACGCGCTCAGGCCGAGTTCCAACAAACTGATACCGGCAACGGTCGTCCCAAGCAGGCGACGACGTCGAGTATTAATCGGGTCCGACATAATTGATTCTCCTTGAAGATGGGCCACGTACGAGCGGTGCCCGATTCGGCACGCTCTTGATGAATCGAAAGTGTTGGGGCTGCTCTGATGCGCAGCAGTCAGCAGCGTTGCGCGCGAAACGATTTGAATGAAAGCCCCATCGGCCGCATGCGGATGTCCGGATCAAGGTGCTTCCACGGAAGGTCAGCCGGATCCGCAGCCATGGGGCCGGGCGCTTTTGCCACGAGAATCGCCTCGGCAATGGCTTCGAAGTCCGCCCGGAAGTGAACCGAGCTCTTGTTCACGAGGATCTTCATCCGTTCTGGTTCGATGCCCGCCACGCGGAACAGGTTGCGATCGAACACCTGCATCTTCACGGAGCTGACTGCAATCCTGACGCCCTCGATCCGCAAACAGGCGACCGGTCCCAACTCGCCCTGCATGCCATTGAGCATCGGTCCGTCGAATCGGAAGCGTCCGTCCGACAGATACTCGACTTCGAACTCGGCCACGAGCGGCGAATCGCCTTGCACACCGGCACCGCCGCCCAGCGACAGCGAAATGCACGCACCCACGCCGGCGCGATGCGCCGCTTCTGCTGCTTGCGCATCCCAGATCACGCCCACTGCCGCGCCGGTCGCACCGTTGCGCAAGAGCGCGCGCACCATGCCCATGGTGTTCGAATCGCCGCCTACGCCTGGGTTGTCCTGCGTGTCCGCGATGATGACGGGCTTATCAGAAGCCGTGCTCAACCGGATCGCCTCGAGCACGGCTTCGTCCGGAGTCAGGAACGGCACCTCCCAATGCGATTCTTCATTTACGAGCTTCGAAAAGAGCGCGTTCGCCGTGTGCTCAGCGGCTTCCTCGCTAAACGAATAAGCCCAGAGGGTCGGGCCGCACTCAGGAAAATCGGCAGCCGGAAAGCCCGGTGCGAACGACGCGGACACGACAGGCTTTTCTTCGAGATCCGCCAGCAACTGATACATCCCGCGTGCCGGTTCGACCAGCGTACACATGCCATTCACTGGAATCAGAAACGGTACGCGACGAACCGCGCAATGCAGCGGCCGTCCTTGCAACACCAGTTCGTCGAGAATCAGCGCAGCACGTTCGCCGGTATCCGCCATATCGACGTGAGGATAGGTCCGATATGCCACGAGCGCACTGGCATGCTTGAACATGCGCGCGGTGACGTTGGCATGAAGATCCAGCGAGACGACTACCGGCATGTGATCACCGACGATCCGGCGCACGCGTTCGAGAATCTCGCCTTCGCCGTCATCGTGCTGCTCGGTCACCATCGCGCCGTGCAGGTCGAGATAGATCGCGTCGAAGCCGCCTTCATTAACAGCCGCAATGATTTCTCCGCCGATCCGCTCGAACGCCTCCGTGGTCACATGCGCCGATGCACTTGCGCCTGCCCAGATCACAGGCAACAGCTCGTGCCCGCGCGCTTGTGCCGCCTTGATGAAACCGCCGATCGGGACGTTGACGTCGCGAAGATCAAGCACGTCAGCGCCTCGCACCAGCGGCGGAAAACCTTCCCCTTGAACGAAACTCGGATAAGACGCCTTGGTCGGCGCGAAGGTATTGGTTTCATGCTGGAAACCAGCGATCAATATTTTCATGGGTCTCACCTTTTACTTGAGTCTAACCACGGTCCACGAATAGATAATGTGGATACCTATGTTTTGTCTGCTTGTGACCAAATGCAAAATACTGTCCTGTACGCCCTAGTTCCTATTCAGTGTGAGCTTGCCCGTCAGTATCAAGACGGCGGCCACGGCGGCCGCACAGGCCATGACAAAGAGCCCGGCATGCATGCTTCCCGTCCATGCTTTTGTCCAGCCGACTACCGCGGGTCCCCAGAATCCTCCCGATAACCCGACTGTATTGATCAGCGCGATCCCCCCTGCCGCCGCGGTTCCTTCGACAAGCTCGGACGGAATGGCCCAGAAGACCGTATAGGCCATCCACAGGCAAGCAGTTCCCAAGGTCAGTGCCAGAAGGGTCATCGGCAGGTTTCCGTCGGCGAGAATGGCGGCGATCAGGCAGACCGAGGCGGCGAACGCCGGAATGGCGCAGTGGTAGCGCCGTTCGCCCAGCCGGTCGGAGCGGCGCCCGGCGAGGTACATGGAGACCGCGGCCGCTACATAGGGAATCGAGGTGTACCAGCCGAGGCGCAGCGTATCGCTCACGCCCTGTTCCCTGAGCAGCGTCGGCAACCAGAAGCTGATGGCATAGATCGGGAAAATGATGCTGAAGTACGCAAACGCGAGCACATAGACCCTCGGGCTTTTGAGCAGCGCCTTGAAAGAATCCGCGCGATGCTGGCTCGGCGCGGTCTCGTGCTTGAGCAGCCGCTTTTCGTCGTCGTTCAACCAGGGCGCGTCGTCGGGGCGATCGGACAGCACACGCAGGGTCAGAAGACCCAGCACGATACATGGCAGTCCTTCTACAAGGAACATCCATTGCCAGCCCGCCAGGCCGCCGACGCCGGAGAGACGCGTCATGAGCCACGCCGACAACGGCCCGCCGACAATCCCGCCCAGTGGTCCGGCCACGAACACGAGGGCGATGGCGCGGGCCATGCGAGCCGGGCCGTACCAGCACGAGAGGTAATAGATCATGCCCGGCGCGAAACCCGCCTCGAAGACGCCGAGGAGAAATCGCATCGCGTAGAAGGCGGGCACGTTACGCACGAACAGCATGCAGGCCGATGTAATGCCCCAGAGCACGAGGATGCGGCTGAATGTCCGCCGGGCGCCTACCCTTGGCAACATGAGGTTGCTCGGCAGTTCGAACAAGACGTAGCCTATGAAGAAAATCCCTGCGCCGACTCCGTATGCGGCGTCCGAGAAACCCAGGTCGGTCTGCATCTGGAGCTTGGCGAACCCGACGTTGACGCGATCCAGATACGCGAACATGTAGCAGGTCACTAGAAACGGCAGGAGCCGCCAGTTGAGCTTGCTGTAGAGCGCGGAGGGGTCGTCGCCCGCGGTCGATGGGTGGATTGCTGACATGCGTGTCTCCCGGTTTCGTTCACTGGACCAGTGGTAACGGCCAAGTTCATGGTGACAGCGCGAAAATAGGCTAGCAAGAGCAACTAAGTTCACATATCGTTGCTCTGTAGACAACACAAACGGAACAATCAAATGCGCGAGATCAACCAGCAGCGTCTTCGGTATTTCCACGAGGTGCTCACTCACGGCACCATCCGCGGCGCCGCAGAACACATCAATACCTCGCCTTCGGTTATCACGAGGCAGATCAAGCTCCTCGAGGATGAACTGGGCGCCACGCTGTTCGAACGTCAGGCTCGCGGCGTCAAGCCTACCGAAGCTGCGTTTCATCTGCTGGAGTTCTGGCAGGGCTACCGGTCGCAGCAGGAAAAGCTTGAGGACCAGTTGCACGCGTTGAAGGGACTTCAGCAGGGCCGTATCCAGCTTGCGGTGAGCGAGGGGTTTGTCGATACGCTTGTTGACGACGTGCTTGCGCCGTTCTGCGCCCGCTACCCCCGCCTGGAAATCAGCATGACCATGCTCGCGGTGGACGAGCTGCTGGACGATGTCGCGGAAAGCCGCTCGCATATCGGACTCGCCTACAATCCGCCGCCGCATCCGCGCATCGAATATCGAGCGAGTTCCAGCCAACCCGTCGTGCTGTTGCTGCGAAGCGATCATCCGCTCGTTAAACGTACCGGGCCGGCGAGCATCGAGGATCTGCGTGCCTATCCACTGGTGCTCATGCCATCCACGTTCGGGATCGGCCATGTTGTATCGATGCTGGAACTCGCCGAGAACATCACGATCCGCCCCGCGATAACAACGAATTCCCTGAGTGCATTGAAGCGCTTCGTGACGGCTGAAAACTTCGTGACGCTCATCGGCGAATTTGCTGCATACCGGGAGCTTGCGAGCGGCGAACTGACAACGGTTCCGATCGCGCACCCGCTGTTTGAAGGCGTGCAGGCGAGGGCGTTAGTCAAGACCGGCAGGCCGCTCGCTGGAGGCCCGCTCGAACTGCTTAAGTGGATTCAGGAACGCATGCCGATGTTTGCTGCGCCTCGCGCACCGGAATCGCGAACGAGAACGTCCCGCGGCCGGCGCAAGAAATAACCGTGCGGACCAGGCGTTGCACTATGGTTGAAGTTGGCGGTATCAAGGCGATGTCGCTGGTCTCGATGAGGCATGCAAACGCGGGCATTCTGGCTTCTGTTATCCCCTCTTCACGCGGGGTGCTCGGTCGGATAGTATGATGAATCATCGACGCTCGATCGCGGCTGATCGAGCGCCTCAATCAACCTCTATCGAGGTAGTAAATGAAGAAAATGAAGACAATGAGGACGGCCTTCAAGGTTCTGTTGTTGTCCTCAGTAATGTGTCCGATGCTTGTTTGGGCGCAAGTGCGTGGCTGTGAAGCCAAGCGTACTTCGTTGGAAAGGGAGATTACGTACGCTCAGGCGCATGGCAATGCACGTCGCGTCGACGGCTTGGAAACCGCGCTTGCCCGGTTGAATGCGAACTGTACAGATGAAGTTTTGCGCAGCGCGACTCAGCGCAAAGTTGCTTCGGCACAGAAAAAGCTGGCGGAACGCGAACACGATTTGCAGGAAGCCAGGACTCAGGGGAAAAGTTCTAAGAAAATTGCCGAGCGCCAACGCAAGGTGGATGAAGCGCACGCCGACCTGGAGCGGGCACAGGCCGAAAGCATTGACTGACCCGGTCAGCACGATGGCTTTCCAGCCCGCTGATGTTTGCAATATGGTCGTCCAGGACACGGCCGTATCGTAGTGGCACCTTGGTTGAATATCGCGTTTTCTGAAGGTGCCGCCCGCGAGTGTCCGCTGTTGGGTGACTTCGATGACCGCTCAGGGCGGGCGGATTCAACCAGTGTTGGAAAAGCGCGGGTCGGCTGGCAACCGTCTCCCTCGATCCGCATCCGCATGCTGCGTCTATCTTTTTCTAGCAGGAGCCGATCCATGGGACCGCGTGTTCATCTTCTCTTCATTGCCTCATTCGCTGGTCTATTGTTGAGCGCTTGTGCGCAGACCAGCCCCGTCGAGTTTTCCGTATCGGGCGCTGATGCGTCGACGCTCAATCAGGCGAGCGATATGGACTTCGGTCCGATGGACAGGACCATCGCACAATGTAAAGCGGTTTCGAAGAAAGCAGGCCCGGATCAATGCTCGAAAGTTCGTGCGTACGAGTCGTGTATGAAAGGTAAGGGCTACATCACCGTGCTTGGGCCGGAGAACCCGAAAGGTTGCGGCGATCCGGAGTGGGAGAAAGATGTGAGGAAGTGGCTCCAATGAGGAAAGGGCCGGAACCGTTGTTTGCTCAGGTGTGTCACGAGTTGTCCGACCTGGCTGGCAGGTGTCTTTAAACGTGGTCCGCTCGGACCGTCGTCAATCGTGGGGGATTTCGTTTGCAAGTTTGCTCACCAAGCGCCGCTCCACTGGCCATTCGCTATCCACGCAGCCCGATTAGTTTCCTGGCGGATCACGAAGCATGCACCGTTAAATGCCGAACCGCCGGCCTTGGATTGGGCTCGCCCGTTAGGGGTAACTCCGAAAATAGAAATTCACCCTTGCGAACAATGCGCTTAATCAACAGCGACCACTTTCCTACAATGGGGTTGCACCGTTTACGTGGAAATTCCATTTCAATCAAGGAGACCGGTTCATGAACAAGGCAACCAGCATATTAATCGCGGCCGTCGCAGCACTCACGCTGTCAGGCGGCGCTTATGCACAGAACAACAACTCGCTGGCGCGACCGAGCGTAGTGTCGCCGGCTGCTGCAACGGGCGGCTACGGAACGCCAGGGGACGCCAACTCGGACAGTGGCCGGGCCGCTGCGTCGCCGAACTCGGGGCTGCAAAATAGCAGCAATGGCTCGACCCCTGCTCCCACCGTTTGGAAAAGCAACAATTCGCTGGCGCGACCGAGCGTAGTGTCGCCGGCTGCCGCCCAATAACAGCTGTTGGCGACAACGATTAGTCGCGAATTGTCATCGCCACCGGGCTCGTGGGGCGAGGGTGACTCCCGGATTTCCCCCGATCTGTGCCACTAGTTTTTCACGTACCTGACACAGACTTCACTGCGAGTGATACTCGAAAGCCGCGACGCGCACACGGTTGCGGCCTTCCCGCTTCGAACGGTAGAGCGCCTCGTCGGCGCGTTGCAGGATCGTATCGAGCGTGTCGTCGGTGAGGCTGCCAGCGGCGATGCCGATGCTTAATGTCGGCTGGATCGCGAGCGCACCGAGCGAGCCGGTCGCATTCGCGAACGCGACGCGGATTCGCTCGGCGATCGCAAAGGCTTCACTGCCGCCGGTGCGCGGCAGCAGCATGACGAACTCGTCGCCACCATAGCGCGCGAGCGTGTCGCCGGTGCGCAGGTCGCCGCTCGCAGTGGCCGCGAAGAGGCGCAGCACATCGTCGCCCATCGCGTGGCCGTGCGTGTCGTTGACCGCCTTGAAGTGGTCGAGATCTATCACGACCAGCGATACTACGCTCAATATCGCATCGTCGTCCTGACGCGCCGCGCGGCGCGCGGCCGCCAGCCGCCCATATGACAGATGCAGTCCGCTGCGATTCAACGCACCCGTCAACGGATCGCGCTGCGCATGGTCGAACAGCAACTGATGGCTGCGCTCGGCAGCCATCAGCAACAACGTGAAGCCGCGAAGCGTGATAAAGACCTCGCCGGTCGCAGCCATCCACTGGTAGGTCGCGGTGGGTGAAGAGAAAAGTGTCGTGCCGCCGATCGCGCCGCGCAACGTCATCACTGTCCGTAAGGCAAACAACAGCGCGGTCGCGCCAAAACAACCGGCGAGCAGCCACGCGGACGTGAGTCGATGCCGTCGCGCAAGCCGCACCCCTTCGACGACGATCGCCGAGTCGATTAGCGCGGCGACCATGGATTCAAATGCAATACGTACGCGGAAATCGGCGGGGGTGGACCATAGCGCGACGAGCAGCACCTGCGATACCACGACGCTCGTCACCACCCACCAGGGCAGCGGCGGCCGCAGCGCGAATGCACGCACGGACACCAGCAGCAACAGAAAGGCGGCCATCGTCACGACGTTCGCCAGTTGCACGGTTACGAAATCGGGCGCCAAGCCGCGCAGCGCGACGCCGAGCGTCCCTAATCCCAGCAGCACATTGCTGAGGCCCCACCATGCCGGCCAGCGCTCGAACCGCTGCGTGCAATATGCGACCAGTTGCAGCGCGCCGAGCACGAGACAGGTGATGGCAGTGACAACATAAAGCGTCCGGATATCGAGAATCACCTGGCTACCCCATGTAACGGAAATGCGCCGGCAACGCCGGCAACGGCAGCGTTTCGCCCAGCAATGCTAGCCGTCAATCTCGATGCGGATTCGAACGCATGCACCCATGCGGGCATAGCGGCAAGTCACCACGACGCGTGGATCCAGCCGCTCGCGCGAACGACAGCATGCGTTCGACGACCGACTTGACGAGCGGCGCGGGCGGCCGGCGCAGATACCAGAAATGGGCATATCAGCCTGAATCAAGGGTCTCTTTTGGGGCGGTTCGTGCCCTCGCCGTATCGATTGCGCTCTGGGCGTCGCGCGGTCACAGATCCCGGGGAGTACGTCCACAACGGGACGCTCGGCGGGATTATCCAGATTGATTGACGGTGAAATACAAACGACATCGGCCGTACGTTTGGTGCAACGACCCGCTCCAAGGTGCTTTGCGCAGTGCACCGGCGAGGCTAGACACCTACGCCGCGTGATGTGGTTTTTGCTCAATCACCCCGAACCAGCCCATGCCCTGGTAGCTTTCATAGCCAGGCGTCAATGCATATCCAACAAACGATCCCTCAGTGGTGCGATAAGCGCCGGCACCTGTACTACCCGATCGCAACTCGTATCGCTTCGGATTCCTGGACATTTGCCCAGAATCCGCAATGACTCGCCCATTGGCGTCGACAATCATGCAACGCGTGCGCAATCGCTCCTCGTTACTCAAACGCACGTTATCCAGCACCGCCGATGCTTGCTTCGTCCAGTCGAAAAAGACCGCGAGAACGCCGACGATCTTTCCATTGCTTGCGCCGTTCTCCCTGATCGCGGTCGCGTACGTGGCCGTTTGCGCTCCGTTCAGTTCCGCGACCGTGCCCACGTTGGCGGTGGCATATTCGTCGCCAGAGCGCGTACGGAGCGCGGCATCGAACCACTCCTGGCGGGCGGCGCTTGCCACACCCGCGACCGGGAACTTTGAGGGCCGCCCATTCGCGACGACACGCCCGTCGAGATCCAGCATCCAGATGTCGAGATAGACGGTATAGCTGTCGAGTATCACCGACATCCGCTTTGACGCGTGAGCGGCGGCCTCCGGGGTGCTCGTCACGCCATCAACGATCGCTGCATCCGTTGCCCACCAGCGTACGTCGCATGATCGCTCGTAAAGATTGCGATCGATCACGTCGATCATGTTCAGCGCCAGATCGGTGAGTCGCTGACCCTGCTGCCGTTCCAGCTCCGCCACCATCGTTTCGCTGATAGTCGCAAGTTCAGCGCCGAGCTCGCCAGTGAGTTGCCCGATCCGGTGAGACACGTCCTTCACCTGGTTCGCCACGACTGCGAAGCCACGGCCGGCTTCTCCAGCGCGTGCCGCCTCGATCAGCGCATTGATGGCGAGATAGGTTGCCTCGCGGTTGATCAGATCGATTTCCGCGATCTTGTCTTTGGAAATCCTGCGGACGGCTGTCGTCAACTCGGCTATGACCGTGTCTTTCGACGGTTGACCGTGCTTCGCTAAGACTGCAGACATGGCGTGCTTGCTCCGATTGTTACGGTGCTGCCAACTGAGATTCACTACCGCCCCTGGTAGCGCGCTAGTGGTATTAACGGCGCATTTAGCGAATGCTTGAGTACCGAACCGAAATTCTCTCTGCGATGTGAAAGTATGGGTGATTCCCACTTTGCGCTGACCGGCGGGGTCAGGCCAGAAAGAGACCTTCAAACTCGCCGCTCAAATAAGTCGTCGCTGCCAGTTTTCAATGGCGGCCAAAGCACTGCTGGCGCAAGCCTAATCCAGCAACACCTGACGCGGGATTGTCGGAAGTATCAACGCGGACGTCACGAATCCGACAACACCGACGCTGCCGAATAGTGCCCATGTTTGGTGCGATGTTCCATTCAAAATGAGCCAACTTCCTGCGTAGTATCCAGCCGCGCCACCAAGCGCACCTATGGCACTCAGCGCGCCAAAAAACGTCCCTTGACTTCCATCGGTGGCCAGCGAAGCCGTCATGGTTTCAAGTGCCGGCAGCATGATAGTTTCGATAACCGTGTATGCGGCGATGAATAACAGGAACCACACGACGCCATCGAAAATGGCCACGCTGGCGAACGCGATTGCGGCAGCCAGATAGGCATACAGGGTCGCGGTCATGGGATTCATCCGCACGAGCCAGCGTTTCATCGACAGCATGAACGTCAGTCCGATTGCGCCGTTCACAACATAGACCGCAGACGCCGCGTGCGGACCCGCCAGACGCCCCGCATATAGTGGAAATGCGACATACAACTGCGGGAACAAAAAGAACCACGGAAGCGCGACCAGGATCAAACGCCACAGACCGCGATGGGTCGCCGCAGCACGCAGACTTGAGAGAACGGGACGACGATCCGATATTTCGGATACTTCGACGTTTAATCGAAACACCACTGCGCCAAGCAAGCCAAATAAAAGTGCGCTTCCGGCAAACGCGAAACGGGCATCGGCGAGACCCGCGAGTCCGCCTATTATCGGACCGACCGCGGTGCCCAGGTTCAGCATCTGGTTGTTAGTGGCAAACAGCGCGGAAAGCGTTGCCTTCGGCTGACGGCCGAGAACTCCGTAAAGACCGCCCTCGTAACATGCAACGCCCGAACCGGCCACGAACGCGAAGCATACCCAGGCGCTTGCGTCGTTCGTCATGCCGAATCCGAGAAATCCCAATCCCCTCAACCAAAGCCCCAACGCCATCATGCGCCGGGAGCCGAAGCGGTCCGCGACCGCGCCGGTCATCAGCGGCAACACCTGGGCGGAGACCAAATTTGCCGACATCACTGTGGCAAGCGCGGCGGCACTGAAATGCAAGGTCATCGACATGTGCAGCGCAAGCAGTGGAACGGTCATGAAGTGCGATGCGTTCATGACGCCCTGAATCCGCAACAACGCCCGGATGTCGCGTGAAAAGGTCGGACGGATCGAATGGCTCTTGGTGAACATCTTGCATCCTTGTAACCACTGTAGTATTTTGATGGTTACGTAAACTCCTTGACTTTGCAACACGGAGACGCCATGCCGGATCACAATCAGACTGCGCCAGGCGAGCTCGAAGTCGTGCGGCGGTTCATCAACACCTGGTCGATTCCAAACGACACGCGTGAAGAATCAGACGTACTGCCTGAATTGGTACGAACGTCCCAGTTGTGGCGCAAGGAATTTCCCCACCGGGTGCGATCCAAAAGCGACGCTTTGGGCAAGCTGCGGCGGCTTCGCGCCGATCTGCGCGGTGCATGCCATGAGGAGGGGGCTAGTGAAGAGGCGCTGAATGAGTGGTTCAGCAGCGCTGCGCTGAGTGTGAAAGCGCGATGGATGGATGGCGCTACGAAGTTGACTATCGAATCCTCGGAAGCGAGCTTCGTTGGCTATATCGTGGCTGCAGTGGCGAATGCCATTGCATCGGGCGAGTGGGCGCGTCTGAAGACGTGTCCTGATTGCCAGTGGGCTTTCTATGATCACACGCGCAACGGCAGCAAACGCTGGTGCGGCATGACGAAAGGCAGTGCAGACGGTCGGGCGTGCGGCACGATTGCAAAAGTTACAGCTTATCGCGCCCGTGAACGCGCACGCGAAGCAATCAAGGCTGGCGTTGTCTGACTCGAGGCTTTCCGACTAATGGCTGCCATTCGGTCCGTCGTCTGGCGGTCCATCCCTGGTCCGAATGAACCGGATCACTTGTCGCACTTCTTACAAGGAAAGCTTCATGCTGAAAATCCATCACCTTGGTCACTCACAATCGGAACGGATCGTCTGGCTTTGTGAAGAACTCAAGGTTTCCTACGAGCTCGAAAAATACACGCGCGACCCGCTCACGCAGTTGTCGCCGCCGGAGCTCAAGGCGTTGCATCCACTCGGCGCGGCACCGCTTATCGAAGCCGACGGAATCTTGCTTGCCGAATCAGCCGCAATTGTCGAATTTATCCTCGCCCGATATGGTGACGGACGCTTGCAGCATGGACCCGACCATCCCGATTTCGCTTCCTATCTTTACTGGTTTCACTTCGCCAATGGCAATCTTCAGCCGGTAATGGGACGGTCGATGTTCATTGGGCGCTGCGGGCTGCCACCGGACCATCCGATCCAAGCGTCGGTGCAAGGACGACTGGACAAGGTGCTCGCGCTGATCGAAGCGCGGCTTGCACAGAATGACTATCTCGCTGGTAGCGCGTTCACCGCGGCAGACATCATGAGCGTCTTTTCGCT
Organism: Caballeronia sp.; assembly: GCF_028292365.1. Classification (GTDB taxonomy): domain Bacteria; phylum Pseudomonadota; class Gammaproteobacteria; order Burkholderiales; family Burkholderiaceae; genus Caballeronia. The sequence continues at coordinate 28,109 of NZ_JAQGMM010000354.1, forward strand.
GACCACGATGCGTCTGTTTCATCCTGTTGATCTCAAGCCATATCCGAACATACTGGCGTATCTTCAGCGCATCGGCGAACGGGCCGGGTATCAACGGGCGATGGCTCAAGGTGATCCCGACTTGGCGCCGATGCTGACATGACTTCGCGGCGGGATTCGCTCCGATTCGCTCCGATTCGCTCCTTATCCAACTTGAGTTTACGAGGACTTATGCATCTTCTTCACGTGATTGGTTCGCCACGCACAGGGCGCTCAGCCTCGCGGCAGGTCGCTAACGCCTTCATTGAAGCCTGGAAGGAGCGACATCCTGACGGGACGGTCGACGAACTGAATGTCTGGGAAATCGATCTGCCCGTTTTTGACGGGCCGGTGCTTGAAGCAAAATACGCAGGCATCGAGGGCCGGCCGCTCGATCCTGCGCAGGCTGACGCATGGCGCACGGTCGATACGCTTGCCGAACGGTTCCGACAGGCAAACATCATTCTCTTCAGCGTACCCATGTGGAATTTCGGCATCCCGTATCGCCTCAAACATTTGATCGATGTCATATCGCAGAAGGACGTGCTGTTTACATTCGACGAAAGAGGATTGCACGGCCTGCTTGGCGGAAGGACAGTCGTCACGGTCGCAGCGCGAGGCGTTCAGCTTGGAGCGGATTTTCCACAGGAACAGTTCGACTTTCAGACCGCCTATCTGACCATGTGGTCGCGTATGGTCGGAATCACCGACGTACATGTGATTAGTGTCGAAAAAACATTGGCCGGCCCCGAGCAGGACCATGCATCCCGCAATGAAGCCAGCGAAAAAGCCCGCGAGCTTGCTCGCGGTTTGTAAGTAGGGTTTGCAGTTTTCCTTCCATCCGCACGTCCTGCGGTCAGATTGCGGCGACCGCCGGGGGGTCGGCTGACCGCTATTAACGAAAACGCGGACTGCTCAAGCGTTTCCAGTTTCAAGCCTCAGCCCGTTGTTTCGGCAATGCGGAAGTGACCCGCTCGACCTGACCATAACAATCGAGAAAACGGTTGCGATAAACTCCAGCGTGCGCTCCGGGCGGACCGTCGCTGCCGAACAAGTTCAGGAACATAACCATGGGGTTCGATCCACGATGTCCGACGAAAGCGGTAGTCAACCCGTCACGATGTCTGACCGACCCGGTAGTCAATCTGCATTGCGTCAAGTTGCGGCCTCGAGGCTTTTTCTCGGCGCAACGATTGCGATGTTTCTGTCGGGTCTCGGCGCGTCAGCGGCTGCACCCCAGATCGTTCTGTTCCTGGTGAAGGAACTCGGCGCCTCGCTGCCGTTGGCGGGATTCTATTATTTGACCAGCCTTGCCGCGCCAGTCGCAGGCTATTTCGTCGGCCGCTACTCCGATTACACGGGGAATCGCCTCGGTCTTTTTCGCCTGTGCGCTGCGGCCGGCTTTGTGGGCTGGGCGGGGCTGGCCCTCTCTACTTCGGTCTGGATGCCCTTTATCATCGCCGTCGCTTTGCTGGCCGTTTCCGGTGCGACCGCCTCGCAAATCTTTGCGGCTGTCCACGATGAACTCAGCAACGAGCCCGGCGACGCAAATGAAAGTGTCGTTGCCATCATCCGTATGGCGCTTACCGGCGGATGGATCGTTGGGCCTGTCTTGGGAGCGTGGGTGGCGGCTACGTATGGCCTGCGCCCCATGCTGTGGATGACCGCCATCTGCATGCTTCTACAGATCGCACCTCTCGGAACGCTGAACGCAACCGTCAAGCTCAAGCCGGAGTCAGCGAGTGAGCCCGCGCGTCACGCCAGCCTACGCGCCATGCTTCCCCTGCTGACGTTCACAGGACTCTTCGTCCTGGTCTACGCAGGGGAGCCAGTGAAGTACGGGTTCCTGCTGATCTACATGGAAGAACACCTCAAGCTAAGTCCAGCCGCACGGGGTGCGGTCATCGGCATACAGCCATTCATCGAACTGCTCATCATGCCCTTCAGCATCGGGCTGGGCCGCAAGTTTGGCAACGTTTGGTTGATGTGTATCGCGGCTGCCATCGGGGTGTTTGCCAATCTTTGCTTTGCGCTCTGGTCGTCCGCAGCGGGCATGTTCGCCGGACAGATCCTCATGGGTGGTGTTTGGGGCATATTCATGGTTCTGGGCATCATCGTCGCTCAACGCCTGCTTCCCAACGCGGTAGGGACGGCGTCGGCAATCTTCATGAGCTCGACGGCTCTCGCCTCGGCGTTAGGAGGCATCGCGGGCGGTTTCGGGGTCGCATTCCTGGGCCTTCCCAATGTCTTCCTGCTGCCAGCGCTCTTCGCGGGTATGGCAGTTATTGGACTGGCATTGATGGCACGCACCGAAAACTTCAAGGTGTATTGATCTCGGCCAGTCTCTTCGCGCGCTTCACCCTCCCCCGCTTCCCCCTCCCGCCAAGGCAGTCCCTTCTCTGCACACTAGCGCAAAGAAAATTCAAGCATCCCGAAGATCCGCAATCAAGCGGACCTGCTTCGGGTCCCATCCCAACGTTTCCTTGGTTCTTGTACTCGATGCCTGAGCCAGCATCTTGCTTACACCCTGTTGGTTCGGGCACTGCGCCTGCATCTGGAGGCACATGTTGAGAAGGGTGTCGGATGGTTGTTCGCCATTGCGGACAAACAACTTTGCTCGGCAATGAACGCAATGCACGAACAGCCTGCCTATCGTTGGACGCTGAAGACGCTTGCGGAACGCGCTGGCATGTCTAGAACGACCTTCGCCTTGCGGTTCAAGGAGACGGTCGGATCCTCGCCAATGGAATATCTGACACGCTGGCGCATGTTGCTGGCAGGGGACAGATCGAAAAACACGAATGAATCCGTCTCCAGGATTGCGGTCATGCTTGGTTACGAATCCGAGAGTGCGTTCAGCAAAGCCTTCCGGCGGACGATGGGTTGTTCGCCACGTCAGTATGCCCGCGGACCCACGCAAATGGACGCATTGCAGTGATTCCTGTCTTAAGCTTCGGCCTGGAAAAACGGAGGAGGTAAGTGTCCGTGTCTTGTCGAAAAGCTGCACGTTGAACGGCCATATCTCACGCCCTGGCACGTCAGAACACTTCGAATGCTTTGAAGAAAGTATTCCTGCCTATCGCGGAGCAAACCTTGCAGTCACCCTCTCGTCAAGCTGATTCACTGCGCCCAAAGTGGTGATGAGTTCTGCAGGTCGACTTCCGCGCAAGCCTGCTAATGTTGGATGGCCGTCACGAACGAACGTGTAAAACCCGGTCACGAGATACACGCCAATGGCGTCGACGTATCGCGCCTGTTCGTGCTGCACTTCTTTGAACGTTGGAGATGAAAACAGCGACTTTGCCGCCAAGGGGCTGGCGAATGCGATTTCCGCAACCGCCAGATTCAGTCTGTCCGCCTCGACACGGTGCTCGACGTCAGGCGACGGAGGAGCGGGCTTGTCATTGTCGTACGGTTCAGGGAGATGCAGTTTCCACTTGATCACAGCGTCATGTTTTGCGAGCGCGGTGTTTGTCTCCGTCAGCCACGTCGTTGTGTCCCGTCCTGGCTTGCGGCTCATGTACAAATGAATCCGATGAAATGGATCTGCGCCATTGCGAGTGGCATTCTGATCCTTATCGACAAGTGTGAGCGAACCGTTAGGCAGGTTGTAGGCAACGGCTTCACCAATGAAGTTGGCTTCATCGTCGTAAAGAATCTTCCCTGCCTCGGCGAACAAGGATTGCTCCTCGAGATTCGCAAAGCCCAGTTCGGCTGACCCGTCTAGCTTCGCTTCAATCCGGCGAATACCATTTGCGATGGGCCAGAAGTTCGCGTAATAGTCTCGGTCGAAGTGTTGTTGAACGTAGAAGTTGAGTCCCGGCAGGCGCGAGCAGAGCGTTGAGTGCACGTCGCGCCAGTAGTTAGCAAAGGCTTCCTGGGGGAGACCGTCCCGCCGTCTCACGGAGGCGTAAACGTTGTGTTTGACAACCTTGTCACGAGCAGAGAAATCTGGCTGATTCATCAAAACTCCTTAGCAATGAAGGCGCCTTGCCAGGCGTTACGCGACCTTGTCCAGAAGCACCTTCGGATCGAAGTAAGCTACAAGTAGCCGATTTGCCTGACCGTCTGAGATATCCCAATGCTCAGAAATCAGGATCGATTCGTCAGTCCCCTGAACACCAATCCGGATCAGAGCCACGACATGTTCGCCCTGTACGGTCAGGCTCTCGTACGAAAGCCTCGCGAAATCGAGTGTTGCTGCCACCTTGGGAAGGATCGACACGTAGCCGGCTTTGTCATATTGACCGCCCCAAGGAAGATAATCGGGAACGCGCAATACGAAGTCGTCGGCCAGGTACTTTTCGAAGTCCACTATCCTGCCCTCGGCGGCGCCGCGATAAAACGTTTTGACAATCGCCAGTGCGTCCGCTTCTTTGGTAGCGAGATCGTTCATGTTTGCAAATCTCCACCGTGACAGATGACCGACTATACGCTCGTGTTGAGCACTTAAGTCAGGATTACCAATGGACTGGGCTGCGAGTTCTACGGAAATGCCTGGTGAGATCCCGGCCTGAGACGTTCAGCATCATTTTGAGGGAGGAACTGATTAGCGTCGGGTAGCGCCGGCCGCCGTCAGGCAGAGGCCGGCCAATAACCGTCAGTCAAATTCGCGTCGCATGCTCATGACTGCGCTCTCGGACATGACCTTCCGATTCGTATTTTCCAGTACGAATGCTGCGTCGCCAGCAGGCTGGCGAGGCGGATGCGGTGGTTGAACAGCGCATGGGGTTTTGCGTGTCGCACCAGATGTCGCCCTCCACGCAACCGCATGGCAGGATCCATGCTCGAGAAACCGATATCGCAATACCTTACTGGAGTCAACTTGTGGCAAACGCTCGCATACACCTCACTCCGCGAGAAGCGCTTGCCAACCTGCGCTTGGTCAAGACGGACTCAGGACGGACCTGACAGCTAGCCCGGCCATCGAGCGTGTGTCCCATTATTTTTTTCGAGGTGCTTGACGTAACGGTTGAGATCATTTATCCGTTGCAGAAGAAGAGACAGACTTCCGGACGATGCCCTGATCTGAACTGGGTGAACAATGCGCCACTTCGATTCGACAAAATCTGCAAGTGCCGGAAAGTATTTCCGCATCCTTAGCATTGTCGCGAGCTTTATGCTTTGCACGCCAGGCCATGCGACAGAAGGAGGCTTGGGCCGACCGGTCGCCGGTGCCGGAGTGGTTCCAGATATCGGAGTCGTTTCGCCGGAACCGATCACCGCAATAAGCCTCAGCGAGATATACCTTGACGGCTCGATCGGTGCCGATCGACAGGTGCCTATCGCGGGCAAGACGTCGCTTGGCATCGACGGTCAGGTCGCATTCACTCTTGCGACGCTGCTCAAGGTGTGGGACATCCATACAGGTGCGTGGAATTTTGCATCCAGCGTGACGCTCCCCTACGTCTGGACGAAGGTCGATGCGTCGCTGGCTCTCGGATCTCGACAAGCGAGCACGTCCGACCGTGCATCGAACCTGTTCGACCTGTATTTCACGCCCGTCATTGCCGGCTACCACATAACCAGCGTCGATCATGTGGCGTTCAGTTTCAACATCTGGGCTCCCACAGGCCAGTATGATCCAAATGCACTAGCCAACCCCAGCCTGAACAATTGGACGTTTATCCCGCAGGTCGCCTACACGCGGATTTTCCCGCATTGGGGATTCGAGATCGATGCAGTGATGGGCGTGCAGTTCTACACCAAAAACACGGCGACCAACTACCAGAACGCGCCACTGTTCACGTTCGACGTGATGGCATTGAAGCATCTGCCTGGCGGCTTCAGCGCGGGCCTGATTGTTGGTACCGTACAGCAGTTGGGTAATGACACCGGGCCGACCGCCGACAGACTGAACGGATTCCGTGGGCACGACTGGGCCGTGGGGCCGATCGTCACCTATGACACCAAGCTCGACGGCAAGACGCCGCTGTCCCTCAGTGTGCGATGGGTCCCGACAGTCAGCAGCCAGAACCGCTTGAAGAGCACTTCGACGTTCATGATGACCGGTGCAATCGCCTTTTAGCTGGACCGGGGGAAAGATGCCGTCGTGCCTTTTCCTATCAGCCGTGCATTCAAAAAAGGAGCCGCTGAAGGTCGAGCATTGCCGAACGATGCATAGGCGCTCAAATGACTGTAGCGGATCGATCAGCTTCATTCGAACGCGCCGAGACACGGTCCTTCGTGATCGCACATATCGGTCGGACTATCAGATGACGGTGTTGGCGAAACCCTCCCTTTCCGAGACGTAGCGCTCGAACCGCGCGACACGTACTGAACACGTGTTTGCCGCGGCCCAACTTCCACTCGGCTAGTCGTTGGTCACCCGGCAACACTTCGCCCGGCCTGCATCCCTCCGAGATCGCTGAAACGCCCGCCAGACAAGGCTTGCTGCAAAGTGGCATGGACTCTGCTCTATCCAGCGTCCAGCCGTAGCACTGCCGCCTGTCCATCGAACCTGGATGTCTCGCCCGGATGCACGCCTGGAACCCGCGTGTCGCGCCCCTTCGTGCCGACACGTCAATAACCAGGTCGCCGACCCGGAGGACGTTGTGTTGATTTTGCTTATCTATCTGTTGCCGTTTTTAAGAAAGGCGCTTGACCGTGCTGAACACAGCCGTCGTGACGCGTACCTCGCGTCCGCCGTCGACATGGGCGATCTCGAACGCCGCATGCATTCGATGGAGATTGAGCGCTGAGGTGATAAACCAACGCGCCTTCCATCGATCAGTTCGGATTCCCGGGCAATTTCGCTGGCGTCCCGATCATAGTCAACTGCCCGCGCCGCGCCGATAGTGGAGACTTCCCGCTCCGGCATCCGACCACCCAACTCCTTAGCTACATGAACGACATGAACAACATGAACAGCACTATTGATTCGCAATCCTTCTCATCTGGAACGTCCGTTATCGCGCTGCATTGCTCCGGTGCGGGAGCGGCGCAATGGCGCAAGCTCGGCGAGGCGCTGGGCTCGCGTCACGCGTTCGTCGCGCCCGAGCACTACGGCTGTGACAGCACGGGCCCGTGGAGCGGCGAACGCGCTTTCACGCTCGCCGACGAGGCCGCAAGGACTATCCGCATCATCGACGCCGCGCGCGGCAAGGTGCATCTCGTCGGCCATTCGTATGGCGGTGGCGTGGCGTTGCGCGCAGCCGTCGAACGGCCGGAGCGCATCGCGAGCCTGACGCTTTACGAGCCCTCGGCGTTTCATCTGTTGAAGGCGATGGGCACGCACGGAGCGCACGCGCTCGCGGAAATAATCGATATCTCAAAGCGCACCGCCGACGGCGTGACCTGTGGCGACTATCGGGGCGCGGCGGCTTCATTCGTGGATTACTGGGGCGGCCGGGGCGCATGGGAAGCGCTGCGGCCCTCGGTGCAGGCTTCGCTCACGCGCTGGGCGCCGAAGGCACCGCTCGACTTCCGCGCGTTGCTCGACGAACGCATGCCTGCAAGCGCATACACGGGCTTGCGTGTCCCAGCGCTGATCATGCGCGGCCAGCACGCGCCCGTCCCGACGCGCGCGATTGCTGAGCGGCTGCCGATGTTACTGCCAGCGGCGCGTCTTGCGATCGTTGAAGGTGCGGGACACATGGGGCCGCTCACGCACGCCGACAACGTCAACGCGATCATCGTGCGGCATATCGCCGAGGCCGATGCGGCGGCTTGAACCGATCCACAGGACAACGACACCGGTTAAAGCCGCTCGCATGGCAGGCTTCTCTGCGAAACCGCCATAGTCGGTTTGATCAGGGTTGGGCCGCCTGCCGTCAGTGGGACGTCGTCATTTCTCCGGGCCGGCGCAGCATCTTGTCGACTTCGCCCGCGTGCATCTCTTCGATATGGATCATCTGCCGGGCGAACTCCTCGAGTGCAACGGAGCGGTCCTCGACCAGCGCGAGCAGTTCGCGATAAAGCTCCAGCGCGAGGTTCTCGGCTTGCAGCGATTCGCGGAGGATCGACGAGATATCGAATGTGTGCGAGTCGAGGAGTTGACCGATCTCAAGCGACGGATAGGCGCCCAACGTGGTGATCCATTCTCCGACCTGCTGTGCGTGCAACAGCGATTCATCGGCCTGTTCGCGCAACCAGGCTCTGATCGGAATGCGTCCGAATCCGAAAACAAGAAACGAATAGTGGGTATATCGAACGACACCGGCCAACTCGGATTCAAGAATCCGGTTCAGCACCGCAACGACCTCTTCCTTGTCTATCTCTGCCATTTGGTAGCTCCTTTTTATGTCACTACGCCAGACGCAGTCCACGTGGGGGAAGTGGCTTAATCATCTCGCAAAAGGCGCAGGCATTAAAGGCCGAAAAATAGGGCGGGAGTCGGGGTCGCCGTCTACGGTTCTATCCAGCTTCAGCGGGGTCCTTGATCCGTCTGTTTCCCCGGACGATATGCGAACGCCATTCGCTTCATGGCAACCATCGTCTCGAGTTGTTATAGGGGTCTCCCCTTTTGCCGGCGCATTCGCTACGGTCCGATCTTGCGACGCGTTGTCACCGCATCGGCGTAATGCCCATTACATTCGTTATCGCCAATGCAGAAGGTTTCTTGATAGCGGCTGATCCCAACATGCCTATGCCCCTACTCAGAAGGTATCGCCCGAGGCGCCTCATTCGTTCATTTCTCGGCCAGCCTCCTGATGATCCCGGCAGCCTTGAACAGCGTGTCTCGCTCCTCTGGATCGAGTGCCGCGATCATCTGCGATAGCCACATCTGCTTCGCCTCGCGATTCTTCTTGCGCAATCGAACACCCTTCGGCGTCAACTCGATAAGCATCTGCCGCCCGTCAGTAACATGCGGCGTGCGCTTCACGATGCCCATTTCCTCAAGCGAGGCAATAGTCGTTCCCATCGACTGCGGCTTCATGCCTTCGGCGCGAGCGAGTGCCGCGGTAGTGGCGGGCCCGTCATTAGCCAGCCGCGACATGACAACGGACTCTGTCATTGAGAGCTCAGCCGCGTGGGCTTCGTTGCGGGTACGTCGAACGAGCAGTCCTACCGCTTGCATCAAATCGATGATGTTCTGCTCGAAAGTCCTGGTCGGCATGATGTCTGGAATGTGGTCAGTTGGGCGTGTGTAAGGATGAATGTCATCAGGCAAACTTGCAAGTTTGGCTGTTTAGTGTGAATCTTGAGCGATGGGTTGGTCCGCAGTCGGCGCCGTGGTGAATTGGCGAATGGGTCAACGCGGCAGACGCGCACTGAACCCCATTGACCGCCCGCTTCGCAGCATAAGGCGGTCTCAACAAACAATGTTATGACGATTGGAGAACCATCAGATGCCGTGGTATCAGTACCTTTCCTACTTCCTGGGCGGAGCGTTTGTTTCCAACGCCATTCCACACTTCGTAAGCGGAATGATGGGCCGGTCTTTCCAGAGTCCATTTGCCACGCCATCGGGCAAAGGACTGTCCTCGTCGACCGTTAATGTGTTGTGGGGAGCGTTCAACGCCGCGGTCGGTTACCTTCTGATCTACCGGGTTGGAAACTTCGACATACGCGCCGCCGCGGACGCTGGCACCGCTGGTCTCGGTGCGTTGTTGATGGCGATCTTTGCCGCCAGGACGTTCGGGCGTTTTCATGGTGGCTTCCCTGCCACCCAATGAACGGGTCGAGTGCAGCCCCACGCATCCTTGACCGCGTGCGCGAGACATCAACCCGCCCAGTCGTTGATATCAAGAACCGCTTGGGCGAACGCCTCTGGCGCCTCCTGCGGAAGGTTGTGGCCCGCATTCCGCACAACACGGTTCTCATGGCGTCCAGTGAAGCGCTTTGAGCCTGCCGGTCTTTCCGCCAGTGGCGAGACGCCGTCGGCATCTCCCTCAAGGGTGATCGCAGGCACGGTGATCGATGGCGTGGAGGCCAGGCGGCGCTCCATATCGTCGAACTGAGGATCGCCATCGACCAGTCCAAAACGGTGTCGGTACGAATGGATGACAACATCGACGAAATCCGGATTGTCGAATGCGGTTGCCGTGCGCGCGTAGGTGTCGTCGTCGAAGCGCCAGGTCGGCGACCATAGTGACCATAAGAGGCGGCAGAAGGCGCGCCGGTCTTCAGTCAGTCCAGCCCGGCCGCGCTCACTATGAAAATAATACTGGTACCAGAGTCTATGTTCCTTCTCCGGGCTGGCTGGCCGCATGGCGGTGGCTATATCCTGGATGTTGTAGCCGTTGACCGAAACCAGCCCCCGCGCTCTCGCCGGATACAGCGCCGCCACAACGCATGCCGCCCGGCCGCCCCAGTCGTATCCGCCCAGCACGGCCTGCTCGATATGAAGCGCATCGAGCAGCGCTAACAGGTCTGCTCCAAGTGCCGCCTGCTGGCCCGATCGCAATGTTGCCGATGCAAGGAAACGCGTTGACCCATAGCCCCGAAGATACGGTGTGATAACACGGGCGCCCTGGGACACGAGGTGTGGTGTTACTTCGTCATACGTATGGATGTCGTAGGGGAAACCATGTAGCAGGACTACGGGCCATCCGTTGGACTCGCCTTGTTCGTCATAGGCGATGTCAAGCAACTTGGTTGTAATGTTCTTAAGCATGAAGTCATCCCTCGCGTGAAACCGATTAGCCGGTCAAGTGATTACTTAGATTACGCAAGAACAACAAATCGCGCATTTCAGGCGATGTCAAACTCCCAGACAAACCGCGCCGGCCGCGACAATGACGCACGCGAGCCAGCGCTTTCCACTGACCTGTTCTCGCAGAAACATTCGTCCGATCAGCACTGCAAACACCACGCTGGTCTCGCGCAACGCCGATACCGCGCCCATCGCGCCCGACTGCATCGCCCAGATCACGATGCCATAGGCCGCGATTGACACCAACCCGCCAGCAAGCGACGAGCCGAGTGTCATGGGCGCTTCCCGAACCGGTTTCCAGAGCGCCCCGAGTCCGCGCATAGCGACGAACAGCACCGGCATCAGCCAATAGAACAGGAACATCCACGCGGTGTAGGCAAGCGCCTGGCCGCCGGATGAGCGCACGCCGATGCCGTCGATCACGGTATAAAGCGCGATAGTCACGCCGGTCATCACTGCGGCCAGCACGCCCGCGCGCGACACGTGACTCCCCTCTAGCGCGAGCGCGAGGATGCCGCCCGAGATCATTGCGATGCCGAGCGCATGCAAGGGGCCGATCGACTCATGCGCGAAAAGCGCGGCGCCGAGCGCGACGAGCAACGGCGACGAACCGCGTGCGATCGGATAAGCCTGCGCCAGATCGTTACGTCGATACGAACGCACGAGACTTCCGTTATAGACAATATGCACGAGCCCCGATGCGACGATGTACGGCCATGCTGCCTCGGCCGGCCGCGGCGCAAACAGGACGACGAATGTGGAGACGGCCGCGATGGCGATGCTCATCCACGTCATGGACAGGAACCGGTCGCGGTTGCCGTGCAGCAGCGCGTTCCAGCTCGCGTGGAGCACGGCGGCAAGTAGTACGAAAGCACCGGTATAACTAAGCATGCAGGTTCGGCAAGGGGAAAGGGGAAGCGTTAAGGGTGCGAGAGGACAAGCCCTGCGCGTACAAGCGCTACCCAATCAGCGCGCCTGGGTCGGCGATGAAACAAGAAGGATATCTATCTTGGATCCGTCCAACAAACCAGATAATTTGATCGTTCGAGTTAGATAAACTCATTCGACCAAACCAGGTATTGCTTCCACTCATTGCGTTCAGCATCTCGATCAGGGTTAACCCATTCGAAACTGTGCTGCAAAGTATCTACAGTTCTTGCATACCAGCTCGCTTCAGGCGCGGGGGCATTACTGCGAAGAGGCGTCTGGCGGTGTTTCCGCAGTTCCACGAACTGAAAGGAGATGACAGATGGATATCCGCGACCCGTCCCCCGGCCTCTACAACGAAGATCTCGCGCCTGCCCGCCAGCGCAACTGGGGTGCCTTCAGCATCTTCAACGTCTGGACTTCGGACGTTCACAGCCTCTGGGGCTACTACCTCGCCGCCAGCCTGTTCCTGCTGTGCGGCAGCTTTATCAACTTCGTGCTCGCGATCGGGATCGGCTCGCTGGTGATCTTCGCGCTGATGAACCTGATCGGCTTCGCCGGCGAGAAGACCGGTGTGCCCTACCCCGTGCTGGCGCGCGCTTCCTTCGGCGTGTGGGGAGCAAACCTGGCGGCGCTGGTGCGCGCCGTGGTGGCCTGCTTCTGGTACGGCGCGCAGACGGCAGCGGCTTCGAGTGCGATGGTCGCGTTGCTGATCCGCAGCGACAGCCTGATGGCTTTTCACAAAGGCACTCAGTTCCTGGGTCACTCCGGGCTAGAGGTGATCTGCTACGTGGTCATTTGGGCGCTGCAGCTGCTCATCATCCAGAAGGGCATGGAGACGGTGCGCAAATTCCAGGACTGGGCCGGTCCGGCGGTGTGGGTCGCCATGCTGATCCTGGCGATCGGCCTGTGCGTCAAGGCAGGCGGCTTCTCGTTCAGCAGTGGCATACCAATGGACGTGCTGCTCGACAAGACCAAGGACGCCGGAGTCAGCGGCGAGCCCGGCTCGTTCTGGGCGCTGATGGCAGTGGGCGCCACCTGGATCACCTATTTCGCGGCGCTGTACCTGAACTTCTGCGACTTCTCGCGTTACGCGAAAAACCGCAGCGCAGTGAAGAAAGGAAACCTGTGGGGCCTGCCGGTCAACCTGATCGCGTTCTCGCTGGTTGCCGGCGTCACCACCATTGCTGCCTTCAAGGTGTACGGCGAAGTGCTGCTGCACCCAGAACAGATCTCGGCCAAGTTCGACAGCTGGGTGCTGGCGCTCATCGCGGCGCTGACCTTCGCGGTCGCCACGCTGGGGATTAACGTGGTGGCCAATTTCGTCTCGGCCGCGTTCGACATCTCCAACGTGTTTCCCAAGCGGATCAGCTTCAAGAAAGGTGGGTACATTGCTGCGGCCATCGCGCTGGTGCTCTATCCGTTCGCGCCGTGGGAAGGCAACGCCGCGCACTTCGTCAACGCCATAGGCGCCACGATGGGCCCGCTGCTGGGGATCATTCTGGTGGACTACTACCTGGTGGCCAAGGGCAACATCAACGTAGCGGCGCTCTACCAGGAGTACGGCGAATACCGCTACGAAGGCGGATGGAACGTCAACGCGCTGGTCTCCGCGGCGGTGGGCAGCGTGTTTTCGACCTTCCTGCCCAACTTCACCAATCTGCTGCCGGTCTGGTGGAATACTTATGGCTGGTTCTTCGGCGTGGTGATCGGCGGCGGCGTGTACCTGATCATGGCAACGCTGCGGCCGCGTAGTGCGATCGCACCGACACGTGCTTAGTGACTCGCGGTGGCAGTGCCGGTGCCGAGGGTACCGGCATTCGCCGTCGGCCTTGCTTGCGTGCAGTCGGTGAAGTAGATTTTATTGAGCGGGCATCAGGCGGGAGGGACTGCCATGGAACTCAACGTAGAACGTGTCGATGTCTGGGCGGCTACCATCGACGACAAAGCGGGTGGACTGGCGCAAGTATTAAGCGCTTTACGCGATGCTGCCGTGGACTTGCAGTTTGTCGTCGCGCGACGAACGCCGGAAACACCGGGCAAGGGCGTCGTGTTTGTCGCACCGCTGCAGGGAGAGAGGGAAATCCGCGCCGCGACACAGGCGGGTTTCAGCATCACTCCGAGTCTTCACTCCGTCCGTGTAATGGGTCTGGACCAGTTGGGAATCATCGCCCAATTGGCCCAGACGTTGGCGGATGAGGGGATCAATCTGCGCGGCGTGTCCGCCGCTGTGCTCGGCACACAGTTCATTGCGTATCTCGCGATCGATTCGTTGGATGACGCTGACAAGGCGGTGGACGTTTTACGGAGGGCCTGACGCTCAAAGCCTTCGCGCTGGGTCTGCACCTGGCGCGAAGCGGCTGGGTCTTAATCCGGGACAATGGCGCTTGCCCGACGTGAATGCCCGTGAAAGTGGAACCTCAAACGTCCGCACAACAATCAAGCGGCGTGGCCGCTCATCGCCGATTGTCGCCGATTGTCGACCTTTGCCGGCAATCACGGACTGGCGAAGGCTGAGGGGTGGGAAGCGCCTCGGCTCGACACCGGCCTATGCCCGGGAATAAACCATGCGTGTAAAGCGTTACTTCTTCATTGGAGGGAAATGCGAAATGAAGAACGCAATCAAGGCTTGGCTAATGCTTCCCGCGTTAGCGCTTCTGCTCGCTGCATGTGCCACAGGGGGCATGCAGGCAAGCAGCGGGACACACCTTAGCGCCGCGGAGTGCCGCGACCTGACTGACATCAGGAACAAGGCACCCGTTACCCGCGAGCGCAATATGAGTGAATTGGCGGCCCTGGAAAAAGCGGGCTACCATCCGGGATGGTTTTATGACCCTTACTACCCAGCCGATCTTGAGGCCGCGCAGCATCAGGTCGATATCTGGTACAAAACCGAGTGCCCGCAAACATAGGCCGCTTAAGTAAATGGTGGCCCACGGCGCAAGCGCCCACGCTGCGGGCAAGCAGTGCACACGTTCGCCGGACATGTCCGCAGCCCGGCAATATCGACCAGTATCACTGCCACACAGGTTTCCGATTCAATCAGCGTCAAACGTTGATAAGGGAAACACCGGCACGTTTGAGAATGTGTTGATTGCGCGTCGATAGGTTCGCAAATCGCAAACGCCTTCCGGCCTTTTGATAACGGTCCTTCAGCGTTTCGAAAGCGACTATTGCAGAGTGATCAGCCACGTGCAAATGCTGGCAATCAACGATGACCTCTTCTGCATCGGTCTGGGGCTGGAAAAGGTCCTGGAAATTTGCCGTGGACGCGAAGAACAATGTGCCGTGCAAGACATAGATCCGCGCACCCTCGTCGCTGTTTTTCACCTCGGCGCGTATTTCGCGTGCATGCTGCCAGGCGAAGTTCAATGCGGCTATGACGATGCCACACAACACGGCAATTGCCAGGTCGGTAAAAACGGTAATGACCGTCACGGCGATGATCACCAGCGCGTCGTTGCGGGGAACTTTACCCAGCACTCGAAGCGATCCCCATGCAAAGGTCTGTTGCGCGACAACGAACATCACTCCGACCAGTGCGGCCAAGGGGATCCGTTCGATGAGCGGGGATAAGAAGAGGATGAACAAAAGGATCATGATGCCGCTCGTCGCTCCTGACAGACGGCTGCGCCCTCCCGAACTCAGGTTGATCATGGTTTGACCGATCATCGCGCAACCGCCCATGCCGCCGAACAAGCCCGACACGACATTTGAAACGCCGAGCGCGAGACACTCGCGATTGGGCCGCCCATTGGTCTCGGTGATCTCATCGGTGAGATTGAAAGTGAGCAGTGTTTCCAGCAAACCCACTATCGCCATGAGCAGTGCGTAGGGAAACACGATCCGAAAGGTCTCGAAGTCAACCGGTATCTGCGGCAGATGAAAGCTCGGGAAGGCGCCGGCGATATGTGCCATGTCGCCCAATGTCCGCGTAGGCAAATGCATGATCTGACTGAGCAATCCGACGCTCACGATGGCGACCAGGGCCGGCGGTACGGCCCTGGTGATTCGAGGCAGGAGGTAGACAATCAACATGGTCAGTGCAACCAATGCACACATGACCGCCAACGATGTCCCTTGCAGCCACACGTCCCCTTGGGGAGTAGCACGCTTGAAATGCTCCAGTTGCGCCATGGCGATGATAATGGCCAAGCCGTTCACGAATCCGATCATCACCGGATGCGGCACCATTCGAATTAGCTTACCCAGACGCAATAGCCCGAAAAGCATCATCAGCGCGCCGCTCAGGACAACAGTGGCAAGAAGGTATTGGGCACCGTGCTCTACGACTAGCGCAACGATAACGACAGCCATCGAACCAGCGGCGCCCGAGATCATTCCAGGCCTGCCACCAAAGATGGCGGTCAGTGTACAAATGATGAAAGCACCGTAAAGCCCCATAAGCGGATTCACTTGCGCGACCAACGCAAAAGCGATGCATTCGGGGACGAGGGCAAACGACGAGGTGAGGCCCGCAAGCACGTTACCGGGGAGGTTCGATGACCACTGCTCTCGGAGTGATTGAATCTTCATTAATTGTGTTCGCAGTCAGATAAAAACACACTGCGCCTGTCACCGGCGCGAGGTGTTGAATGTGCCGGCTGGAAGCCCTCGGGCTCAAAGTGCGACAAGATAACAGCGCATCGCTTCAAAAGCGTAGCGTCGGTAGAAGTCAAAAGTCGAAAGGTGAAGCGCGTCGTTCGAATATCGAACAAGCGAGCGCACCCATGCCCGAGAACCCCCAGGTGGGAAGCCGTTATGAACGGTTAGGAGGTTCTCGGAAAGCTACATGGGTACGAATATGGAATGAAGTCGAAATGAAGTCGATGTAGACCCGCATGCGCAAATTCTCACCCGGGCCGGCTGGTAGTTTACCGGAGCCGACGCGATCGCGTGAATTTCATCAAAAATGTGGACGGGCGCAGGGTCTGCATGTCCGTGAACGTGGGGCGCGTGCGGCGGTCGTGTCGGTCCTATCGGTCCAGCGGCACTAAGCCAAGATCGGTGAACGGTGATTCATGACCCACTATGCGTCAATCATGCTTGATCGGTCGCAAGGCCAGTCTCGCGTGGGTCGAGCCGTTATGCAGTCAACGGGGGGCCGAGGAACTCAACTTCCCATTTATTACCGAAGTCCCGCAATTTATCGGGTTCGGGCTCACCGTTTGCCATCACACCACGAAGTTCGGTGAAAAACGCGGCCGCATCGAGCCCCGGCGTGATCAGAACCAGCATGCGTGCCGCCTTGTCGTCGATGTTGGTGAAGCGGTGCGTGCTGCCCACATGTGCCACCACGGTTTCTCCCGCGCCCGCGACAAAGCGCTTCCCGTCCACTTCGAACAGGTATCGACCGCTCAGCACATGGAAGATTTCGGTTTCCCGTTCGTGCCGGTGCTGTGGCGGCCCGTATCCGGGCTCGTCCGTGGTTTCGATGAGTGTTGCCTTGTTCCCGGTCGCCGTCGGGGCAATGCGCACCTGAACGTTGACACCGATGGCCGGTATGGCAATCGTGCTATCCAATGCTTTTGAGTGGTTGAGTTCCGGTTGCATGACTTTACTCCTCGAGTTTGTACGCCGCGGGCATGCAGTCATGCTCGAGACCGATATCCAGTGACACGATGGCATGCAATCGAAAGCCCAATAGTCAGCCATCACCTGTGCATAGCGTAGAGCCGTAGAATTAGCTCAGAATGAGCTCCTGGCGGCTTCAGCCGTGAAGAATAAATCGGGAAACGTTTAGCATAGCTGATGGAAAACCGAATCAGCTGACGAGTTTCTTTTCTCGCATCCAGTCGAGCACTATTTCGGCGATCAAGTCGCTGTTATTGTCGGCCATCAACGCGTGGCTGTTTCCAGTGATTCCGCGTGAAGGCAGATCGATCCATTGCACGTCCACGCCAGCGGCGGCCAGCGCCTCAACCCATCGCCGCACATTGGGCACGGAATTGATCCAGAAAGGGTGTTGATCCAGGTAGTCCCCCCAAAGGAACAGATGCGGTATGCCGCGCAAGGCTGTGGGGTCATAGTGTTCCGGGTCAGGTGCGCCAGACGGTTCGAGCGAGATAACAGCCTTGATGCGATCTGGAGCATGCAGGGCGGCGTTAAGCCCAAAATTTCCCCCTTGGCTGTGGGTCAGAACGATACTGCTGTCGAGGCGGCCGATGAGTGCGTCGTAGGCATGCTGGGTGAGCGTATCGTTGCCACCCCAGCGCGGCACGAACTGGTTCATGAACGCTTCCATTCGCGCCACAGGAAAACGAAGTCCGTCGTGGGCATGACGTCGTGCAGGATCTGCACTCCAGGAGTCGGCCGGACCGAAGCGGAACGTTTCTTCCCAGGCTTCGCGTGCCGTGCGGAAATAGGGCGCCTCCGGGTAGACGTCAGGATAAGGAGCCCATGACGCCCGGCCTCGTTCGACCGCGTCGGATACAAACACATCAAAGCCCGCATGAAGGAAAAACATCTGCCATCCCGCGCGTCCATCCGGTGTTGTTTCCCAATTGACGCCGCTCATTCCTCCGCCATGCCAGAGCAGGAGAGGATGACGGCCACGGGGAGCCGCGAGTTTTACATACTGCACGTACATCTGCCCAACGATCATCTCTCCGTTGGGATCGATAGGATGCACTGCGCCGTGGGCCGTGCTGACACGCGACCGTGGTGCCATCCCGGTTAGCGAAACCATATGGCCGCCAACGTGAAAGCTGCCGATGTCACACACCTGCAAAGGCGCGGCGAGACCTGGAGTCGCGCCAGTACTATTTCCGATTGTGCTCATGAGATGTCCTTGCGGATTCAACGGTGCGCCTGCATACCAATCACCCGGAACCAACACGCGATTTGTCGCATTCCGATAGATGAACTCAATGGGCCACCGTCCAGCCGATCCCGCGCACGTTGCGGATCAGGGACTGGCCAAACTTCTTGCGCATCGTATGGATCAGCACGTCGACGGCATTGCTTTCCACCTCTTTACCCCATCCGTATAGCCTGTCCTCAAGCTGACCGCGCGACAGGATCATGCCGGGCCTTTCCAGAAACGCGTGCATCAGCGCGAATTCACGCGCAGAGAGCGACGACGCTACCCCGTTGCAGCACAACAGGCGCTTGTTGAGATCGAGGCTGAGCGACTCGCAGCCGATACGCGAGGTTGCGTAACCCGCCTTGCGCCGCAATACCGCCCGGATTCGCGCAAGAAGTTCGCGGACTTCGATTCGCTTGAGTACGCAATCGTCGGCCCCGATGTCAAGACTGTGCACACGCGTCTCCAGATCGTCCAGTGCAGTGAGAATCAGCACGGCGACGTCGTTGCCCGCGGCACGCAACGAACGTAGCAGATCGATACCTCCCGCGCCGGACAGGCCGGGATCGAGCAACACGACAGCGTAATAAGCCGTGTTGATGGCCACGCTACCGGCCTTGCCGTCGCGAACCCAGTCGACACTGCAATCCGCACCTTTCAATGCGCGAAGCAGGCTTTCGCCAATCTGAATATCCTCTTCAACCAGTAAAACTCGCATGATGTCCCACCGTTTTGGATAGCGTTCGCTCCGCGTTGGCCGCACGCTATTGAAACTACTAATCCCCCTGTTGATTCGTATAACGTATTGCGATGGGCTAATCAGCTGAAACTCAGAATCGTGAAGAGTTTTGCGCATCTACGCTCATGGTTGTGCCCTGGATCGAATCGCGACAAGTGGTCGTCTTGATACTACGGGGCGCAGTGTGCGGGATTTTTTGCAATAACGAAAATACCGACTGACGATGCCAATATAAGCAGCGCATATAGCTCGCCCTGTTCATCGCTCGCTCCCGGGCGGGCGGCTCCTACTGGCAAGCGAAATTTAATCTCTTCACAGCGTTTTCCGAAATCGCCCGCATGATCGCGGGTTCAATAAACTCTTCCGCGTACACGGTATTTGCGACCAGCAATCCGTCGAAAATCGCCACCGAAACGTTCGGAAAATTCTTCAACCCGCACGCATAATCAAAGCCGGTCACTTTCAGCCGTTGTGTCGGCCAGCGAAAATTGATCGCCTGCATGTCAGAGACATTGAGCGCAACAGGCGGTTGTTGCGTGCCGCCAAACAGTTTCGGGTAGTTCAGGTAAGTACGAAACACGGAGCCGTTGGTCACCCCCTCGTGGATATCGTGAAAAACGAGTTTCGCGATGTCAAAGAGCGGTCGGTCCAGATCGGGGATCAACGTGATGTGTCCTGTGATGGCGGTAAAGACAAGTTCTGCTGAAACGTGCGGTTCAAGCCGGCGGCGCATATCCACGTTCGATCGCATCAGAATCTGCCGCGGATGCTCCCTCGCTACGTCGGCAATCGCGAGGGCAAACGCGGCGAGGAGAAGTGAATGCACGGAGGAACCGTGCGCGTGGGCTGCGGTGTGGATTCGATGCATGTCGTCCGCGTTGATCACCGTCCGCTCGAGGCGTCGCCTCAAAGGGGCGCCATCGTGCCGCGCCCGCAGCGGGATTTGCGCAAATGCCCCCGAATACGAAGCGGGGTCCCTTATACGGTCGGCTGGAAGCGCAGCCAGGCTTTGACTCACCGCCGCATCGAGCGGGCTCGGAAAGGGCTGCGTCTCCAACGCCGGGACTTCGCCGAGCACGACGCAATCACACACGTAAGCAAGACATGCATGCAACTCGACCAGCGATGCCGCGTCTGTCACTGCATGGGTGCTCAGCATGAAGACATCGAGCGTATCGTCACCGGCAATGACGTGGATGCTGTAGATTTTTATCCGCGTATCCAACTCGGCATTCAGCAACTTCGCATATAGACCATCGGCGGAACACGTATCGGCAGACAACCAGGATTCAACCGCCGGCGAGTTATCCGTCCGCGCCACAAATTGCCCCTCCTCGACGACCGAACGAAGAATGCCGTAGCGAGCCTCCAGATACACAACGGCTGTGTCAAATTGCTCTCTGTTGACCGCGCCGCCGATACTGCTCCGGCTCACCACATTCGTGCGCGTCTGCATGTAGATCATTTCCGTCGGCGAGGCGCGGCGAACTATTCGTCTCGTAGCGC
>NZ_JAQGMM010000385.1 GCF_028292365.1 Caballeronia sp.
GATGCCATCCTGCCAAGAAGGATCGATGTGCGCGCTATTTCGGATACGCAGATCGCCAAAGCATGACGTTGGTTGAGTGATTAAGGCTATGTATGAGGCATCGCTTTAATCACAATGCCGTATCAAGTCAATCAAGCAGATCGGGTTCCGCTTCGACCAGGCCTTCATACAAACTCTCGAACGAAAACAGCGCGCCTCCCGGACGACCGACTCTCTCGTGCGTGAGCGCGGCCACGTCATGCGGAATGCGCTGAGGCGTACCGGCAGCTTCGGCGAGTAGTTGCGTGTGGCACGCGTTATCGAGTGCGAGATACCACCATGCGGCTGCTTCGACCGTCGGACCCGCGGTGAGGATGCCGTGATTCTTCAGGATCACCGCTTTGCTCGAACCCAGCGCATCGGCAATACGTGCGCCTTCCTTCGTGTCGAGCACCACACCCTGAAAATCGTCAAATAGTTCGTGATCCTCATAGAAAGAGCAAGAGTCTTGCGTGAGCGGGTCGAGCTTGCGTCCCAGTGTCGACCATGCTTTTCCGTAGAGGGAATGCGTATGTGCAGCCGCGACGATATCCGGACGAGCTTCGTGAATAGCTGCGTGAATCGCAAACGCGGCTTGATTGACCGGGCCCTTGCCGACCACGATCTCGCCAGCGCTGTTCACCAGCAGCAAGTCGGAAACCCGCATGCGTGCAAAGTGCCTGCCAAGGGGATTGACCCAGAAATGGTCGGGCCATTCAGGATCGCGAGCAGTGATATGGCCGGCCAGACCCTGATCGAAACCGCGTTGAGCGAACAGGCGAAATGCGCCAGCAAGGCGCTCCAGACGATGCCGGCGTTCAGCCGCGGGCGTAGCGGGAGCCGGGACTTCGTCGAACCAGAATTTGCGGACGGGCGTGGCGTGCAGGGTGAGACCGGGCGCTTCGGTGAGGGTGCTCATTGTTTGATGTCCTTTGGCGTTCAAGCGGTGTTCTGACTCGTCCGGATGAGCTTGTGCGGCTAGCGGCCAAGGCCAGTCCCGGCGAGTGTCCCTGGTGCGAAGGGGTTGAAGGTTCAAACAATCGACACCAGTGAACAGTCTCAAAGGCTAGCACCCGGGCCTGCAAAGGTTAAATATCAAATGAAGATAACCATATCGACCGAGCAGGTTGGCGCTCTCCAACGGCACATGATTATTTCCAAGAGCTTACGGATTCAAATGAAAATGTTCCTAGCGCCCTCCGTACCTCGTCCAGCGTTTGCTGCGTGACAGCCTTGGCGCACTGCGTGCCCTCCTTAAGCACACTAAAGACGTAACCGGGGTCTTGGGCAAATCGTTCCCGCCGTTCCCGTATAGGGGCGATCAACGCCTGCAGCTTATCCTCCAGCCGGTGCTTGAGCGCCATGTCGCCAAGCCCTCCAGCGCGATACGCCGCCTTCAGGCGTTCAACCTCGACACGGTCGTCGTCGAATACGTCCAGGTAGGTGAAAACCACGTTGCCCTCCACGGTACCCGGATCAGATGCACGCAGATGGTTTGGATCGGTGTACATGCGCTTCACTGCTTCGCGTATGACATCGGGCGAGGAAGACAGCGCAATCGAGTTGTTCTGCGATTTGCTCATCTTGGCTTTGCCGTCGACACCGGGGAGGCGGCCCATCGTCGGAATCAATGCCTCGGCTTCCGGCAGAACCTCGATGCCCGCTTGGCGGTTGATGCGGCGCACGATTTCATTGGTTTGTTCTATCAGCGGGGCCTGGTCCTCTCCCACTGGAACAAAGTGAGCCTTGAACCCGGTGATATCGGCCGCTTGCGCTATGGGGTAGCAGAGAAAGCCCGCAGGAATATCGCGCCCAAAACCGCGGGACTGAATCTCTTCCTTGATCGTGGGATTGCGTTCGAGGCGCGCGACAGTGACGAAATTCATGTAAAGCAGGGTCAATTCCGCGAGCGCCGGCAAGGCTGACTGTACGGCGATGGTGCTCTTGTCCGGGTCGATACCGACAGCCAGATAATCCAGCGCTACTTCCAATACATTCCGGCGCACTTTGTCCGGGTCATGAGCGTTGTCGGTCATGGCCTGGGTATCGGCGACGAGCAGGTACTGTGTATGTGTTTCCTGAAGCTCGAGCCGGGTCTTCAGCGAGCCAACATAATGGCCCAGATGCAGCGGGCCGGTAGGGCGGTCACCGGTGAGGACGGTGAGGCGTGGTACGGATGACGGGGTGTTGCGCAAATCGTGCATATACGGATTCTCTTGGAGAACCGCCGCAGGACAAGCGAACCGGGGGCTTAAGCCATGCCGGCCAAACTGCGGCGGTCATGGTCATTAAAAACGTGACAATGCCGCTCCTTCAGGAGCGGCACCAGGCATGAGCAGTAACGGGGTTGATCGCGGACATGGCGTAAGAATGCCATAGAGCGAGGACGGCTGACAACGCCCGATGTTTGAGCAAGTTATTCCGCGACCGCGCGGCTCGTCGCGGTCGCGGCGATACGAGCGGTGTTGGCAATCCACCGCCTCCATCCGCCGAAGGAGGTAATCTCGCGCGCTCCCTCCAGCCCGAAGGTATCGCAGATAAAGCCGGTCTCCCAGCGGCCGTCGGAGAGCTCGACTTTACCGAGCCCGAGAGGCGCGGGAATTCCCGTCAGGAATGACCCCAGTTCTGCGCTGGGGAGCTCCCACACCTCGACCTCGATAGCGGAGCCATTCCCAACCGAAACGCGGGTCATCCCGGGCCGCGCCACTGGGCCTTCGATCGCAAACAAGCGGTAGCGAGATGCGCTCAACGTGCGTTCAAGCAGCCGGCCGCCACGGTGAAGCAACTGCCAGTTCAAGGGCAGTCCCTCCATATGCGCACCGCAGACTACGATCCGCGCGCGATCGCCATGAGCCTGCCGGGGGAGTGGCGTCAGATCGGGGGTGCTGCCTCCAACCACAGGCAATCCATGAATCCGCTGTAATCGATCAGCTATGCTGAGTAAATATTGATCGGTAAACGGCCGGCCGAAAACCGTGACACCCCAGGGTAATTTGTTCGCCATGAATCCAGCTGGAACCGCTACAGCCGCGTAGTCCAGGAGATTCATGAAGTTGGTGTAATACCCGAGCAAGGAGTTAGGGCCGATAGGGTCCGCCTCCAGTTCCGCCAGTGTAACGGGGCGAGGAATGCTCGGCGTCAGGACGAAGTCCAGCTCTCCCATGACGGCGTCGCAGACTTGCTTGAGCGCCTGGAGCCGGTACTGTGCGCGAAATGCGTCGACGGCGGTCGTGCCGGGTGCCTTGGCAAGTACGTCGCGAATCACGGGTAATACGGCATCGGGCTGCGTCTCCATCAACTCTCCCGCGACGCTGTAACGCTCTGCGACCCACGGTCCTTCATAAAGCAATCTGGCGGCTTGGGCAAACGGCACGAAGTCTATTTCAACGGCGGTTCCTCCAGCAGCTTCCAGAGCCTTCCGGGCTTGCTCGAACAGCGCGGGACTTTCAGTGCATCCCGCAAATTCGAGCGCCGAAGGTACGCCGAATCGAAATGCCGCTACTTCACCGAACGCACTTGCGTCATTGAACTGCGGGTTGACGCGGCTATAAGCGTCGCGCGGATCTGGCCTCGCCGTGAGCGCCAGCAGTTCACTGGCTTCTCGCGCGGTAGCGGTGAGGTAGGTCACGCAATCGA
>NZ_JAQGMM010000407.1 GCF_028292365.1 Caballeronia sp.
TGCGCATCGAAGAAGATGATCCCCGGAGGCCCGAACAATTTGAAGCGTTTGAGCAACGCCTGATCGTCGGGGTTATTCGCCGTGACGTCCGCGCGCAGCAGGTTAAGTTGCGCGAGACGCGCACGTACCCGCGGATCGCTGAACGTGAGATGCTCCATTTCCTTGCACGACACGCACCAGTCGGCATAGAAATCCAGCATGGCCGGCCGACTGGCGGCCTTGAGCGCCAGGTCCAGCTCCGCCGATGACTTTACCGGTGCGAACGTCTCTCCAGGCGCTGATTGCTGTGCACTGGCGCTGGAGCCTGTGCGCGCAGCAAATACGGCCAGTGGCCGAAGCGGATCCGTGGATCCCGCCGCGAGTCCAACGAGCAGCGTAGCGCCCCAGATAGCGAGCGCAGCGCCGAATCCACGAGCCAGCTTGCGCCAGATCGACACCCCTGCAGCGCCCGATGTGAACAGTCCCAACGCCGCAGCCGCCGCAAGCAGCCACAACGCCGCCAGAGCCATCTGCGCGACCGCGCTGAGCACGGGCCACACAATCCACAGTGCCGCCGCGAGTAACACAACGCCGAAGAAAACCTTCACGCCGTCCATCCAGTTCCCCGCGCGCGGCAGCAGCGTCCCCGCACCAAGTCCGATGATCAGCAGCGGCACGCCGAGTCCGACGCCCATGGAAAATAACGCCACACCGCCGAGCAGCGCATTGCCCGTATGCGCGATAAATGCGAGCACGGCAAAGAGCGGCGCGGTCATGCACGCGCCGACCACGAGCGCCGACAACGCGCCCATCACGACGACCGCCGCAACCTTCCCGCCCGATCGCTTCTGCGACGCCTCGTTGACGCTGTTTTGCCAGCGCGCCGGCAATGCGATATCGACACCTGCAATCAGCGTGAGCGCGAATACCGCCAGCAGCACGCCGAACGCGCCGAGCACCCAGGGATTCTGGAGCCACGCCCCAAGACTCTGCCCGATCATCGCGGCGAGCACCCCTAGCGCGGTGTAGACGAGCGCCATGCCGAACACGTACGCCACCGATAATCCGAATCCACGCGAGCGCGTCACGCGCGCGCCTTCACCAATGATGATCGCCGAGAGAATGGGAATCATCGGATAAGAGCACGGCAACAGGCTCAACACGACGCCAGCTACAAAGTACAAACCGACGATTGCGAAAAAGCCCCCGCTTTCGAGCAGGGATTGCGCGTAATCGGCGTTGGTCGCGCGTTCGTACCAGGGCACGTCACTGGCGCTGACCGTTGGCGTTTGACGACTGGCACTGGCGGCTTGCAGCGCGGCGCCACTGACGCGGTAAACGCGCTCCATCGGCGGATAACAAATGCCCTGATCGGCACAGCCCTGCGACGTGACGGCAATATCGAAAGGGCCGGAAGCCTGCTTCACCGGAATCCGGATCACAAGTTCGCCGCGATACGTTTCCACGTCCTTGTTAAACGTCTGGTCGAAGTGAACCTTGCCCGCGGGCAATTGCGGTTCGCCGAGCGTCGCCGCGCCGTTTTTCACCGCAAACGCGAAACGCTCGCGATACATGTAATAGCCATCTGCGACCTTATATCGCACGTCGATTTCGCCCAGTTTTTCCGAAGCACTGAATTTGAACGCGACGGCGGGGTCGAGAAAATCGTCGGCGGCATGGCCTGGCGAGATCGAGCAGAGCAGCAACGCGAAACACGATACGAGCATGAGCACTGCATCGAGCGGCCGGCGCGCGGAGAAGGCAAAGGACTTAAACATTAAGAGGACGTTGAGTTTCCGCGGTGATCCATTGCCCATAAGCAGCCGAAGCATCTGCCTGCCACGAGACAACTTCAGGTGTTTCATAAGGATGATTCGCTTCGATAAAGCGCGTCAGTTCGTCGCCGCGTGCGAGGCTTGTCTTGAACAGGAGCTGAAGCTCCTCAGCAACCTCTACCTTACCTTCCCACCGATACCTCGACTTGACCGTGCCCAGCTCCGTCACACAGGCGGCAAGCCGTGCATCGATGGCTTGCTGCGCGAGGGTTGACGCGGCCTCGCTGTCAGGCAGCGTCGTGAGAACGAGGACAACCGGCGTGTTCACGAAAAAGCTCCGATGCGGTGGATATGCACGCAATCCTAGCACTGGACGTCGATAACCCGCATTCAGCCAATCAGCCTATGACTTGGGACTCACGCCCTAACAATCAGCAGCGCAAACCCGGCGCACAAATAGAAAAAGGCCAAGCAGAGCTTGGCCTTTTTTCGATCAACAGCGTGCTAGGTTATTCAGCTTCTTGCACGTCGTCGCCGTCCGCGAGTTCCGGACGATCCATCAGCATGACCAGCGCCATCGGCGCGTTGTCGCCTTGGCGGAAGCCGAATTTCAGGATGCTCAGATATCCACCCGGACGCTTTTCAAAGCGCGGGCCGAGCACTTCAAACAGCTTCGCGACGGAGTCACGATCGCGCAGGCGGTTGAACGCCAGACGACGATTTGACAGCGACGGCTTCTTGCCGAGCGTGATCAGCGGCTCAACGACTTTACGAAGTTCTTTAGCTTTCGGCAGCGTCGTCTTGATGACTTCGTGCGCGATCAGCGAGTTCGACATATTACGGAGCATAGCCAGACGGTGGCTGCTCGTGCGGTTCAGTTTCCGCAAACCATGTTTATGGCGCATTTTGAAGTTCCTAATTAATCAAGTTTAGATCCAGCTCTTCTATTGCGTCTCTCGAGAGTCTCTCGTGAGCGCACGGGCCGGTCGTAGAAAAAGCAAGATGCGGATTTTAAAGGAAAATCCGCATCTTTGCCAGTCAGGCGTACTGCCTGAATCTTACTTGTCGAGACCAGCCGGCGGCCAGTTTTCGAGCTTCATACCCAACGTCAGACCACGCGAAGCCAGGACTTCCTTGATCTCGTTCAGCGACTTGCGACCGAGGTTAGGCGTCTTGAGCAATTCGTTTTCCGTGCGCTGAATCAAATCGCCGATGTAATAGATGTTCTCGGCCTTCAGGCAGTTCGCGGAACGCACCGTCAGTTCGAGATCGTCCACCGGACGCAACAGGATCGGATCGATCTGCGGCGCGCGCGACGGTGCTTCTGCCGCTGCTTCCGTGCCTTCCAGTGCCGCGAATACCGACAACTGGTCGACCAGGATACGAGCCGATTGACGAATTGCTTCCTCGGGCGAAATCACGCCGTTGGTTTCAATGTTCATCACGAGCTTGTCGAGGTCGGTGCGCTGTTCAACGCGAGCGCTTTCAACGGCGTAGCTCACACGGAGAACCGGCGAGAATGACGCGTCCAGCACAATACGGCCAATGATCTTCGCCGAATCTTCGCCATAACGGCGCACGTTGCCCGGCACATAACCGCGGCCCTTTTCAATCTTGATCTGAACGTCGAGCTTTCCGCCCTTCGACAGATGCGCAATCACGTGACCCGGATTGATGACTTCGCAATCGTGAGCGAGTTCGATATCGCCAGCCGTGACAACGCCTTCGCCTTCCTTGCGCAGCGTAACCGTGACTTCGTCGCGGTTATGCAGCTTGAAAACGACGCCCTTCAAATTCAACAGCAGGTTGACCACATCTTCTTGCACGCCGTCGAGCGTAGAATATTCGTGCACGACGCCAGCAATCGTCACTTCGGTCGGCGCATAACCAATCATCGACGACAACAGCACACGCCGAAGCGCATTACCCAAGGTGTGACCATAACCGCGTTCGAACGGCTCCATGACCACTTTCGCGTGACTGTCGCCAAGCGATTCAACTGCAATAATCTTGGGCTTCAACAAACTGGTTTGCATAGGTTTTCCTTTTCAATACCCTCGGCTCGTTACGCCGATAAGGCTGACCGGTGACAACCCGAAAATAAACAGCCGAGGTAACCCCTTGCCTTCGGCAATCAGGGCTCCCCGGCCGTTAATCCGATTTACCGCGAATACAATTCGACGATCAGGCTTTCGTTGATGTCGCCAGCGATATCGCTGCGTTCCGGCATCGACTTGAACGTGCCTTCGAACTTCTTGGCATCGACCGCAACCCAGCTCGGCATTCCGCCTTGTTCGGCCAGGTTCAGCGCTTCCAGAATCCGCACTTGCTTCTTCGACTGTTCGCGAACAGCAACCACATCACCGGCCTTAACTTGCATCGACGGGATGTTGTTCACAACGCCGTTCACCGTGATCGACTTGTGGCCGACCAGCTGACGCGCTTCAGCACGCGTTGAACCGAAGCCCATGCGATACACGACGTTATCAAGACGCGACTCGAGCAATTGCAGCAGGTTTTCGCCCGTCGGGCCCTTGCGGCGATCAGCTTCAGCGAAGTAACGGCGGAACTGACGTTCGAGAACGCCATAAATACGCTTCACTTTTTGCTTTTCACGCAACTGCGTACCGTAGTCGGACGTACGCGCGCCAGACGTGCGGCCATGCTGACCCGGCTTGCTATCGAGCTTGCACTTGTCGGCGAGGGAGCGACGTGCGCTCTTCAGGAAAAGATCAGTACCTTCACGGCGGGACAGCTTTGCTTTTGGACCGGTATAACGTGCCACTTTGCATCCTTAATAATTGATCACGCGAAGGTCGTTCGCGCTAGTTCGAACTCGATGGATCGAACGGTGGGCTTAGTCAGTATTCTTCACGCAGATTCCATAACGCAAGCAACCTGTCGACGCGCGAGCGTCAACAGGTCAAGGCGTTACGCGACGTCTTAGATACGACGACGCTTCGGCGGACGGCAGCCGTTGTGCGGAACCGGTGTCACGTCGGAGATTGCGGTGATCTTGATGCCAAGACCATGCAGCGCACGCACCGCCGATTCACGGCCAGGACCAGGGCCCTTGATCCGCACCTCGAGGTTCTTCACGCCGTATTCCATCGCCACGCGACCAGCCGATTCGGCTGCGACCTGAGCAGCAAAGGGAGTCGATTTACGCGAACCCTTGAAGCCCTGGCCACCCGACGTTGCCCAGGCGAGTGCATTGCCTTGGCGATCGGTGATCGTGATGATGGTGTTGTTGAACGACGCGTGAACGTGAACTACGCCCTCGGCGACGTTCTTCTTTACCTTCTTGCGAACGCGTTGCGCCGCGGAGTTGTTCGAAGCCTTAGCCATTACGTTTTCCTGTAACTATCAATTCCGCTTACTTCTTCAGCGATTGCGCTGCACGACGCGGACCCTTGCGGGTACGGGCATTCGTACGTGTGCGTTGACCACGCATGGGCAGGCCCTTGCGATGGCGTACGCCACGATAGCAGCCCAGGTCCATCAGGCGCTTGATGTTCATCGTCACTTCACGACGCAGGTCGCCTTCGACGATGAACTTACCCACTTCTTCTCGCAGCTTTTCGAGGTCTGCGTCAGTGAGGTCTTTGACCTTCTTCGAAAACTCCACACCAGACGAGACGCAAATGTTGCGTGCGCGCGTGCGGCCTACACCGAAAATAGCCGTGAGGCCGATTTCAGTATGCTGGTGATTCGGGATGTTAACCCCTGCGATACGAGCCATTGTTTTTCCTCAAACAAAAAGCGCAAGCAAAAAGCGCGGCGTTCAGCCTTGACGCTGTTTGTGGCGCGGATCAGAGCTGCAAA
>NZ_JAQGMM010000424.1 GCF_028292365.1 Caballeronia sp.
GCGTCGCGGTCGGGCAGGCCGCCACGCACGCGCCGCACGACACGCATTCGGATTCCATGAACGGCTGGTTTTCACTCGCGGCCACGCGCGATTCGAAACCCCGTCCCGCGATGGTCAGCGCGAACGTTCCCTGCGTTTCCTCGCATGCGCGCACGCATCGATTGCAGACAATGCACTTCGACGCGTCGTACGTAAAATACGGATTCGATTCGTCCTTCTTGTCCTTCAAGTGATTCGCGCCTTCGTAGCCGTAGCGAACCTCGCGCAAGCCGACCACGCCCGCCATGTCCTGCAATTCGCAATCGCCGTTTGCAGGGCAGGTGAGGCAGTCGAGCGGGTGATCGGAGATATACAACTCCATCACGTTTTTGCGGAGCGACTGCAGCTTGTTCGTCTGCGTGCGCACTTTCATCCCGGCTTCAACAGGTGTCGTGCACGACGCCGGATACCCGCGCTTGCCTTCAATTTCAACCAGGCACAGACGGCACGAACCGAACGGCTCAAGTGAATCCGTCGCGCAGAGTTTAGGAACATTGACGCCGGCCTCGATCGCCGCGCGCATCACCGACGTTCCAGCCGGCACGGTCACCGACGTGCCATCAATATCTAATGTCACGTCGATATCCGCATGGCGCAGCGGCGTGCCGTAGTCGGTATCGTCGAAGGGATCGCGCAGTTTCGTCTTGCACGCGCAATTGCCGGAACCGCAGGAGGAGTTGGACATGATTGTGTTCCTTCTTTAAGCCGCTTTCTGCGACGGCTTTTTGGACAGACCGAAGTCTTCAGGGAAATGGTCGAGGGCCGACAGCACCGGATACGGTGTCATGCCACCCATTGCGCAGAGCGAGCCGGACACCATGGTGTCGCAGAGATCGCGCAGCAGCGTCACTTGTTTCGGCGAGGTGTCTCCTGCACGGATCTTCGCGATGACTTCCACACCGCGCGTGGAACCAATGCGGCACGGCGTGCACTTGCCGCATGATTCGACGGCGCAGAAGTGCATTGCGTATTGGGCGAGATCGGCGAGGTTTGACGTGTCGTCATGGATCACAATACCGCCATGTCCGACCACCGCGCCAACCGCCGCATAAGCTTCGTAGTCCATGGGAATGTCCCACTGGCTTTCCGGAAGATACGTGCCGAGCGGGCCGCCGACTTGCGCGGCGCGCGCCGGCCGGCCGCTTGCCGTGCCGCCGCCATATTCATAGATTAGTTCGCGCAGGGTCACGCCGAACGCCAGCTCCACAAGGCCGCCTTGCTTCACGTTGCCTGCGATCTGGAATGGCAGCGTGCCGCGCGAGCGGCCCATGCCGAAGTCGCGATAAAACGCTGCGCCCTTGGCGAAGATGATTGGCACGGTCGCGAGCGTAATGACGTTATTGATCACGGTCGGCTGGCCGAACAGGCCGACAAGCGCAGGCACCGGCGGCTTCGCGCGGACCACGCCGCGCTTGCCTTCGAGCGATTCCAGCAACGCGGTTTCTTCACCGCACACATACGAGCCGGCGCCTTTGGCCACTTCCAGTTCGAACGCTTTGTCGCTGCCAAGGACACTCGCACCAAGCCAGCCGGCGTCGCGGGCTTTATCGATGGCGCGGTTCAGCGTCGCAATAGCGTGCGGATATTCGCTGCGCACATAGATATATCCCTTCGTCGCCCTGGTCACGATTCCCGCGATGATCATCCCTTCGATCAACATATACGGGTCGCTTTCCATGACGAGCCGGTCCGAAAACGTGCCGGAATCGCCTTCGTCGGCGTTGCAGACGATGTACTTTTGCGGCGCCAAAGCGGCCCGCACCGTGCGCCATTTGATGCCGGCCGGGAACGCTGCACCGCCGCGTCCGCGCAGGCCCGATTCGAGCAGCGCTTCGCAGGCGGCATCGCCATCGGTTTCAAGCGCTTTACGCAAACCGTCGAGGCCGCCGTGCTTCACGTAGTCATCGGTGGAAAGCGGGTCCGTGATGCCGATGCGTGCAAATGTCAGGCGTTGCTGTTTCGCGAGCCACGGCAAGGTATCGACCACGCCGACACGCTTTTCATGCGCGCCGCCATTCGCCAGATCGGCATCGAAGAGCGCGGGGACATCGTCTTCATCGACATTCGAATAACCGATGCGACCTTCCGCCGTTTCCACTTCGACCAGCGGTTCCAGCCAAAGCATGCCGCGCGAACCGTTGCGCACGATTTCAACTTCGATTCCGCGTTTCTGAGCTTCAGCCGCAACTGCCAGCGCGACACGATCGGCGCCGAGCGCCAGTGCCGACGAATCGCAAGGAACGTAGATGCGCGTCATACCAAATCCTCCGCGCTCGAATGAACGCGCGCCTCTTCATACAGCCGCTCAAACTTCTGCGGCGTGACGCGGGCATGCAGCTCGCCGTTGATGGTCATGGCCGGCGACAGCGCGCATTGCCCGAGGCAGTACACGGTCTCCAACTCGGTATCCACTTGATGACCGGAATCGAACTTGCACCCCGTATGCCCTTCGATATGCGCCGCCAGCGCTTCCGTTCCCATGCTCCTGCAAGCTTCGGCGCGACACAACTGCACGGTCACGCGCGCGGGCGGTTCGGAGCGGAAATGGTGGTAATAGGTGATCACGCCGTGCACTTCCGCGCGCGACAGCGACATGGCCTGAGCGAGCGGGGCGATGACATCGGCGGGAATGTAACCGGCTTCGTCTTGAATAGCATGCAGCACGGCGAGCAGCGACGCGCCCTTTTTCAGATGGCGCGCAACGCGCTCATCGGGCGTACCGGCCGGCTGATTTTGGTGGTTATGAGGCATCTGGACCATGTGGGGAGTCTCCATTGCTCGGCATATGTTTTTTAAATGCATATATCGGTCATATAATTCGTTGTGCCGAGCCCGTGATATGCAAGATACGAGGCTAACCGGTCGATGGCAATAGGAACTGGAACTACATATGATCGATGTCGAATGCCGTACAGAGCTCGTCTTGCGCGACGCCGCAGGCCGCGAAGCCAGTCTCAGCGCGGCGGTGCCACTTTTGCTGCTGGTTTCCCAGACTGGCAGCATCGCGCAAGCCGCGTCGGCTAAGGGTTTATCCTATCGGCATGCGTGGGGCCTTTTGCGCGACATAGAGACACGCTTGGGCGGCGCGCTGATTACGAAGTCGCGTGGCCGCGGGTCGGTTTTGTCGGAACTCGGCGAAGCAGTGCTGCGGGCGCAACGTTTGTCGAACGAGCGACTCGACGGGCCGCTTCAGGCTTTGGCCAGCGAAGTGGCCGGTGAACTGAACCGGCGGCTGTCGCGCGCTGTTGGCGAGATACGGATTCACGCCTCGCACGGGTACGCCGTTGCGGCGCTGGTGGGCGCACTGGCCGCGAAGCAGATCCCCGCGGACATCAAGTACCGCGAGAGCGCCGAAGCCGTCACCGCTCTCGCGCGCGGCGAGTGCGAGCTGGCGGGTTTTCACTTGCCGATCGGCGAATTCCGCGCGAGTTGTGCCGAGATCTACCGGCCCTGGCTGGATGCGGGGCGGCATCGGCTGATTCATTTGACACGGCGCACGCAGGGCCTGTTCTTGCCCAAAGGCAATCCCAAAGGCATACGCGGCTTGCACGATCTCGCCCGCGACGACATCCGCTTCGTCAACCGTCAGCCTGGATCGGGCACGCGCATGTTGCTGGATCTGGCGCTGCGCCAGATTGGTATCGACCCGGCGAGCATCAACGGCTACGCCACGGCTGAACTGACCCATTCGGCCATTGCTGCGTTCGTCGCGAGCGGCATGGCCGATCTTGGTTTCGGCGTGCAGCCGGCCGCGCAGCAGTTCGCGCTGGACTTCATTCCGATCATCGATGAGGACTACTTGTTCGCATGCAACCGCGACAAGCTCAACGGCGCCGGACTCAGCGGCCTGCTGGAGGTACTGCGCAGCGATACGTACCGTGACAGCGTGGCGCACCTGGAGGGCTACGACCCGGCTTTTTGCGGGCAACTGCTTGAACTTGATGAGGCGCTTAGCGGGGCGACCGGAAACGCGCGGTAACCATTTAGATCCGGTCTGTCCCGCCGATCCGAAGTCTTATGTCTAGAATTACGTTAACCTTATGGTTGGCTAGGGTTGGCAAGGCACTCCGGTGGCGTTATATGCAACATTATGTCGCGGCTCACCACGCCGGAAATGCTCTTGGCCAAACGTTTAATCGACGACCGTTTTACTCACCGTTACTGCTGCCATGAAATTGCTTTTGAGCGTTGCCGCGTTGATCGCGTTTGTTGTTAGCGCCGTTGCCTTTGTGCCCGTCGCTTTTGCCCAGAATTCCCCGGGTGTTCCTGGTGGCATCTTGCAGGACCAGTTTCGCCTGAAAGAACACCCACAGCTGCAATTTGCCGCTTCAGCGCCGTCAGATAAGTATCAGAACGGCGTGACGGCGAAGCGCAAGCGCGGCGACCTGGGCGATCCGAACGGCTGTAACTTGCAGTGCCCGCAGGACCAATAAGCCGGCAGGACTTCTGACAACGAAGTTCGGGCTCGCAAACGGCGGCTCGTATATAAGCCGCTGGTTTGCTGTGTGCAACCGGCTTAAAACCATTACACCACTACAGCGCGATATTACCGTCTCGGATAACGGCTTCATTTTGCCGTTTATATCCACGGCTTAGTTTTGCCGAACAGTGTTAACCCTGCTTGTTTCCCCCGTTTTTCCGTCACGCCGGCACCCTTTAAATAGCGTCCCCGGCTTAACGTTTGTTACCACTCATTACCGACCGATTAATGCTACCTGATGGCGGCGTGCGCGGAATGCGCTCGGGTATCTTTGATGATGCGTGCATTGAGCGGAATTCGATGCACATTTAATAATTTCATTAAAAACAATCAAGCGAGCCGGTCGACGTCTGCGCCAGAGAAGCGTGGGCGGGGAAGCGGATATGAACTATCCACGTGACGGCATGGCCGCAATGGGACATTCGGAACGGTAGGGGACGACAACAAATGAGAATTCTTCAGGTCATTCTTGCACCCCGCTTATCTGGTGCAGAGGTGCTTGCAAAGGGTGTGGCCATTGGGCATCAGCGGGGCGGTCACGAAGTTTGCATTACGTCGCTGATGCCCGCGCACGATGATTTCCAGCATATCAGCGCCGAATTGCGCGCGAACAATGTCCCATGTTATTTCCCGCAGCGCTCGCTTGGCAGGGTCGGGCGGCTGCTGTTCCTGCATCGAGCCATTCGACGCTTCAAACCCGACATCATTTTTGCGCACGCCACTATCCCGGCCTTGTACGTGCGCGCGTTGCCTACGCGCGTGCCCATCGTCTGGGTCATGCACTCCGGCGCCAACGACTTCGCCAACAACGCGCTGCTGATTGCCGAGCGTTTACTGTCGGGGCGGGCGAAGGCGGTGATCGGTGTGTCGCAGAAAAATATCGACGATTACGTGAAGGAAATCGGTTCGCATCCGTCCATGATCGTGGTGCCGAATGGCGTTGATGTGTCGCGTTTCGAGCAAGTGAGCGAACCGTTGCCATCGACCGGTTTCAGGCAGATCGTGCAGATCGGCCGGTACATCCCGGAGAAGAATCAGTTGCAGACAGTGCAGGCATTTGCGCGCGTGGCCGTTGCCGAGCCCGATGTGCAATTGCTGCTGTGCGGCGTGATCGAAAACCTTGAGTATCACGCGGCCATCCTGAGACTTGTGGACGACCTGGGGTTGAAGGATCGCGTGAAGGTGATCGGGCCGCAATCGAATGTCGCGGAGATTTTGCGCGGGTCGCACGCGTTCGCGATGCCGTCGAGCTTCGAGGCGCACAGCATTGGGTTTTTGGAGGCGCTGGCGTCAGGCATTCCTGTGGTGGGCAGTGCGATTCCCTCGTTCGCGTTTGCCAAGGATTTCTCGGGCGTCGAACTTCTCGACACCAGCGACGCCGATGCGTATGGCCGCGCATTACTCGACGCGTTGTCGCAGCCCAGAGCCACGCGGCCGCTTAACGGGCTGACGTTGCAGAGCACAGCCGACCGTTATCTGGCGATAGCCAGCGATGTGCTTAACCCCCGAGTGGGGCTCAGCTAATCTAGTTGAGTCGGACTGATTCAATAAAAAACGCGTCGCCGGGTTTCCAGCGACGCGTTTTTTGTTTGAAGAAAGTTCCGCAGCAGACCGAGCGATCTATCGG
>NZ_JAQGMM010000436.1 GCF_028292365.1 Caballeronia sp.
GTGGAAAACGGGCGCATCAGCGAAATCGGCGCGGATCTCGAGGTGCGCGGGGCGACCTCGATCGATGCAGCCGGGAGAATCGTCGCCCCGGGATTCATCGACGTGCACACGCATGACGACCAAAGCGTTCTGTCATCGCCAGCCATGTTGCCCAAGGTGAGCCAGGGCGTGACCACGGTCGTGGTGGGCAATTGCGGCATCAGCCTCGCACCGCTGGTCCATCCGGACGTGCCGGCGCCGCTGACTCTCCTGGGCGGCTCGGGCAAGCATGTCTATCCGACGATGCGGGCGTACGCCCAAGCCGTCGATGCCGCGCGGCCTGCCGTCAACGTGGCGGCCCTCGTCGGACATTCCACCTTGCGTGTCGCGACAATGGACGACCCTTACCGCGCCGCGACGCCCGCGGAGCAGGCGAAGATGGCTGATCTCATGCGCGAAGCGATGGCCGCGGGTGCGACCGGATTCAGCAGCGGGCTCTTCTATGACACCAACGCGGCCTCGGACACGGCCGAGGTGACGCTGCTGGCGCGCATCGCGGCCGAAGCGGGGGGCGTCTACACCGCCCACATCCGCGATGAAGCCAAGGACGTCATAGCTTCGCTTGATGAAGCGTTCACGGCCGCGCGCGATGCCGGGCTACCCCTCGTGATCTCGCATCACAAGTGCGCGGGACCGGCCAATTGGGGACGCTCGTTCGAGACGCTGGCGCACATCGACGCTGCTCGACGTGGCCAGCCGATCGGTTTGGACGCCTATCCTTACGTCGCCGGCTCGACCGTTCTGCGTCCGGACCTGGTGGACGATGTCATCGAGGTCATGGTGACGTGGTCCGAGCCCTATCCCGCGATGAGCGGGCGCCTGCTCGCTGACATTGCGCGCGAGTGGAACTGCAGCCAGAAGGAGGCTTGCGGGCGCCTGCAGCCGGGCGGCGCGAGCTACTTCCAGATGCGCGAGGACGACGTGCGACGCGTCCTGCAGTACGAGGCGACGATGATCGGCTCCGACGGCCTGCCGCACGACAGTCATCCTCACCCCCGCCTGTGGGGCACCTTTCCACGTGTGCTCGGGCATTACTCGCGCGAACTCGCCCTGTTTCCGCTGGAGGAGGCAGTGCACCGCATGACCGGCCTGTCCGCGCGCCGCTTCAATCTGCTGGACCGTGGCGAGGTCGCCGTGGGCAACCACGCAGACCTGGTCGTGTTCGATCCGGATCTCGTTATCGACCGCGCCACCTACGAGCAGCCGACCCTGCGCGCGGGCGGCATAGAAAACGTGATGGTGAGCGGCACGATGACTTACGATGCGCGAGGCGCCACCGGCGCTCGTGCCGGCAAGTTCCTGCGCCTGGGGAGCCGCTCATGAGACCGTCGCTGTCGTTACCAGCCGCCAAACCCAGCCAGCGCATGAAGCGTGTTGGTTACGATCGCCGGGCCTTCGCCTGGCTGCTCAATACGCCGGCGCTTCTCGCGATCTGCGTGCTGTCCGCGTTCCCTATCGCCTACTCGGCCTGGATCAGCCTGCACCGGTACAACCTGCAGCGACCGCGCGCGTTCAAATTCGTCGGGATATCGAACTATACAGACATACTCCAGTCACCCGAGTTCTGGACTTCGCTGTGGATCACCGTCGAGTACACGGTGCTCGTGGTCATGCTGGTGGTGGTGCTGGGTATCCTCATTGCCCTGCTGCTCAACCGCGAGTTTCCCGGGCGGGCGCTGGTGCGCACGCTGGTCCTGCTGCCGTGGGCAATCCCGCCCGTGGTGAACGGCCTGATGTGGCAATGGATCTATGACGCAAAGGTGGGCGCGCTCAACGGCCTCCTCGTGAGCCTTGGCTTGCTCGACCAGTACCGAGGCTGGCTGTCGACACCCACGTCCGCCCTGCTCGCACTCGTATTCTCCGAAGTCTGGAGCCTCTTGCCGCTTGCCGTCATCCTCCTGCTCTCTGCACTGCAACGCATTCCCGCAGAACTTTACGAGGCAGCCCGCATGGATGGCGCGAGCAAGCACCAGCTCTTTCGATACATCACCCTGCCCTGGCTTTCGCAGTCGCTGCTGGTCGTACTGATCCTCCAGACGATGTCGGCGCTTCGCGCGTTCGACGTGATTTATGTGCTCACTGCGGGAGGTCCCGGCACGGCCACCACCACGCTCACCTGGCAGACCTACCTGACCACGTTCAGCAACCTCGATTTTGGCCATGGCAATGCATACGCGTGGCTGGTCAGCCTGATTACGCTCGCGCTCGCGCTGGCCTATTTTCGGGTGCTCTACGGACGCGGAGACATCGAAGCATGAGTACCTTGCCCATCCGTTTTTTCACGCCCGCCGGCCGCCGCTCGCGTCGCACGGCATTCCTGGCGCTCGCCGGCATTGCCATCGCGATCTACATCCTGGCGCCGTTCTGCTGGCTGTTGCTGACGAGCTTCATGCACGAACGCGACGCCCTTACAGTACCTACGCAGTGGATTCCCCTGCACCCGACGCTCGAACACTATCGGACGTTTTTCCATCCTTCAGGAGCGAACGCCCTGGTGGGTGGCCGCGCCGCGGAGGAAATGCTTCCGGGCATGGTGAACTCGCTGCTCGCCGCGTTGGGCACGGCTGTCGCCAACCTCGTGCTCGGCACGCTGGCTGGCTACAGCCTGGCGCGCCTGCGCTTTCGCGGGCAAAACGCGCTTCTCGGTGTCTATCTCGGCTCGCGCATGGTCCCGGGCATTGCGCTCATCGTGCCGCTGTATCTGACGCTGAAGAACCTCGGCATGCTGGACCATCTGTCCGCGCTGATCACAACCTATGTGACCTTCACGCTGCCGTTCACAATCTGGCTGCTGAAGAACTACTTCCAGACCATCCCGCGCTCACTTGAGGAAGCGGCGTTCATGGATGGTTGCAGCTGGCTGCAGATGCTCGTCAAGGTGCTGCTGCCCGTTGCAATGCCCGGACTTGTCTCCGCGGCGATGTTCGCTTTCATGACCGCCTGGAACGACTACCTGTTTGCCGTGATCCTGACCAGCACGACCGCCTCGAAGACCTTGCCCGTGGTTGTCGCGGGATTTGCCACCGACGTGACGACCCAACGCACGCTGATGGCAACGGGCGGCGTGCTTGCGATCATCCCGCCCCTGGCGCTGGCGTTCCTGTTCCAGCGCCTGATTGTTCAGGGCCTCACCAGCGGCGCCGTGAAGGACTGATCGTGACCAACCGTTTAACGCAATCTCATGGCCTCAAGGAGGACCGCGATGCCGCCCAATGACGATCTTAATAGTCCGATGTCCCGCCGCAGATTCCTCACGCTGTCAGCACTTGCCGGCGCCGGCGCCACCGTCGGCAACCTCGGGCTGATGTCCTCCGCGCGCGCGGCCGACGCTGCCGTTCAGTTCGCGGGCTGGGCCTTCGAGCCTCAGGTAGTTGAACAGCGGCTCAAGCAGTTCATGGCCGAGAACCCCGCCATCAAGGTGAACTACACGCCACTCGACATGCAGCTGTACAACGAGAAGATGATCGCGCTCTTCAACGCGGGCTCCCAGCCGGATGCGTTCTACGTGCGCGACACGGACTTGGGCGCGTGGGTCGACGCCGGCTGGTTGCAGGCTATCGACGGCCTGCCCGGGCTTGACGCGTTGAACAAGGACATCTTCCCCTTCGATCGCGAAGCGCTCTTCTACAAGGGCAAGCAGTACGGAACGCCCTACTATGGCGACATCTACGTCTACATCTACGACCGCGCGGCGCTCGACAAAGCCGGCGTGAAGGAAGCACCGGTCACGCTCGACCAGTTGAAGACCGCGGCGCTGGAGGTGAAGAAGGCCGGCATCGCCCAGTACCCGATACTGAAGGGATACAAGACGAACGTGGACGGGCTGAGCGAGTTCTGGTCCATGGTATTCGCCTCTGGCGGGCACCTGTTCAATCCCGCCATGGATCCAGTGTTCCCCAATGAGGACAAGACCGCGCTGAGTGTTCTCGAATGGATGCTCGACGCGATGCATGGCTCGCAGATCCTGGATCCGCGCGGCCTCGAGCTCGACGACACCCAAGTGCGCGACACGTTCCTGAGCGGACAGGGCATCTTCACATCCAATGTCGGCAACGTCTTCCCGCGCTCGAACAATTCGCAGTACAGCAAGCGCGCCGGCAATATCCACATGACGAGATTCCCCGGGCTCAAGGATGCCGGCCAGGGTCCGATGGGATGGGCGCGCTTGTATGGCATGAGTTCCCAGACCAAGTCCCGCGATGCGGCCTGGCGTCTGATGTACTTTCTTGGCGGCAAGGACGCCCACGGTCAGTACTCGTCTGCGCAGACGTGGTACCTGAAGTATGGCGTCGGCTATCCGTTCAAGTCGCTCGACACGGACCCGCAAATCGCAGCCTCGCAGAAACAATTGGGCTACGAGCCAGCCATTTTCCAGCAGCAGATGGCGCATGCGCGAACGCGCGAGAACATCAGCACCACCTGGTACACCGAATGGGACCGCTTCACACAGCAGCAGATCCAGGCAGTACTGATGCGGCAGACCACGCCCCTCGCGGCGCTCACCGCGTCGGCCAAAAAAGCGCAGCAACTGAAGAAAGAGGCAAGCTGATGAGCTATTTCACGCTGGAGCATGACGGCGCAAAT
Source organism: Caballeronia sp. (assembly GCF_028292365.1). Classification (GTDB taxonomy): domain Bacteria; phylum Pseudomonadota; class Gammaproteobacteria; order Burkholderiales; family Burkholderiaceae; genus Caballeronia. The sequence goes on from NZ_JAQGMM010000436.1 coordinate 4,624, forward strand.
CCCCCCGCGGTTTTCCTGCACGGGTTCTGCCAGTCGTCAGCGTATTGGGAGCCGACCGCCGGCCGGCTCGCGGCAGCCGGTATTCGCTGCGTGGCGCCAGACCTGCCGGGCTTCGGTGCGTCGGCGGACGAACACGGGCCATACACCATGACCGGCCTCGCGGACTCGCTCGCCCGTCAGCTTGATGCGCGCGACATCGCGCGCATCAAGCTGATCGGCGGATCCATGGGCGGAGTCGTGGCCCAACACTTTGTGCTCCGCTACCCGGAGCGCGTCGAGCGCCTGCTGCTGGTCGCGACCGGTGCGACAACCGCGGACCCCGCAGCGGCGCTCGCGAAAGCCGACGCCATGGAAGCCGCGCCCTGGGATGAAGCCGCGATAACCCCGGTCGTCAACGGCTTCTTTCTTCATCCTCCGTCCGACGCGAAGCTAGC
>NZ_JAQGMM010000495.1 GCF_028292365.1 Caballeronia sp.
GCTCCCATCATGAAACCGCTCATGCGTGCGGGCACGTAGTGGGCGATCATCGCGAGGCCCAGCCCGGACACCAGCAGTTCGCCAAGCGAATAGAGCCCGTAGCCGCCGACCATGAACCAGGACGGCACACGGCCATCGACGGCATACCGGCCGCTGAACGCGAATACGAAAAAGCCCAGCGCAACCACCATGAAACCCAGCGCGTACTTTGCGGCGATGGGGATATCGTGACCGCTATTCGCGAGCCGCGTATACGCGATCGCGAGGAACGGACTCAGCAGCATGATCCAGAGCGGATTCAACGCCTGGAATTGCGCCGCGCTCCATGAGAACAAGGTCACGTTGAAGAGTGTGAACGATGCGTCCACGTTGCGCAGCGCGAACAAGGTCAGCGAGGTGGACATCTGCTGATAAAAGATGAAGAACAGGATGACCTGTAGCGTGAGGATCAACGCGGCGAGCAGACCAGCACGTTCGCTTCGATCGCATTTCAAAAGCATCCAGCCAAAGATCACGAGAATGGCAACACCTGCTGCGTATACGCAGATCGCGGCCACCTGTTCGTTCTGCAGCACGAATACTGTCGCGAGACCCAAGGCCACGCCGCCCACCGCGACCGCGGCAAAACGGCGCCACTTCATGGGCTCGTCGTCCGGCGCGGAACCGATGTGCCCGACCGTGCGCCGCATCACCATGAAGTTGATCAAGCCCAGCACCATGCCCGCGAAACACACGGCGAAGGCTGCGTGCCAGCCCCAGTGATCCTTGATCCACGGCGTTGCGAGCATCGAAATGGTCGAGCCGATATTGACCGACATGTAGTAGATGGTGAACGCGCTGTCGAGGCGCGCGTCATCGCCTTCATAGATGCGCCGCACGAGATTCGCCGCGTTCGCCTTGAAGAGGCCGTTGCCGACCACGATCACACCCAGCGCCGCGTACAAGTACCCCAATGAATCGAACGGAATGGAGAGCATCAGATAACCCGATGCCAAAACGCACGCGCCGAAGATCATCGTGCGCCGCGCACCCAGCACCTTGTCGCCAATCCACCCTCCTATTGCCGGCGCCGAGAACACTAGCGCGGTGAACGCACCCCATGTGAGGTTCGCGTGGGAATCTGCGAAACCGAGTTTGTCGATCATGAACAGCACGAGTAACGCAGCCATGCCGTAATAACCGAAACGCTCCCACATCTCGATCAGGAAAACGGTCGTGAACGAGCGCGTCTGAGACGCGCCGGACGGATGTGGAGTCATGGATAATTCTCGATAAAGGTTGGACGGCGCCCCCTGTCCTTGAACCGTTCGCACCGCATGGCGGTCGATTCATTAATACAGGAGTCCGATACATGGGAAGTCGCGATTATCCCAACACTTTCCGGGAATGTGTGGCAAAGGCTTGCACATACAGCGTTCAGTTTTTTGAGACTAAGGCGGAGGTTGAAAATCAGATGAGGCGTAAGAAATGTTTGCGCTGTTATTGGTTGATTAGCGTCAATTGTTGTTCGGATTGAATACGTTTTTTTGTACGTTCAATCATTTCGTATAACGATCTATTTGACGATATGGCGCCGGATCGCGGGCTTTTTGAAACTCGTGGTAACTTTGTGTCTTTAATTTATTCTCAGGTTGCATCGACATGAACACTATCAAGGCGATTCTCACCGGCCACACACGCGGTCTCGGTGCGGCGCTGGTCGACCTCATGCTGTCACGCGGCATCGCGGTGCTTGGGGTGTCGCGTACAAACAGCAACACGTCCACTTCGCCCCTCTTGCAGGAAGTCGAACTCGATCTCGCGAATTCCGCTGCGCTCGGCGCATGGCTTGGGACTGAAACGCTCGTCCGGTTTGTCGATGGCGCGCATACCGTCCTGCTCATCAATAATGCCGGCATGTTGCAGCCGGTAGGCCCAATTGAAGGGCAAGACGTGAACGCGATCGGCCGCGCGGTGAGCCTGAATGTAGCTGCGCCGTTGATGTTATCGGCAGCGGTGGCAGCGGCAAGCCCGGCGGCATCTGATCGACGGATCGTGCATATCTCGAGCGGCGCGGCCCGCAATGCGTATCCTGGCTGGAGCATCTATTGCGCGACAAAGGCAGCGCTCGATCATCACGCACGCGCGGTCGCGCTGGACAACAACCGGGCGTTGAAAGTGTGCAGCGTTGCACCGGGTGTGATCGATACCGACATGCAAGCCGAGATTCGCGGCACGGGTCTGGAGCACTTTCCGTTGCGAGAGAAATTCGATGAACTCAAACGCAGCGGCCAGCTTTCCACCCCGGCCGACGCCGCGCGAAAAGTGCTCGACTACGCGTTAAGCGATTCGTTCGGCGACACGCCCGTGGTGGACGTACGCGACCTGTCGTGAGCGTTGGAGTGGGTGTCCGCGTGAGGATCGTTGCGAATGGCGTGCTGCGAAAGCGCATCGGCCGCGGCGTTGCGGGCGCGGGGAATCCACTGAAGGCGAACATCGGCGAGCTGGGCGATCAGGCCGCGCGCCTGCGCCGCGTAGGTGCTTAGCGCGGGCGCACTGCTGGCTTCATCGCGAAGCACGTCTTCAATGACGACCTGACTGTCGCCGTGAATCACCAGCCTGGCCGGTGCCGGCTTTCGTGATACCGCGGCTTCGAGCACCGCGATCAACGCAAGATATTCCGCCTCGCAACTGTCGCCGTGACCGGCCCGCGCGCTAATTTTCACAATGTCGCCGTCAGGGCTCTCCAGCACACCGCCAATGCCAATCTTGCCAGGATTCGGATGCGCGGAACCGTCGAACCAGGCGTTCCAGGCGACGGCGTCACGGACAGCAGGCCGGACTTTTCGGGCCGTACGCGCGGCTGCCCGTTCTTGTTCACGATGGTGTCGCGCCTGCTCAGTCGCGGCCCTTTCCCGACGCCGTGCGCTCACGAGCTCCGCGAGCGTCTGTGTGCCGGCGGACTTTTCCAGCGTCTGCGTCAAGGCCGCATGAGCGGAGAGCGAAGTGAGCTTCGACAAGCGCCGACTCAGCGCACGCTCCTTCTTGTAGGCAATAAGCAATAGCTCTTCGAACTCGAACGTGCCGCGCATTGAGGGGATCGAAAGAAGTGATCGAATGCCGAGCTTAACAAGTTTTTGCAACGGGTCGAAAATCGGAACACTGAGAACCGTGGCAGTTGATATCAAGCGCCTATGGCGATGACGGCCCGATCACCACGCTGGCGTGTCGATTTTCCGAGCCTCGGGCGTCGCCTTGTCCGCTCAGATCGTTCGCGCCCGATGTCGAAACAATCCGCGCTTCCACCACAACTTGCTGGTGTGCCGACAGTGTGTCAGTTGCGTTGATGGCGAGCGAGTCATCGAGAACGATCGTTGTCGGGAGTTCACCTGCAGCCAGCCGACGCTCGGCAAGCAACGTGTTCGGCGGGGCCGCTGAGTTGACTACACTCGCTGCGCTCGCTGCATTTGCCGAGGCCGGTGCGTCGCTCGTGCGAGCCGTCACGATTACCGCGGCATCGGAGGCGGCGTGCACACCATCGGCCAGTCGAATATCCACGGTAACCGCCCTCATCCCCTGCGCCCCATCGATACTCTTCTGCACCCGGATAGCCTCGGGCGAATCCGCCTTGAGCGTCGCGAGCAGCCTTCGCCAATACCCGATCGCGCGGGCATAGTCCCGCGCGTCGAACGCCGCCGATGCCGCCAGCGCAAGCGCTTTCGGATCAGCGGCATCGATCGCGAGCGCCGCCGCGATCTCTTCCGATGCTCGCCCGGCGAGCCGGCCATCGTCGGCACTGGCGATGGCATCGGCGAAATCGGCCCGCAGCGATGCGTCGCCCGGATCAAGCGCTACCGCCTTCGCGTAGGCCGCGACCGCATCTGTCGGCCGCTCAAGTACGGCGTAAGAGCGTGCGAGCGTGGCCCAAGCGGTGGCGTCGCGAGCATCTGGCGGATGATCGCGCAGACGAAACGCGAGCTGCGAAACCATCATCTCCACCGACATCGACGACATGTCGTGCAAGACACCCAGCGAGTCGTCCAGCGAGTTGTTCAGCTTAAGCGCGGCCGGTTCACCGAGCTTCAGATATAGCATGCACGCAGCGCTCGGCAACAAAGCAATCAGCACGGCACAGGTTGGGGCGCGTGTAGCCAACCCCGCCGTGGACCTGCGTGCAAGCGAA
>NZ_JAQGMM010000526.1 GCF_028292365.1 Caballeronia sp.
CTTCGAGCGCCTTGAAGCTGCAATAGACAGGGGTTTCCCCATCGGCCGACAGCACCGTCAGTTCGTCGCGGGCAGTGCCGGTCGTGCTTTCGCGGATCAACGCCTGCAGACGCGCGTGCTGGCTATCGAGCACGAAAGCGCTGAACGCGGACCCAACCACGTGCTCGACCTGGGCGCCGAGCAACTGCCCGGCACGTTCGTTGGCGTAGAGAATGGTGCCATCGGCCGAAAGCATCACCGCACCTTCCTGCATCTGCTCCACGAGCACGCGGTATGGCCGGTCCGCGCTCTCGAGCGTATAGATGCGGCGGTCGTCGTCGCTGCCGACCACCACGGCGTCCACCGCGCCGCTGCGGATCGCGTCGAGGGTATCTTCCGCCTCCCGCAGCCGCTCGCGCAGCTCCTCGATGGACGCGGTTTCCAGTGAAGCGGAGTGGGATTGATCGGACATACGGTTCAGGGTCTGATGGACGCGCTTGTGGACGTGTCACCGGCTACGTTCGACACCATCACGCCGAGCGCGGCCAGCACCTTGTTCGAATCCGACAGGTCACCGATCACCCTTCGCAACGGCCCCGGACGGAGTTTGACCAGCGTCGGCGCGGCAATGATCTGGGCTGCGATCGCGGCTTCCGGATGCAGGTAGATGTCGATCACTTCAAGCTCGAAACGTCCCGCCGCATGCGTTTCCAGCAGGCGCCGCGCGTTGTCCACGGCGCGCGTGGAGCGCAGCGTATTGCCCGTCACGTACAGGCGCAGAACAAGCATGTCCGATGGCGGCGGGGGCGGTGCGACATATCCAGTGCCCCCGCCGCCTCCACGGTCGGCTTCGACGGGCAGGGCACTCACGAAGGGGCCCTCTGCCGGATGTCGAGACCGACCAGCACGCGCTCGGTATCCGACAAATCGCCAATCACTTTCCTGAGCGGCGAGGGCAGATGCCGCACGACGGTCGGTATCGCGAGGATCTGGTCCGCGGCTGCAAGTTGCGGATTCACGCGCAGATCGATCACTTCGATCGAATACTGGCCGGCCAGGTGCGTGGCGCAGAGCGCACGCAGGTTGCGGATGGCGGCCATCGATTTCGGCGTTTCCCCCGCTACATACAAGCGCAGCGAATACGCGGCCGCGACGGGTATGTCTGCGGCGAGTGGCGATTCCGCCATGTCCGGTTCGTGTTGCGCTGGCGTGGACGAGTCGTGTTCGGTCATTCTTTCGATCGCCGCAGTCGCGCCATCCGGGTCCGGTCGGCTTCCTGCAGGCGCTTGTGTTCTTCGCTTTGCTCGATGAGCGCATCGAGGTCCAACGCTTCAGCATCGAGCGCCGACTGCAGTTCTGCGACCTGCTGCTCGACCGCTTTGCGGCGCCGCGCGAGGTCGCGTTTCTTTTGCATCACGAGCTCGTCACGCGCGGCGGAGTCGTCGCGTTCCTGCGCTTCCTGCGCCAGCCGCGCGGTCCCTGTGAGCACGCCGCCTGCGCCTATGTACGCCGGCACCATGGCGATTCCCCCATTGCTGATCTGATATTCGCGGACCTGGTTCGAGTGATCCATGCCGCGCGATTTCAGCACGTAGACGAGCCGGTTGCGCTCGCCGTTCGTTTCAATATGCGAGAGCGAAATCCAGGTATCCATCAGCGACGAGATACTGCGGTCGTTTATGCTGGACGCCTGGTCGATGCTGCTAAGACTTGTAAAAACTGCCGTAATGCCACGCGATTTGAGGAGATCGACGAGCCGCAACAGCGTTGCGTGCACTTCGGACTCCACGCCACGCAGCGACGAGATTGGATCGATCACCACGGCGGTGGGCTTGAACAGGTCGATGTCGCGAACCATCCGCGCCAAGTGCATTTCCAGCCCGAAAAAACTCGGCCGCGCCGATTCGATCCTGAGCGTGCCGCCCAAGTGGTGCGCAAGATCCACGCCCACTGAGCGCATGTTGCGCACAATCTGTTCGGGCGACTCTTCGAAGGCGAACCACAGCGTGCGTTCGCCGAGTGCGCAACGGGCCTCGACGAATTTCGCGGCGAAGGTGGTTTTGCCCGTTCCCGCGAGTCCCGAAACGAGCACGCTGGAGCCGACGAAATAACCGCCCACGCCCAACATGGAATCGAGATCGGCGATACCCGTGGAGATGACTTCGCTCGACGTCAGGTGCGCCAGACCCGCTGATGTGATGGGGAGGACGCTGATGCCGGTGGTATCGATGAGGAACGGGTATTCGTTGGTTCCATGCGCCGAGCCGCGATACTTGACGATCCTCATGCGGCGCGTGGTGACCTGGTTTTCGACGCGGTTGTCGAGCAGGATCACGCAGTCGGACACGTATTCCTCAATGCCATGCCGCGTGAGCTGGCTCGGGTCACCGGTTCCACGCTCCGCGGTCACGATGGCCGTGACGCCGCGCTCCTTCAGCCAGTCGAACAGGCGCCGCAGCTCGGCGCGCAGCAGGACGGCGTCGGGGAAACTGGCGAACAATGCCTCGAGCGTATCGAGTACGACGCGCTTTGCGTTCACACTCTTGATGGCGTAGTCGAGCCGCACGAACAGGCCTTCGAGGTCGTATTCGCCGGTGTCTTCGATTCCCGCCGGGTCGATCTTGACGTGATCGATGGCGAGCTTCTTCTGGTCGATCAGCGACATTACGTCGTAGCCAAGCGATGCCACGTTCGCGGCCAGGTCCTCCGCCGATTCCTCGAAGCTCACCAGCACCCCGGGTTCACCGTACTTCAGGATGCCTTCGACGAGGAAGGTCATGGCGAAGAGGGTCTTGCCGCATCCCGCCGCGCCGCACATCAGGGTAGGCCGGCCCGTTGGCAACCCGCCGAGGGTGACGTCGTCGAAGCCTGAAATGCCTGTTGGCGATTTTGAAAGCACTGCACCAGTCATCGTTTTTCTTTGTAAGGTTTAACAGGAAGGCACCAGCAGGGCCGGGCTCGATACCTGCGCCAGTTGGTCAATGGCGACAGCGCATCTTGGCATCGCGGTACGCTCTATGCAATCCAGAAGATCACGGTCGCCGATGCCTGGAGACAGACTCCCATTTTTGAACCTTTGGCGCGAGCATTCTGACCCGTACAATTGAGCGCGGCATCGAACAAAAAATATCGAGCACTGAGAGGTAGTATTTTGAACCCTGTTTTTGGAGCTTTGCAGGCCACCATGGACGACAGCGACGAAGCGATTGCTCGCGACGTGGCCACCATCGGCCGGATCGGCGCCGTTCCGTCCATGTTGCGCGTGATCTGCAAAAACACCGGCCTCGGCTTCGCGGCGGTGGCGCGCGTCAGCGAGGGAACGTGGACCGCCTGTGCCGTGCAGGACGACATCCAGTTCGGACTGTTGCCCGGTGGTCAACTCGACGTTCACACCACGCTATGCAGCGAGGCTCGCGCCATGCGCCGGCCGGTTGTTATCGACCATGCGAGTACCGATCCGGTCTACCGCGAACACCATACGCCCCGCATTTACAACATCGAGAGCTATATCTCGGTGCCAATCATCCTTCCAAACGGCGATTATTTCGGCAACCTGTGCGCCATCGATCCGCGTCCGGCGATGATCTCGGATGCACGCACGCTCACCATGTTCACGCTCTTCGCAGAACTGATCGCCCTGCAACTGGAGAGCGAGAACGAGCGCTCGGCGACTGAAGCCGCGCTGCTCAACGAGCGCACGACCGCCGAGTTGCGCGAGCAGTTCATCGCCGTGCTTGGCCACGACCTGCGCAATCCGCTTGCCGCCGTGGGCGCAACCGCGGAATGGCTGGCGCGACGCAGTAGCGAGCCTGAACTCATGACCATCGGCACGCGCTTGCGGGCGACTACGCGGCGGATGTCGCGTCTAATAGACGACGTGCTCGATTTCGCGCGTGGACGGCTCGGCGCGGGTATAGGCGTGTCGCTTGCTCCGGTCGACGATCTCGCCGACTCGTTGCACCATGTGGTCACGGAATTGCGCGATGCGAATCCGGACCGTGTGGTGCTGGAGCAGATCGCGGTGGAAGGCTGCATCCACTGCGACCGGGGGCGCATCCAGCAACTGTTGTCCAACCTGCTGGCTAATGCGCTGACGCATGGCGCCCCGGATCAACCGGTGCGGGTGACGGTTTCGGTCGATGGGGGTGAGCTTGCGGTCTCGGTCTCCAATCTGGGTGCACCGATTGCGTCGCAAGACCTGGAAAAAGTCTTCGAGCCGTATTGGCGGCCGGCAACCAGCCAGCCGGGTGGCGGCCTCGGGTTAGGACTCTATATTTGCTCGCAGATCGTCAGGGCGCATGGCGGCACGTTGAGCGTGAGCTCTTCGGCGGCGATGGGGACCTGTTTTGTGGCACGGATACCTGCGGCTGAGGGGCGTTGAAATGAAGAATGCAGGGTATCGGATGCTGGTCGAGTTGACGCGAACGTAGAGGCAAGCATTGAAAGAAATCTCCAGGGCGGAGAACCTTGCCGAAGCCGCGATCATCCTGGAGACGCTCGATGAATACCTCGTGCGGCATAAACCGCAGCACCCACAGTTACTGGTCCCGACGTGTTCGCGCTATGGAAACATAGACGCGTCGACGGTCGTGAGTACCAAGACCTGCTTCGATCCGAATGGTGCGCATTGCGCTTCGCATGTATGCCGATGCGGTGGCGTAGACCTGCCCCTTAAACATTAATCTCGCCAGTCAAAAATCTGCTTGCCCGGCCATCTGGCCGTCACGCAACAACGCAGCCGATTCGTCGCTGGGCACCTCGCGACAATCGAGTCTTTCAGTCGCCCCCAAACCCTCTCCATACAAACCCGGATTGTCCCCGCCAATTCGGCGCTGCTATCGTTCGCAGGCACTTGTGGAAGCGCTTCCACTCCAACGCTCAACAGGAGTCCTCGTGGCACTCGACGCATCCGTTGTCTCCAGCGATCCGTTTTCTCCCCCTTCCGATTCAGTGCTCTGGCGACGAGATTTTTTGCTCGGCGCCGCTACCGCCTCCTATCAGATTGAAGGCGCCGTCAACGAAGACGGCCGGCTGCCGTCGATCTGGGATACGTTCTCGGCCACACCCGGTAAAGTGCTGGCCGGCGACACCGGCGAGGTCGCCTGCGACCACTATCATCGGTGGGAATCAGACCTCGACTTGCTCTCCGCGCTTAATGTGGATGGGTATCGGCTATCCATTGCATGGCCGCGCGTGATGGATGAAGCAGGGCGTCCGAACCGGAAAGGAATCGACTTTTATAAGCGCCTGATCGGCCGGCTGAAAGAGAAGGGGCTCAAGACCTTCGTCACGCTGTATCACTGGGACTTGCCGCAACATCTGGAAGATCGCGGCGGCTGGCTGAATCGAGATACAGCGTATCGATTCGCCGATTACGCCGACCTGATGAGCCGCGAACTTAGCGGCCAGGTCGATGCCTGGGCCACGCTCAATGAACCCTGGTGCTCCGCGTACCTCGGTTACGGCAATGGCCATCACGCGCCGGGTCTGGCGAACGATCGCTATGCGACGCAAGCCATGCATCACCTTCTGCTCGCGCACGGTACCGCCGTGCCGGTTCTGCGCGCCAACGATCCGGCATCGCTCAAGGGCATTGTCGCGAACGTGGGCCGTGGTACCGCCGATACCAACAGCGACGCCGACGTGCGCGCCGCGCATCTTTTTGAAGTCCAGCACAACGCGTGGATACTCGACCCGTTGCTGAAAAAGGCCTATCCCAAGGACCTTTTCGAACTATGGCCGGGCACCGAACCGCTCGTGCTCGACGGCGATATGGAAACCATCGGCACGCCGCTCGACTTCCTCGGCATCAACTATTACTTCCGTACCAACGTAAAGAGCGACGGCGCGCATGGCTTCACGGAAGTGCCGTTGCCAGGCGTCGAGCGGACGCAAATGGGCTGGGAGATTCATCCCGATGGCCTGCGCGACCTGCTGATCGGATTCAACAAGACGTATCCGTCACTGCCGCCGATCTACATCACTGAAAATGGCATGGCGTCGGATGACAAGGTGGTCGACGGTCGTGTCGACGATGCACAGCGCATCTCGTTCCTCAAGCGCCATCTTGCCGCCGTGGACAGCGCGATCAAAGCCGGTGTCGACATACGCGGTTATTTCATCTGGTCGCTGATGGATAACTTCGAATGGGCTTTCGGTTATGAACGTCGCTTCGGTGTGTTTCATGTCGACTACAAGACGCAGAAACGCACCATGAAACATAGCGCGGAACTGGTTGCGAAGTTCCTTGAAGAGCGCAACGCCAAGGCCGACGCCCGCGCCTGACCCGCAGTTCGATTTCAACGCCGAAGCCGTTTGGCCCTGTGTTAGATGGTATTGACCGCAGGGCCAATAAGAAGACATAGCCCGGAGGAGACTCAATGAACAGCATGAAGAAACTGGTGGTCAGTGTCATTGCCGCGATTGCGGCGAGCAGCGCAGCGCACGCAGATCCGTTGAAAGCGACCGTGATCCATTGGTGGACGTCGGGTGGCGAGTCAGCGGCCATCAAGCAGTTCGCCGATGCCTATAACAAGGCGGGTGGTTTGTGGATCGACCAGGCCGTGGCCGGCGCCGACCAGGCGCGCTCCACGGCGATCAACCGCATCATGGGCGGTGATCCGCCGACCGCCGCGCAGTTCAATACGTCGAAGCAATTCCACGACATCATTGATCAGGGACTCCTGAACAATGTGGACGATGTGGCGGCCAAGCAGAACTGGGACAAGATTTTTCCGGCTTCGATCATTGAAAGCATCAAGTCGGGTGGACATTACTACGCAGCGCCCGTGGACATCCACATGCCGGCCTGGTTCTTCTATTCGAAGCCGGCGTTCCAGAAGGCCGGTATCACGAAAGAGCCGGCCAACTATGATGAATTCATCGCGGATCTCGACAAGCTGAAAGCGACGGGCGTGATTCCGCTCGCGCTTGGCGGTCAGGCATGGCAGGAGAAGATTACCTTCGACGCCGTGTTCGCCGATGTTGGCGGCCCGGACCTTTATTTGAAGGTGTATCGCGATCGCGATGTGAATGCGGTCAAGTCCGACGCGTTCAAGAAGGTGCTGACGCAGTTCAAGCGCCTGCATAACTACATTGATCCGGGCTCACCGGGCCGCAACTGGAACGACGCCACTGCATTGGTGATCTCCGGCAAGGCCGGCGTACAGATCATGGGCGACTGGGCGAAGGGCGAGTTTGTCGCGGCCAATCAATCGGCCGGCAAGGACTTCGGCTGCTTCCCGGGCTTCGGTCCGCATTCGCCGTATCTTGTGGCAGGCGACGCGTTTGTCTTCCCGAAGACCGACGATCCCAACGCGGTCAAGGCGCAAAAGCTGTTGGCGACAGTCATGACATCGCCGGCCGCGCAGGTTGCATTCAGCGCGAAGAAGGGCTCGATTCCGATCCGCTCGGACATCGACGATTCGAGTCTCGACATGTGCGCGAAGGAGGGCATCGCGATCATGAAGGACAAGTCGCGGCAATTGCCGAATCCGGAAATGCTGACGCCGCCTGATATAAATGGCGCGTTGCAGGACGTCATCACCAACTTCTGGAACAAGAATCAGTCGGTGGAGGATGCACAAAAGGCCTTCGCCAGCGGGCTGAAAAGCTGATGGCAGAGAGGGCATACGCGCCCGCCGGCAAGACCCTGCGCGCTCCGGCCGGCCACGCGAAGCGCAAGCCGCTGAGAAAGCGGTTTGCGCTGGCAGCTTATATCGCGTTGTTACCGATGGCGCTCACGGTGGTGTTCGCTTATCTCGGCACGATGTTATGGAGCCTGCGCACGTCGTTCACGAACTCGCGCACGTTCGCGTCGAATAGTTTTGCGGGCGTGTCGCAATACGTGCGGCTTTTCAACAACGACCGGTGGATGCTGTCGCTGCAAAACATCGTGATCTACGGGGTTTTGTTCATCGTCATATGCCTCGCGATCGGATTGTTGCTGGCGGTGTTCATCGACCAGAAGGTGATGGGGGAGGGTGCGCTGCGCACGGTCTTCCTGTATCCATACGCCATGTCGTTCGTCGCAACGGGTCTCGTGTGGCAGTGGATCCTGAATCCGGAACTGGGTATTCAGGAGGTGTTGCACCGGATCGGTTTCACGCATGCGCGCTTCGACTGGATCGTGGATCAGGATCGGGTGATCTACACGCTGGTGATAGCGACGGTTTGGCAAGCGTCGGGGCTTGTGATGGCGTTGTTGCTTGCGGGTCTGCGCGGCATTGACGAAGAGATCTGGAAGGCGGCGCGCATAGACGGCATTCCGCGCTGGCGTGTCTATGTCAGCATTGTCATCCCCATGCTTGGCGCGTCCATTTCAACGGCCTTTATCCTGCTGTTCGTGATGGTCATCAAACTCTACGATGCGGTGGTCGCCATGACGCAAGGCGGTCCCGGCACGGCAAGCGAAGTGCCCGCGAAGTTCATCATGGATTATCTGTTCGGACGCGCGAATCTCGGACTGGCGTCGGCGGCATCCATCGTTCTTCTCATTACCGTGCTCGCGATTCTTGCGCCGGTCTTCACCATTCGCAGCCGCGCGCTGCGGCTCAGGGATTCACGATGAATGCGCCACGCCCTCCGTTAAAACGCAGGTCGCGCATAACGCCCGCGCGCTTGGGCGTGTACGCGTTCCTGCTGACTTCGGCGTTGTTTTTCCTGCTGCCGCTGTATGTGATGATCGTCACGTCGCTCAAGCCGATGACGGAAATCCGTCTCGGCAATATCCTGTCTCTGCCGATGCATTTCACGCTCGATGCATGGCGGGTTGCGTGGCAATCGGCGTGTACAGGACTCGATTGTCAGGGCATTCAGGTCGGCTTCTGGAACTCGGTGCGCATTGTCGTGCCGAGTACGGTCCTGTCCATTCTGGTCGGAGCGGTGAACGGCTACGCGTTGTCCTTCTGGAAGCCGCGCGGCGCCACCACGCTGTTTGCAATCTTGCTGGTGGGCGCGTTCATCCCCGTGCAGGTGATGGTCTATCCGCTCGTGCGGGTACTTGCAACGGTCCATTTGTTCAGCTCGTTGCCGGGCATTGTGGTGATCCATACGATCTTCGGCATGCCCGTGATGACCCTGCTGTTCCGCAATTACTACGCAGCGCTGCCACATGAACTCTTCCAGGCGGCGCGCGTGGACGGTGGCGGCTTTTGGCGCATCTTCCTGCAACTGATGGTGCCCATGTCCACGCCAATCATTGTGGTCGCGATCATCATGCAGGTCACCGGTATCTGGAACGACTTCATCCTGGGCCTCGTTTTCGCGGGTACGAAGAACCTGCCGATGACAGTACAACTGAACAATATTATCAACACGACGACGGGCGAGCGCCTCTACAACGTCAACATGGCGGCGACCATCCTCACGTCCATGGTGCCGCTTGCCATCTACTTCGTTTCGGGTCGCTGGTTCGTCCGCGGCATTGCTTCCGGTGCGGTCAAAGGTTAGTCCAGGGCTCATTCATGTCTACAGTCATGTCGAACGTTTCAATCCGCGACCTGGAGATCCAGCTTGGCTCCCATACGATCATCGAGTCGCTCGACCTTGAGGTTGAACCGGGCGAGTTCCTCGTATTGCTGGGCCCCTCGGGGTGCGGTAAGTCCACCTTGTTGCACAGCATTGCAGGACTGATCGATGTGAGCGGCGGCAGCATCGAAATTGGTGGTCAGGATATGACATGGGCCGATCCGAAAGATCGCGGTATCGCGCTCGTGTTCCAGTCTTACGCGCTATATCCGACCATGAATGTGGAGCGCAATCTCTCGTTCGGTTTGCGCATTGCGGGCACGCCCAAAGCCGAGATTGAACGGCGCGTCACGCGTGCGGCCGAGATGTTGCAGCTTGGGCCATTGCTTAAACGCAGGCCCGCGCAGTTGTCGGGCGGGCAGCGCCAGCGCGTGGCGATCGGCCGGGCGATCGTGCGGGAAGCGGACGTGTTCCTGTTCGACGAACCGTTGTCGAACCTTGACGCAAAGCTGCGCACGGAACTCAGGCGTGAGCTGAAGCAACTGCATAAGCGCCTGGGAGCCACGATGATCTACGTGACGCACGACCAGGTGGAGGCGATGACGCTGGCGACCCGCATGGCAGTCATGCGCGGCGGGGTGATTCAGCAGATCGGCACGCCAGCGGAGGTTTATGCTCATCCGAACAATCTGTTTGTTGCCACGTTCCTCGGTTCGCCGGGCATGAACTTGCTGAAGGGCGCGTTGCATCGCGAGGGTGATGGAGTGCGGTTTCGCAACGAGCACGTTGATATTGATGTCTCCGCGTATCCGTTTCTGCAGTCACTGCCGGAGAACCAGCCGTGCGTGCTCGGCGTGCGCCCCGAGGATGTATCGATCGATCCGGCGTTCGGACATCGCGGCACGGTGTCGCTCGTTGAACCAATGGGCAATCACCGGGTAATTTGGCTCGATTATCATGGCGTCCAAATTGCGTCGATCGCGCAGGACACGGCGACGGCGGCAGTGGACGAAATCACCGGATTTTCGATCAATAGCGAGCGTATTTCGCTGTTCGATGAGGTCGGCGGTAATCGGCTTTGAGGGTTCGCTGGCGCTCGGGGTTAGCGGGCGGTTTTGGTTGGTTTTGGTGTTAGTGGTCGGGGGGTATGCCGGGGTGTTAGGTTTCTGGGTTAGCGGTCGGGGTTATTGCCGGGTTGCTGCTTTCGGCCTTAGCGGCCTGCGTGTGTTAGATGTTTTCTTTATCACTGTTAGCCACTGTGCGTGGCGGCACGTCATTTCTTTGTCCAAAGCGACAAAGAAACGAAGCAAAGAAAACGCTTTTAACCGCTCTACCCTAAGTGTCCACAGCGTGCAGTTTCTATTCATAGGTGCCCCAAAAGCACGGTGCTCGCCAGAGCCACGGATGTGTGAAACCCTCCTTCTCGCGAATCCTGACACGAACACGCTTCGCCCCGTACGCTCTCGGGCAAGCACCAGTGTTCCACGGACCGGCACGGCCTCACACGCTTTTGATGCTCCGTTTCTTGGTAGCTTGGTGGAGTGGCCTGCGCTGAAGGGGCCGCGTGGCCAGCTTCGCCATTCACAGCCTGATGCGTATTTGCTGCTTCAATCTTTGGTGAGTCGGCTGGTGGGTTGTGGTCATTTCGTCGGGTACGGCCTCATGCGTTTTGGTGGCCTTGTTTTCCAGGTGGGTTGGCGGCGTGGTTCGTCGTGCATACAAATTTGGTGTTTGGTTTTCCGCGGATAGCGCGGGGTGCTCTTTGGGCAGGCTCAATCACTGGTGGCGAAGCGTGTGGGTATCGGTGTTCGGAGAAGGAGGGTTTCACACATCCGTGGCTCTTGCGAGCACCGTGCTTTTGGGGCACCTATGAATAGAAACTGCACGCTGTGGACACTTAGGGTAGCGTGTTTTAAAAGCGCTTTCTTTGCTTCGTTTCTTTGTCGCTTTGGACAAAGAAATGACGCGCTGCCACGCGCAGTGGCTAATAGTGATAAAGAGAATAGCCAACTCAAGCAGGCCGCTAAGGCCAAAAGCAGCAACCCGGCATTGACCCCGACCACTAACGTCAGAACCTAGCACCCCAACACCGAACCCCACCCAAGCGCCAGCAAACAAAAAAATGCACCCCCTAACCACGGAGCAACAAAACCAGTGGCAACCTTGAAGGACGTCGCGGCCCTGGCCGGCGTTGGCATGTCCACCGCATCGCGTGCTATTTCCGGCCGCGGACCCGTTTCCGCCGATGCACTCGCACGCGTACAAGCCGCGATCGCCGAGCTGAACTTCCGACCATCATCGATCGGGCGGGCGCTGTCAACGCAATCACTCGGCATGATCGGCATCTTCGTACCGACGTTCTTCGGCCCGTACTACGGCACGATCCTCAAACAGACCGATACGGAGTTGCGCAAGGTGCATCGCCATGTGGTAGTGGCAACAGGTTGCGGCGACGACTCACCGCGCGATCAGGCAATTGAAGCGGTGCAGTTCCTGATCGGCCGCGATTGCGACGGCGTGGTGGTGACCAGCCACGACCTGCATGACGACGACCTCATCAAGCTGCACCGCATGCATCCGAAAATGGTGTTCCTCAATCGCGACTTCGCACAGATGCCGGAGGCGTCGTTTTGCGCGGATCATCATCGGGGCGGCGTGCTCGCGGCGCAGACACTGCTTGCGCACAAACACAAGAAAATAGCCGTGATTTCAGGGCCTTTCCAGGCTTCCGACAATCATGCGCGGATCACTGGATTCTTCGACGAGCTCGCGCGCAACGGCATCGGCCGGACCGAGGTTCAGTTGATCGAATCGGATTTTTCGCCGGACGGCGGATATGACTCGGTGAAGGAACTGCTGGCGTCGAAGAAAAAGTTTACCGGACTGTTCTGCGCTAACGACACCATGGCGATCGGCGCGATGTCGTGTCTACAGCAAGCGGGCATCTCGGTGCCGGACGATATGTCGGTAGTGGGTTACGACGACGACTACTCGGCTGCGTTCTCCGCACCGGGCCTGACGTCGGTCCACATTCCGACCGCCGATCTCACGCAGAACGCCGTTCGATGGTTGCTCAACGCGTGTTACGGGACTGCATACACGATCTATCGCGAGTTTCCCGTGACCGTCACGAACCGCGCTTCCGTTGCCGCCCCGCGCAAAAAGAATGCGCTTTTAAAGTAACGTGAGGTGACGCAGGCCGTGCGCTCATACGCCTTCTTGCGCGCGTCGCAGACGTTCGCGGCTATTGATCAAATGCAGCCGCATGGCGGTACGCGCCGAGTCCGCGTCACCACGCTCGATCGCATCGCAGATCTGTTCATGCTCGCGATTCACGCGCGTCAGATAGTCCGCATACTGGTCGGGCGGAATCTGCGTGGCGGTGAGGCGGGTGCGCGGGATCATGTGGGTGCCAAGATGCGTCATGATGTCCACGAAATAGCGGTTGCCGGTTGCCTGCGCGATCTCGAGGTGGAAGCGGATATCGGGAGATATGGTCCCATTCGCTTCGCCCACGTTGCGCTCGAAGTCGCTCAGCGCGCGCCGCATGGCTGCTATGCGCGCTTTGTCGCATCGCGCAGCGGCGAGTCCAGCGCTCTCGGTCTCCAGGCTGATGCGCAGCTCGAGCACGGCGAGGGCGTCGATGGAACCTGCCACGTCCGCAGGGTCGAGTTGGAAGAGTCCCTTGCCCGGCGCCTCGCAGACGAAGGTGCCAATGCCATGCCGTGTCTCCACGAGTCCCGCTGCCTGTAGCTTCGACAACGCCTCACGGACGACCGTGCGGCTCACGTTGAAGCGCTGCACCATCTCCGCTTCGGTTGCGAGCCGGGCGCCCACTTTGAGTTCGGCAGTCTCGATCTGCTGACGCAGCGCATCGACCAGTTCGGTCGTCAGGCTACGCCGGACGTGGGGGTAGGCCGGGGTTTCGAAGACGGCACGAGTCGGTCTCTGCACGGCTACCTCGGTTGGGATAATGTTTCACCAAAGTTGACAAACGGATTTGCGAATGATTATATGCACGCTGTAGTCATATGACAACGTACAATAAAAGCTGAAATCAAGTGGTGATCCGACCGAAAGGGGCATGAAAGCTCCCGGGAGCCACGCTTATTGGAGACAGGCTTGCATGGCCACTCAAGAACACGTAGTTCCGTTTAAGCGTTTGTTGCTGACCGGCGCTGCCGGCGGCGTAGGCAAGGCCATTCGTTCGCGTGTGAGCGCATTCGCGGACAAGATCAGGGTGTCGGATCTGCCGGCTGCCTTGTCTTCGGACGCGGCGGCGCATGAAGAGGTCATTCCTTGCGATCTCTCGGACAAGCAGGCGGTCGATGCGCTGGTTGCCGGTTGCGACGCGGTCATCCATCTCGGCGGGGTATCGGTGGAACGGCCCTTTGAAGAAGTGCTGGAAGCCAATATCAAGGGGGTTTACAACCTCTATGAAGGCGCCCGCCGGCATGGCCTCAAGCGTGTCATCTTCGCCAGTTCCAATCACGTCACCGGGTTTTATCGTCAGGACGAGAAGATCGACGCACATGCGCTGCGTCGTCCCGACGGCTACTACGGCCTGTCCAAATCGTTCGGTGAAGACGTGGCCCAGTTCTACTTCGATCGCTACGGAATCGAGACGGTGAGCATTCGTATTGGCTCGGCGTTTCCGGAGCCGAAAGATCGCCGGATGATGGCGAGTTGGCTCAGCTACGACGACCTGCTCGAACTCCTGCAGCGCAGCCTGTTTACGCCGGATGTCGGCCATACCGTGGTCTACGGGATGTCAGACAACGCGGTCACATGGTGGGATAACCGGTTTGCATCGAAGCTGGGATTCGTGCCACGCGACTCATCGGAGCCCTTCCGGGCGAAGATCGACGCCCAGCCGGCGCCTGAGCCCGGCAGCGCCGTGGCTGTGCTGCAGGGCGGGGCGTTCACCACGACCGGACCGTTCGAATGAAGCTTGTATAGCATTCCAACAACGTTCGAACAGCGTTGGAATAAGGCCGCCAGCCCGGTAACGGGGGGCGCCGCGCGCGGGCGGCTGGGGACGAACGACCGGCGCCGTGCATGTACTAACCTAGACCTTGCTGCGATGACTTTCTCTCTCGATTTCAGCCCGCTGCTTCCGTACTGGCCCGTCTTCCTGAAAGGCGCCTGGCTGACGTTGAAGATGACGACCGTGGCGGTGTTTTTCGGTGTGATCCTGGGTACGCTGGTCGCGTTTGCGAAGCGCGGCAAGAACCGGCTTTTATCGCGACTCTGTTCGATCTATATCGAGTCCGTGCGCAATACGCCTTTTCTTGTGCAGATCTTCCTGCTTTACTTCGGGCTCGCCGGTTTCGGCGTGCGCATGCCGACGTTCACCGCCGCCGCGCTCGCGATGGTGATCAACATCGGCGCTTACGCGGCCGAGATCATTCGTGCCGGCCTTGAATCGGTGCCGCGCGGGCAGATCGAGGCGGCCGAATGCCTGGGGCTGTCGCGCTGGCGGATCGGCTGGCATGTGATGCTTCAGCCATCAATCGAAAAGGTTTATCCCGCGCTGACCAGCCAGTTCCTGCTGATGATGCAGGCCTCGGCCATTGCCTCGCAAATCTCCGCGGAAGAGCTCACTGCAACGGCCAACACCGTGCAGTCCGATACCTTCCGCTCGCTCGAAACGTACATTGTCGTGGCGCTGTTGTATCTCGCGTTATCGCTGCTGATCAAACTGATTGCATGGGCTGTAGGCGAGGTCGCGTTCAAGCGGCGGCGGGTCATGCGCCAGGCCGCGGAGCGGGCCGGCAAGCCGGTGCCGGATCAAGGTCGCATTGATACGGTGATTCCCGGAGGTGCAGCATGACCGGCGGTTTCACTACGGCACATCTGTTTTATCTCGTGCACTCGATCTGGTGGACGCTCGTGCTCTCGGCGCTCGCCTTTGTGCTGGGCAGTATCGGCGGCTTCGGCGTGATGCTCGCGCGCATCTCGCCGCGCCGCTGGCTCAGCCGTCCGGCGATGGTTTATATCGAAGCCATTCAGGGCATTCCGCTGCTGATCCTGCTGTTCATCGTCTACTTCGGTTTGTCTGTATATGGCTTCCAGGTGCCGGCGCTGGTCGCAGCCGGCCTCGCGCTGATGGTCTACACCAGCGCGTATCTCGGCGACATCTGGCGCGGGTGTATTGACGCCATGCCGAAGCCTCAATGGGAAGCCGCTGAATGCCTGTCATTGACACGCTGGCAGACCTTGCGCCTCGTGATCATTCCGCAGGCGCTGCGTCTCGCGCTCCCGCCAACGGTTGGTTTCCTGGTGCAGGTCATCAAGATGACATCGCTCGCTTCGGTGATCGGGTTCGTCGAACTGACACGCGCCGGCCAGATCATCAACAACTCGATTTTTCAGCCGTTTCTCGTGTTCGGGCTGGTCGGGGTCTTCTATTTCGTACTGTGTTATCCGCTCTCGCGCTGGAGCCAATCGATGGAGAAAAAGCTCAATGTCGGCAATCGTTAAGCTCGGGGACGTCTATAAGAGCTTCGGCTCGAATCAGGTGCTCAAGGGCGTGTCACTGGAAGTGGCCAAAGGCGAAATGATCGCCGTGATCGGCGCGAGCGGTTCAGGAAAGAGCACGGCGCTTCGTTGTATTGATCGTCTGGAAACCATCGACCGGGGCACGATCGAGGTATGCGGCATTCGTGTCGATGACCCGAAGGTGGACCTGCACCAGTTGCGCCGCGAAGTCGGCATCGTGTTCCAAAGCTACAACCTGTTTGCGCATCTGACCGTCGAAGAAAACATCATGCTGGCGCTGCGCCACGTGAAGAAGCTCGGACGCGATGAAGCGCGCCGCGTCGCAATGAAGGTACTTGATCAGGTCGGCCTTGCGCAGAAAGCCGATGCGTACCCGGAGCAGCTTTCAGGCGGACAGCAGCAGCGCGTGGCAATAGCGCGTTCGCTTGCGATGTCGCCGAAGGTCATGTTGTTCGACGAAGTGACATCCGCGCTGGATCCACAACTGACCGGCGAAGTGCTGCGCGTGATGGAGGATCTGGCGAAGGACGGCATGACCATGTTGCTGGTCACGCACGAGATGGCGTTCGCCAAGCGCATGGCAGACCGGATCATTTATATGCACCAGGGGAAGGTGTGGGAAGTTGGCAGCGGCGACATGCTTGACGCGCCGCAGACGCCCGAATTGCGTACGTTCCTGAATAACGGCCTGTAGCTTTTAGCTTGCGAACTAAGCCTGAATAAATTTTGAACCGATCAAAAAATGGAGACTGCTTTGAAGACAAACCGATTCATCATGCGCGGCTGCGTGGCCGCTTTGTTGCTCGCAGGCGTAGCGCACAGCGCGATGGCCGACCAACTCGACGACATCAAGAAAGCAGGCAAGATTCGTGTGGCAATTGCAATGGGCACGCCGCTCTTCAGCTACGCCGACGCCAACCTTCAGCCGGCGGGATCGGATGTGGACACGGCCGTGGCGTTGGCGAAAGACCTTGGCGTAAAACTCGAACTCGTTCAGATCACGAACGCAGCGCGCGTACCGACCTTGCAGGCCAAGCGCGCGGATCTCGTAATCGCGGACTTATCTATCACGCCTGAGCGCGCGAAGGTCGTCGACTTCTCGATTCCCTATGCGGTCATCACGATCATCGTAGGCGGCACAAAAAACGAGAAGGTCAAGACTTACGATGACTTGAACGGCAAGACAATCGGTCTCACGCGTGCGACCGTCAACGACACCATTACGACGCAATTGGCGAAGGGTGCGCAGATTCAGCGCTATGAAGACGACGCGACGCTGATTACATCGGTGGTGACGGGGCAGGTCGATATCTTCTCCAGCACGCCGTCGAACCTCGCCGAGATGGTCAAGCGCGCGCCTAACCGCAATCTGGAACTGAAGTTCCCGCAGAAGGATTTCGACCTGGGCATTGCGATGAACAAGGACGAGCCGAAGCTCAAGGAGTGGGTCAATAACTGGGTGAGCACGAACCAGAAAAGTGGTGCGCTCAACACGATCTACAAGAAGTATCACGGCCGCGATTTGCCGGCGAGCGTGACGAAGGGTTAAGCGAAGGGTTAAGCCTTGGTGGTATGAATAAAGGGCATCGCGATGTTGATCGCGATGCCCTTTTTATTTGCCCGACCTTACATCCAGATCTATCAGCCAGCCGGCGTCTGACCGATTTCGTGGTTGGCCAGAACCTCCAGCGCGCGAACCATTCCGGAGTGATCCCAGGCTTTGCCGCCGTGCGCCACGCAAGCATTGAACAGCGCCTGGCACGTCGCGGTGTTGGGCAGCGACACGCCAAGCGACTGGGCAGTCGAGAGCGCGAGGTTCAAATCCTTCTGATGCAATTCAATGCGGAAGCCCGGATTGAACGTGCGTTTGGTCATGCGTTCGCCATGCACTTCCAGAATGCGCGACGACGCGAAACCGCCCATCAAGGCGGTACGCACTTTCTCGGCATCGACACCGGCTTTGGACGCCAGCAACAATGCTTCCCCGACCGCTTCGATCGTCGCTGCGACGATCACCTGGTTCGCCAGCTTGCACACCTGTCCCGCACCGACTTCGCCGATCAGCGAGACGTTTTTTCCCATCATGTCGAAGAGCGGTTTCACACTGTCGAAGGTGGCTTGCGAGCCGCCGACCATGATCGTCAGCGACGCGGCTTTAGCGCCGACCTCACCACCCGAGACGGGCGCGTCCAGATACTCCGCGCCGCGCTCGCGCACCTTCGCTGCGAACTCGCGGGTCGCGATGGGCGAGATCGAGCTCATGTCCACCACGACCAGGCCTGCGCGTAGCGCGGCGACCACGCCGTTCTCGCCGAACAGGACACGCTCCACGTCCGGCGTATCCGGCACCATGACGAAGATCACGTCGGCTTGCGCCGCGACTGCGGCCGGACTGTCGCACGCAACCGCGCCGGCTTGGGTCAGTGTGTCCGGCACGCCGCTACGTGTGAACGCCGCCAGCGCCACGCCGTTCTTGATGAGGTTCTCGGCCATGGGTTTGCCCATGATGCCAAGACCGATGAAGCCTGCTTTTTGCATGTCACTCTCCACAAGTTGTTCGGATGCGTCTTGCTTGCGTCCTGCTATTTCTGCATGAAATGTTTTTGCACGGCTTGCGCCGCATTCCTGAGCAGGCCCATGTCGGCACAAACGGCAATCACCTGGCAGCCCATCGAAAGATACCGTTCCGCTTCGGCCTGCACGGGCGCCAGTGTGCCACTCGCTTTGCCTGCAGCACGGGCTCGGTCGAATACGTGCGCGATGGCCTGCTGCACGTCCGGGTGATTCGCATTGCCGAGGTGTCCATACGAGGCCGCCAGATCCGACGGGCCGAGGAACACGGCGTCAACGCCATCGACGGCAAGGATCTCGTCGATCGCTTCAACCGCCGTCCGACTTTCGATCTGCACCACGACGCAAATATTATCGTTCGCGGTGCTTAGATAGTCGCTTACAGTCCCATAACGATTGCCGCGATGACCCACCGATACCCCGCGAATGCCTTGCGGCGGATAACGCGTGGCGGCGACGGCGCGAGCGGCGTCGGCTGCGCTGTCGACAAAGGGGATCAGGAAGTTGAAGAAGCCGCTATCAAGGAGCCGCTTGATGACAACGATATCGTTGGCTGGCGGCCTCACCACGGGGGCGCTACGGCTGTCCTTGAGCGCCATGAGCTGAGGGATGAGCGTCAGGACGTCGTTGGGTGCGTGCTCGGCGTCGAGCAGAATCCAGTCGAAGCCCAACGCGCCGAGCAGTTCGGTCGTGATCGGGCTGCCAAGCGAGGCCCAGCATCCGATTTGAGTTTCGCTCTTCAGGACCGACTGGCGAAAGGTGTTGGGTAAGGGCTGGTAAGGCGAAGACGGTGTCATGGCTGGGCTTCCTCTGGCTTGACGCCTTGAGTTGGACGCCGAAATATCCCGGCAATCTCATACGTTATCAGACGTCATATTACATCGCGGCTTTTCCGAACTGCAAGTGCGTTGGCGATGAAAAGGCCGGTAAGGCATATTCGCCTACGATACCGCGCGATCTTTTAGCGACCCACGCGAGACGAAGCGCCACGCCCGTGCCTCGAAATGACGAGGCTTCCGCCTTTCAGGGCCCAAACCGTGTTGCCACGCGTATAACCGGTATTTGCCGAATCTCCGTCCGGCACTACATGACGCCCGCCAGAGCCTTATAAAACAAGGCTTTGCGACGCACAACCGCAATCTGCTCCGCCCACTTGCCTGCCTAAACTTATCCGCCCATACGCCGTAAGGAGAGGGTCGGCACGGGCCGATGTCCTCGCGCGAAGCGGCGCATCGTATGGAGATTCGATGAAAACAGCGGTAAGCATCAAGGCATGGCTCAGTATCCTGGTGGCGGCATTCGCCATCATGTTGGCCGCTACGGGCGGCTACAGCATCTACGCGGCGCGGACGGCGGACGCGTCCATGCGCGCGCTTTACATGCAGGACACCGGTGGTCTGGACCTGCTCGCCAAGGACACGATCCGCTTGCTGATCGCGCGCACGGCGTTGCAGGACTACGACCCGCGTGCGGGCAGCGCAGCGTCGTCCGCGTTGCTGCGTGACGCTCGAGGCGCCATCGAAGGCGCGGATACAGCATGGAAAGCGTTCACCGTATTGGCAAGCGGACACCAAGAGCAAACGCTCATGCAGACCGCGGACATTGCGCGCAGGCAACTCGTCCAGCAGACCTTGCTGCCCGCGGTGGAAGCGCTGGAATCGAAGCGTGCGAGCGATATCCGCGAGTTCAACGAGAACCAGATCAAGGACGCATTCAACGCCTACGATGCCGCGCTCCAACCACTCGTCGCCATGGAATTCGAGCACGGCAAGACACGTTTTGAAGCTTCGCAGCAACGCACCCGCACGGTTACCTGGATCGCTTCGACGCTGCTTGCTACCGGCCTCGTACTGGCGTTCTTCGCGCGTGTCGCGTTGGAGCGGATCGTGATCGTGCCGCTGCGTGCAGCCGTGGACGCATGCACGGAGATTGCCGGAGGCAACCTGGCAACCCGGCTCAATGCGCGCAGGCACGACGAAATCGGCCGGCTGATAAAAGGCTTATCGACGATGCAACAGGGCTTGAGCACGATAGTCGGCGGCGTACGTAACGGCACGGAACAGATGGCCGTGGGGACACGCGAGATAGCGTCGGGGAACATCGACTTGTCGCAACGAACAGAAGAACAAGCGGCTTCGCTGCAGGAAACTTCAGCGAGTATCGGCCAACTGACGAGCACGGTGCGCCAGAACGCCGACAGCGCCCGGCAAGCAAGCGACCTGGCGCAAACTGCATCGACAACAGCGGGTCGCGGCGGTCAGGTCGTAGCCGACGTGGTGTCGACCATGGATGGTATCAATAGTAGTTCGAAACAAATTTCCGAGATCATCGGCGTGATCGAAGGGATTGCGTTCCAGACCAATATCCTTGCGCTGAACGCGGCAGTCGAAGCGGCGCGTGCGGGCGAACAAGGGCGTGGATTCGCGGTGGTCGCAAGCGAAGTGCGCGCGTTGGCGCAACGTTCGGCCGGGGCCGCGAAGGAGATTCGCGAACTGATCACCACGTCGGTGGAGCGGGTTGGAAACGGCTCGGTGCTGGTTCGGAACGCGGGCAGCGCGATGAGCGACATCATCGCCGCGGTGGGCCGGGTCACGGACATCATGCGGGAGATCACAGTGGCGTCCGAGGAGCAGACCACCGGTATCGAGCAGGTCAACGTGGCCATCGCGCAGATGGACCAGGTGACGCAGCAAAACGCGGCGCTGGTCGAGCAGGCCGCTGCAGCGGCAGCGTCTCTGGAAACGCAGGCGGCGCAGATGAGCGCGGCCGTCGCGCTTTTCAAACTGGCGGAAGTTTAGCGGTACGCGAAACCGCGTCATGCATCGGGAGGCGTCTTGGGCCAGCGGTTCTCTTCAACGCAATTCGATGTCGGTACGCGCCTGGCCCAACCTTCTGCTTGCAGCATCGGTTCGTCGTAGAAATGCTCGACATGTCCGATGCACAGGATGGCAACCGGCGTGGCGTCCGCCGGCATATGCAGCAGCCGTTGCACCGCGCTGACGTCGAACAGCGACACCCAGCCCATCCCAAGCCCTTCGGCGCGTGCGGCCAACCAGATATTCTGGATAGCGCACGCGACCGATGCCAGGTCCATTTCCGGCAGCGTCCTGCGGCCGAAAATATGACGCTCGCGATTCTCCATCAAGCCGACGACCACGACCTCGCCGCAGTCCAGGATGCCCTGGACCTTGAGCCGCATGAATTCGTCGCTGCGCTCGTTGAGCGCCTCGGCAGTGGCGCGCCGCTCGGTTTCCACGGCGTCATGCAGCGCAGTGCGCAAGTTCCGGTCAGTCACCCGCACGAAGCGCCAGGGCTGCATGAAACCGACGCTTGGTGCATGGTGCGCGGCGTCGATCAGACGCGTCATTTGCTCGTCGGCGACGGGGGCATTAGTGAAATGCCGCATGTCGCGGCGCTCGTGGATCGCGCGGTAGACCGCGGCAATCTCGGGTTCGGAAAAGCGCTTGAAGGTCGAATCAGTCATACATCCATGCTCAAAAAAGTGTCTTAGTGGCGAACTACGGGGCGAGCATCAGGCGAAGGAGGGGGCCGCGCACCACGAACGCGCACCGATGTCGCTATACGCCATATCTGCGTCGCCTTCCGATAAATCTTCGGAGCTCGCGCTGCCGTTATCTGATCAATCGACGCTTGATTCCAGTGGTTCCCTTCACGGTTCGCCCCAGATATCCGGAGGATACAGACCTGTTGCGCCGCGTACTACAGCGACGCAGTGGGGACTAGCCCTTATGCGCAAACACATGACCATTCGCGGCGGCCTGGTCGCGACGATCGCCATCTACACTGTCTTGCTCATTGCGGTCATCGCGGTGGGCATCCTGGGTTTATACGGCAGCAATTCGGCGCTCAGAGAGATGTATCGCGACGATACCGCTTCGGTGCTGCACCTTAAAACCAGCTCGGAGCGCTTGCTGTTGCTGCGCGTCGGATTCGGCGAAGTCGAGCAACTGATCAGCGCCGGCAAGCCCGCCCAGCGCGAAATTGCCCGTCAGCATGCGCTCCTTAACGAGAGCAACAAGGAACTGGAAGCTTTCCGGAAGCTTCACGAGCCGTTGCCGGCGGAGAAGGCGCTCACCGATGCAATGCAGGCGCGGCGGGACCAACTGCTCGCCCAGGTGTTCCAGAAGGCGCTAACCGAACTCGATCAGGACAATCTGGTTGATTTCCTCACCACCCAGCGGGAAGCACCGCCCGCGCTGTTCTCCGATTATCAAAGCGCGCTGACCGCGCTGGAAAACTTCCAGGTTGAGCGCCAGAAAGCCCGCTTCGACACCACCGATGCACGTTTCGAAGCCATGCTCTGGACACTCGGCGCCGCCGCGGCCGTGGCTCTCGTCATCGGCTTTTTCGCGCAGAGGATATTGACCCAGGCGATCGTGCGGCCGATCGATATGGCCGTCGACTATTTCGGGCGGATTTCGTCCGGTGACCTGACCAGCACCGTCACGGTCCAGCGCAACAACGAGATGGGCTACATGCTCAATGCGTTGAAGGGCATGCAGGAAGGGCTTGCGCAGACGGTGCGTAAAGTGCGTTCGAGCGCGGAGACAATCGTGCGTGATGCTCATGCGATCTCGGGCGGCAATCTCGATCTATCGGCGCGTACGGAGCAGCAGGCTGCGTCGCTTCAGGAAGCTGCATCGAGCATGGAGCAGTTGACCGCCACCGTCAGGCAGAACGCCGACAACGCACGCAACGCCAGCGAGCTTGCTGCGGGTGCATCGGACATCGCGTTGCGTGGCGGCGATGTAGTGAACCGCGTGGTCGCAACCATGGACGCGATCTCGGGCAGCTCGGACAAAATAGTGGGCATTGTCGGCGTGATTGAAGGGATTGCATTCCAGACCAACATCCTTGCATTGAATGCGGCCGTGGAAGCCGCGCGGGCGGGCGAGCAGGGTCGCGGCTTCGCAGTCGTTGCAAGCGAAGTGCGAAGCTTGGCGCAACGTTCGGCATCGGCGGCCAAGGAGATCAAGGAATTGATCGGTACGTCAACGTCGAGCGTGAAGGACGGCAGCCAGCTCGTGGCTCATGCAGGTGCGACCATGGTCGAGGTCGTGGAAGCGGTCAGGCGCGTGAGCGCGATCATGGCGGAGATCAGCCTGGCATCCGGCGAGCAGACCACGGGCATCGAGCAGGTCAACGTGACGGTGGCGCAAATGGAAGAGATGACGCAGCAGAATTCGGCGCTGGTGGAAGAGGCGTCGGCGGCTGCGGTGTCGCTGGAAGAACAGAGCCGGCAGTTGAATGATGCGGTGGCGCTGTTCCGTCTGACTGCTATCGCGTGAAGATGCAATTTTCGTCTTCCGCGCTGCGCGATGGGGCGCTGTATCCAATCAAGATTGAGTGGCTACCTTACATCTTGTCTATACATATTGATTCCCATAAAGTCACACTGAATCGCGAATTGCCATTCCACGGCGTTTGCGATTCAAGCTGTCACGCAAGCCTCTTGCGCAACGACGTTTTGAAAGTGAAAGAAGCTGGCGACACGCAGTTCTCGCGACGCCACTGACTCGAGGGAATCCATGTCCGTATCAAAGAGTGGCGTACAAAGCGGCGCCATTGCCGAACGCCGCACCATCGACTACATCCCCGACGCCGAACGTCATGGCGGCCTTCTCAGCCAGTTCACGCTATGGCTTGCAGCCAATCTTCAGATCACCGCGATCGTTACCGGCGCACTTGCGGTCGTGCTCGGCGGCGACGTGTTCTGGTCCCATTTGATCCTGCCTGCCCAGCCGACGTCCTCAGCGAAGTAATGACGGGCTTGCTTGGCGCTGCGGGTTAGACAGTCCCTCAAGCGCTTACAGAGGGACGTCCCCGATCAAAGCCGAATTCACCGCGCGGATCCGACGGTCAACGAAATAACCTCCGCCTTCGGTGTATCGAAGATAAACGCGGTTGCATTGTGTGCATTGCCATACGGTGCAGCGGTTGTACGGGAAAAAACGCGGTGCGATGGGCGCATCGGGGGACCAATAATCAATATTGCCCGGCAAGTGCTCCTGATAACTAGGCTCAGGATCGTCATCCACAACGAGTGTGCCGATTTCCTCAAGGCGCTGTTCGTCGAGAGAAACCGGCTGCGAGTTCCAGCCGTCAAGCGGTGTCCGAGTGCAATTGCATGGCCCTGCGGCCAGCGACTCTGCGCGCAACGCGATTTTTACGAGGGCTGAAGCATCGAGATAATTTGGCATCGGGGATCAGGCGGGCGTGGCGGCGTTCATGTTGTGTGGTCGACATAGAATGCCAGATTTTTTCGATAGGCCGGCAACTGACACTTGCTAAGGCGCCCGGACATCACGGTGAGCTCACTTGCCATCACGTCGGATGATTTTCCATCGCGTCTTGCCAGATGGGCAAGATCGAACAACTCCCCGTACTCTTTCACACACTGTCGCGCCGATCCTGTCGGCCGATGCGTAGTCGACGTTTCGACGCGGGCCATGCGGCCGCCGACACCAAGCGCCAACACTGTCCCGGCAATCAGCATTGCCGACGCACCGGTTTTGCATAACAGTTTGTAATGCGATTTAAAACGTGGATATCCGAGTTTCACGCTGCGTTGCCTTCCCGTCATTCTCCGGCTGATTCGCATAACCTCGCTACCAGTCATGCCTTGCACGTTATCGCTCATGACCAGTGCGCCGGTACCCAGACGTTGCCGACCCAGTGCGCCGGTATCCACACTACAGGGCGAGCCACAGGCGTCATGTAGACAACGCGCGGTGCAACATACACGGCCGGCGGCGGGGGCGGTATGTAGACAACCGGAGGAGGGGGCACATAGGCGACAGGCGGAGGCGGCACATACACGACCGGGGGCGGCGGTACATATACGGCCGCGGGCGTAACTACCACGGGCTTGGGCGCGACGACGACCGTCGTGCTGCCCGTGGTGACGACGCCCGTGGTGGTAACTACTCCGCTTGTTGTCACGGTGTTGCCGTGTGTACCTGTTGCGCTTGTGGACGTCGTGACAACGCCCGGCGCAACCCGCGTCGCCGTACCTGAGTGATAGACGCTCCCACCATCCGAACCGGTCACCGTGCCCGAACGGGAGCACGACGCGCCCGCACAATTCGTCGATGCCGAATGGTCGACTGTGTTGCCGTTCGATCCGGTGATCGACCCGGACGACGAATACTGGCCCGGAGCGGTTCTGGTCACGTCGCCGGATGTGGAGGCGGTCTTTCCGTCCGGGCCGGTGAGGGTGCCGGTGTGTGAGCAACTGCCGCCCGCGCAGTTGGTGTCGCCGGCGTGTTGCACCGAGTTGCCATAGCGTCCGGTCGCGGTGCCCGAATTCGAAAACTCTCCCGGCGCGTTGCGGGTAACAGTGCCCGTGTTGGACGCGAAGCCTCCGTAAGGGCCAGCGACGCCGCCAGCATGCGAGCAGCTGCCGCCGCCGCACGAGCCGTATCGGGCGCCGTTATACGTGCCACGCGATGTGTACGCGGTGCCGTGTTGCGACCAGGCGAAAGCTGAAACGCTGCTGAGGGCAAGCATGGCGACGGTTGCAGCGAGCACGAGCTTGCGCAGGGCGCCACGTACGGACGCGGTGGTCGCGGCAAACGTAGGAGCGGCGGCGGTCAGGGGGGCGAACGAATGGGTATTCACACTATCTCCTTTGTGGTTCAGGGCCACTTCCTGCACTGCGGCGTGGCGATGAACGGACTATAGGAGTGCGCGTAATTTTAATCATCAACGAAGATATGTCACGCGGTGTCACCGTGGCGGAGGCCCGCCAGACGGGCGTTTCCGAGCGGACGAAACGGGTCGTGACATATTTCGACATGAATTGTTGCGAGCCGAAACACAGCACCGGTGCGCGTGGTGTTGAGGCATTTTTCTAACGATGAATATGACAAGCATAGCTAAGCTTGATCTCAGTAATTTTTAGCAAAGAGTGCAACGGTGCTTCTGGGTTTTCCGCAGACGACACATCCCGAGCCGGCGTCTTCATGCGACTGATCGAACGGAAGACAGCGGATAGTCACGTTCAAAGCCTCCTTCGCCCAACTCTCGCAAGCCTTATCGCCGCACCAGGCCGCTAAGGCGAAACCCCCGCGAGCATCAGTCTGTTGTTCGACTTGCGGTCTAAAAAAATCCTCGAAGTCGCTTTTATGTGAAATCGTGCGCGTGTTTTCGGAGCGAAACTGTCGCGCGCGCTCGAAGCATCCGCGCTGGATCTGGTCAAGCAATGACATGATGGTTTCAGGAAGATCCACGAGCGAAACCGACATTTTTTCGGACGATTCACGATCACGTCGCGACAACGTGACAGAATCACTTTCCTTATCTCTGAGACCGATTTCGAGTCGGATAGGAACCCCTTTTTTGATCCACGCCCATTGTTTCTGACCGCCGCGTGATTCCCTGCGATCGATCTCAACGCGAACTCTTCTGTCGGAGAAACGCAGGGAGCGCAATCGGCTCGCTACCACGTCGACATATTCATCCACCACGGCTCTCGCGTCTTCCGCTCGATGGATCGGCAAGATAACCACTTGAGCGGGAGCGATACGCGGCGGCAAGACAATGCCGTCGTCGTCGCCATGCACCATGATCAGCGCACCGATCAATCTCGTGGACGTACCCCAGGATGTGGTCCAGGCGAATTGCCTGGTTCCTCGTTCACGCCCCTGAAACTCGATGCCGGCGGCCTTGGCGAAGTTCTGTCCAAGGAAATGCGACGTCCCTGCCTGCAGCGCCTTGCAATCACCCATCATCGCTTCAATGGCGTATGTTTCGATGGCGCCAGGAAAGCGTTCGCTGTCGCTTTTTACACCCCGGATAACCGGTATGGCCAGATAGTCTTCGACAAAGCGTGTGTAGATATCGAGCATCCGGGTTGCCTCTTCGCGCGCTTCAGATTCCGTTTCGTGCGCTGTATGTCCTTCCTGCCAGAGAAATTCGCTAGTCCGCAAAAACAGGCGCGTACGCATTTCCCAGCGGACTACATTGGCCCATTGATTGATCAATAAAGGCAGATCGCGATAACTCTGAATCCATTTGGCGAACATGACCCCAACGATCGTTTCGGATGTGGGGCGAATGATCAGCGGCTCCTCAAGTTCGGCCGCGGGATCGGGAATCAGCGACCCATCTGCCGCATGGATCAGTCTGTGATGCGTAACGACGGCACATTCCTTCGCGAAACCGTCGACATGTTCCGCCTCTTTCTCAAGCAGCGACTTAGGAATAAGCAGCGGGAAATAGGCATTGCGATGCCCTGTTTCCTTGAACATATCGTCAAGCTCGCGCTGCATGTTTTCCCAGAGCGCATGCCCCCACGGCTTGATGACCATGCAGCCGCGAACAGGGGAGTTTTCTGCTAGCTCCGCTGCATCAACCACTTGTTGATACCACTCTGCGTAGTTCTCCGCTCTCGTCGGAGAAATGGCATTTTTCTTCATTGTGTTTATCACTCACCTGGCTATGTGAAGGCGAAAGAAGGCCTGAGAAAGGGCAAAAAAAAACCGCCTCAGAAGGCGGTTTGTTTGAGCAGCATACGGACGCGCGCTAACCCACCGCTGGTGAACCGGTGTAGAAAACTGGCGGGAACTGTGCGCTGATCTGTTTCATGACTTTATGATCTGTGTTTTTTCAGACGATGTCAACGGTGGAGGGTCGCCAATGAATACCCCAGCACTGTTCACGTTCACCCAGCGCTTTGCCAGGGCAAAAGTGCGGAGTGATCCTGACGATTAGTCGACCGGACACCATCGGCCAGAATCCGGACACACAATGGCCCTTGCGCCGTTTACCCAGATTTGCTCTTCGTCGAGTTGCAGCGAGGTCGAAGGGTCGACGTCGAACGTAACCTTAAGCGCGTCCCCAACATGGGTATCTTCGACAGGAAGCTCCCAAGTCAGGAATATCTGGGTGCAATCCCGGTCGGGCGCAAAGTCGGCCGCATTAAAGCCGCTGCTGCCGCGTTGAATGACGCCATGAGGCTGGCCGGTATCGAATATCACAACGGTACCTCGGGTCAGGGGAATTCGATGACCCATAGAGGGAAAATGCAGATCCAGGCCCTTGTCTTCGCTCATGAATAGATTGCAAAAGGCCGCACCGCCATATTGCGCACCGTCGTGGTGGTACCTGGCTCCCCGGCAGGTCATGAGAGCTACGTCGCTTGCGGCAAGCACGTCACCCAGTCCAAGCTCGCACGTCCAGTCGGATGCCGCTTGGACGCAACGCTTGTAGTCCGGCCAGCGCACTAGCGCTCGAGCCAAAGGCATTGCCTCGACGTCCCCGGCTTCCAGGTCCATGTGCGACGATATCTCCCTTTCCCAATCTGCAAGCAGGCGTGCAGGGGGCACGGGCACGTCGACCGTGCCTGTTAGCACCCTGTCGCTTACGCGTCGACTGCGGATGACCTCGCCACTCCAGAAATAGGAAGTGAGCAGGTCTCGCACTGGATGCTGTTGAGGAGGGTGATTCATCTGGACCATCGTAATAAGGCTGCCTGTGGAAGCAGCGCGCGATTTTCTCGTCGCTTGTCAGTGGGCGCTGACGGAGATTGTGAACGATGCCGGAGTTCCGTAGACAAATTTTATCGGCAATATTTTGAGTATGGCGGGTTTGTCAGAGCTGGCGATTCGCGCGAGATAGTGCTTCTACCGAGGTTACGTATCAGCGCACTGGAAGGCGTGCGAGCCGCTGTCCTGGCTGGGCTCGGCGTGGCGGTGGCCAGCGAATGAATCTTCATCGAGTGGCTCGACGACGGGGGCAGCGAGGCTCTGGCCGACTGGACCATGCCGTCGCTCGACCTGCGGGCGGTACTGCCTGGCGCGCGGCCCACTAGCTGTAAGGCGCGGGCTTTTATTGCCTTTGCGGAGGAACAGCTGAAAATGACACGATACGGCGTACGCTGTCGCGTAATTGAATTTGCCCTATGCGCTGCGCAAGCAAATGCGCGGTGAGCCTTTCATAGATATCCCGTGGCGCAAACTTGGCTGGCTCACGCAGCGTTCCTGACTTGTTCGGCGTTGAGGCCGAATTGGCGCGCGATGGAATGCAGCCTGTCGCCCCATTCCCAGACGCCGAAGATGTCATGTACATTTTGCAGGCAGCTCAGCAAGCAGACCGTCTGCGGGTCGTACACGTTGATCTTTGAACGCAGCAGTGCTTTTTTCAGCGCAGCGACCCCCGTCTCCATGTAGGCAGGCACTTCACTTGGTTCCTCGTTGACGCAGCGGACGGGGATCCCTTCCATCGCCGTCACGTAGTCGCGTGGTTTGATGAAGTTGCCGACTGGGCAGCCGCCGCAGTAACCACGGTATGCGCCGCCGCCGCGTGGCAGGAGCGCTGCCTGACGCTGCTGAAAAAGATGTTTCACCGCCTGATCGAAAATGGCTTGATGGCTTAAAAACTCGAGGTTCATTCAGTTCTCCTGATGCACGCTTTGCGCCGTAGCCGGTTGCTCCGTTGTGGCCAAGCGGTTCCTTGTAGCGGTGGGCGTTGTCAGGGATGCGCGGAAGTGTGACTCCCATTGCCTGAGATCGCTTTCCGGAGGTAATCCGCCCGCGGGTTCTATCGATATCAAGTGATAGGGCGTTAGTGCGACTCGAGGGCATCGAGTCGCACTTGCGCAATTTCGCCCGGATGCTCGCAGTGGTATATATCGAAAAGCTGTGAGCATAGCTGGGCAAGTGAAGCAAGGCCCACGGCCTGGTCTGCGTGCTCGACCTCGCCTGCGCTGAGCACGTCATCAAGAAGAGGAGCGAGACGGCGCAATCGCACAAACGTAGCGGCATCCAGTTTCATTTTGGACCTCCTTAAGGTCGGGCGGCGGAGCGCGCCATGAGTCAACCAGCGCTTCGGCGATGCTTCACTATTGAGAACTCGAACACCTTATGCTCACGCCAGCGTGCGTCACATGCCTGTGCGGGCCTTGATCAGCTCGCTGGCCAGAATCATTGCATCCCCGTTGAGCGGTATCGCCCGTCCGCGGCTTCGAGGCCGGTAGACCGAGGCGCCCAGGCCGATATATTTGCCGGATACGGCGCAACGACCCGGCGAGCCAGCGCGGCTCGGCGCCCAGACCTGCTCTCCGTAATAACACAGCGTCGGGTCGTGCCAGCACAGCGCGAAGAGCGAATTGGGCAGTTCCTCCACGACGGTCACAGTAAAGGTGCGCACGTCGCCGCCGCCCGCCTTCCGCGGACGATTCGGCACGCCGGCAGAGGTGGCCCGACCGTGCAGGTCCGGAGAATTCCGCATCGGGTCTGGCGGGGAAGAAAACTGGCGGATGGCTGCGAGCGTCGTTGCCCAAGGGTCCGGACCCGTCGGCGACGAAGTGCCGTAAGCGGACTTTGACTTGGCGAGCCGGCCCGTCCGATGCGGCAACGGACGACGGTTTGAAGGCAGCGCGGAGGCAATAGACGTATCGTGAGTGCCATTCTCGGAGAGGATGTCAGAAGTCGTATCGGGTTCGGCGTTCAACATCGTGTTCCTCTCTTTCGCGAAGAGCGAAGCAGTAATCAAACGAATGGGTGTGGTCGAATGCCCCATCACTTGCAGTTACTGAATACATATTGCGGAAAGGTCGACAGTGCGGCGATAGATGCTCCGGCCGAGCCACGGCACGAACGTGTACTCGGCATACGCGTTGCTTCCGATATGTATCCAGCTATTCAGGACTGCTGACACGATGATTCCTTGACGAGGAGAAAAATGGACCGGTCGAAGGCAGCCGAAGAGGGCGCGTTGCCGCAGGCTGAACCGTGCGTTTCGCTGTCTCGATGAGAGAAGAGTAGGTTTTGCCGCGGCGCATATCTACTCTACGGTGGGATATACCGATGCCGCGTTAGCGTTACTTGCTTATACGGACGTATAACCGCGGGGAACCGCCCCGGGAATTTTGGAGCTTCTTTGGATAAAGTAACGCGGCGGGTCGAAGCTCGCGAAGTCGCAAATAATAGGAATCGGCGGCGGAGACACTGACGGCCGACGCGGACGCGGTGCGGTCGCCATATACATTCGTATCATGTCACTGGGCGCGGTTGTAAGCTAATCTGTAAATTAAAAGACGCGCGCGGCACTCGCCGTACGGCGTTCTTTTGGGACGAGAGGGCGGGGGCCGCATTTTGGAAATTCTGCGTGTTATTTCGATTGTCGACGATGATAGAGCCTTGCGTCTTGCGTTGGGCAGCTTCCTCCGCTCGCTTGGCTGGCAGGTACGCATGTATGA
>NZ_JAQGMM010000536.1 GCF_028292365.1 Caballeronia sp.
TCGTGATCATCACTGCCGTGTACCTGCCCATCCTCAGCTTGCAAGGGGTTGAGGGAAAGATGTTCAAGCCGATGGCAATGACCGTGATCTTCGCGCTCGTTGCATCCCTCGCGCTGACCCTGACGCTCATGCCGGTGCTCGCGAGCTTCCTGCTGCGGCATCGGGTGTCGGAACATGACAGCGGCGTTATTCAGTGGGCCCGCCGGGCGTACCGGCCGGCACTGACACAAACCGCACGCCATCCCGCCATTACCATGGGACTGGCCGTGCTGCTGCTATTGAGCGCCTGCGTCGCCGGCTCGCATCTTGGCGCGGAGTTCCTCCCACGCCTGGACGAAGGCGCCCTGACTGTCACCACGACTAAACTGCCCGGCATCTCCTTAGCGTCGGCAATCCAGACGCAGACGATGATCGAGCGCACGCTGATGCGCTTTCCAGAGGTCCAGTCCGCCGTCACGCTGGGCGGAACCTCGGAGATTCCTACCGACCCGATGGGCGTCGAGCAGAGCGATACCTTCATCATGCTAAAGCCTGCCGCGCAGTGGCGGACCGCACAAACCCAGGAGGGGCTGATCAGCGCCTATTCCGCAGCTCTGAACCGCGACGTTCCGGGCCTGCAACTGAGTTGGGCGCAGCCTATCGAAATGCGCATGGACGACATGCTGCAAGGCGTACAGGCAGATCTTGCCGTGCGGATTCACGGCAACGACCTCAACGTGCTGCACGATACCGCCGAGCGCGTGGCCGCCGTTCTCGCGCGGGTGCCGGGCGCCGCCGACGTGGAAGCAGAACAGACGATCGGACAGCCGTATTTGCGCGTCATCGTCAACCGCGAAGCCGTAGCACGTTATGGACTGAATGCCAGTCAGGTGCTCGACCTCGTGCAATCGTTGGGCGGCCGCACCGTGGGCACGATAGTCGATGGAGACGGCCGGTTCGATATCCGGGTTCACCTCCAGCCACACGACCGGGACAGTGTCGCGAGGATCGGCGATCTCCGCGTGAGCGACGGCGCCGGCCGCGCCGTGCCACTCAGCGAAATCGCCGACCTACGCATGGAGCCAGGTCCCTCGGCGATTGCGCGCGAGCAGGGCCAGCGCGTCATCACGGTCCAGGCCAATGTGCGTGGGCGCGACCTCGCCAGCTTCGTCGCGGCCGCACAGCAGGCGGTCACGTCACAGGTGCGCCTGCCGCCGGGTTACTCCGTCTCATGGTCTGGGAGCTTCCAGAATTTACAGGAGGCTATGTCGCGCCTGTCCGTCGTGGTCCCTGTCGCGCTCGCCTTGATCTTTGCGCTCCTGTTCCTGATGTTCAAGAGCATGCGGCTCGCTGCCCTCATTTTCTTCAATGTGCCGTTTGCATCGATTGGCGGAATCTTCGCGCTTTGGATGCGTGGCCTCCCGTTCAGTATCTCGGCCGCCGTGGGCTTCATCGCGCTGTTCGGGATCGCGGTTCTGAACGGCGTGGTGATGGTGAGCTACATCGAAGAAAAGCGCGCGGCGGGACTCAATCCGGTGGAAGCGGCGATGCAAGCCGCGATGACGAGGCTCCGGCCCGTGCTGATGACGGCGACTGTCGCGAGCCTCGGTTTTCTGCCGATGGCGCTGTCCACCAGTTCGGGTGCTGAAGTGCAGCGGCCGCTCGCCACGGTGGTGATCGGCGGGCTGATCTCAGCCACGTTACTCACGCTGTTGGTATTGCCCGCTGTCTACCCGTGGCTCATCGGCAAGCGGCAGGCGACGCGCGTGTTGGCCGAGCCGGTATCCAGGCCGCAACTCGCAGAACAAGAATAGGTGGACCTTCCAGTCATGGCTTCAAAACGCTCATCAAGTCTGTTCGTGACACTACTACTCGCAGGTTGTGCGGTCGGGCCGAACTTCAAGCAGTCCTCCGCGCCGTCCGGGGCCGGATACACGCCGGAGCCGCTCGCAGCAACCACGGCATCGGCGCCAAGTCCGCTTGGCCAGGCACAGCGATTCGTTCAGGGCAAGGACATTTCAAGCCGATGGTGGGAACTGTTTCAGTCACGTCCCTTGAACGATCTCGTGGAACGCGCGCTCAAGGCGAACCCTACAATCGCAGCGGCGCAGGCGGCGCTCAAGGTCGCTCAGGAAAATATGCTAGCGCAAGGCGGGACGCTACTGCCGAGCGTCGGCCTGGATGTGTCGGGCAGCAAGAACGAGACACCGACCGCGGCCCTTTCACCGGCTTCCGCAAGCGGCAAGCCGATCTATTCGCTTTTTACGGCCGGCCTCAATGTTTCATATTCGCTTGACGTGTTCGGTCTCGACCGCAGGGCCATAGAGTCTCTCGCGGCGCAAGCCGACAACCAGCGTTTCGAACTAGAGGCAGCGTATCTGTCGCTCAGCACCAACGTCGTGGTGGCTGCGGTTCAGGAGGCAAGTTTGCGCGACCAGATCGCCGCGCAGGAGGAAACGGTCAAGGCAGACACGGAACTGAGGGACATCCTTCAGCGCGAATTTGCGTTGGGTGAGATCGCGCAATCGGACGTACTTCAGCAAGACGCGGTGCTTGCCCAAGCTCAGGAAGTACTGCCACCACTGCGAAAACAGCTGGCATTGCAGCGCAATGCGCTGATCGCGCTTTTAGGCGGCCTGCCGAATGACGATGTCGCCGCGAAATTTGATCTTGCCTCCTTGCATCTTC
This sequence comes from Caballeronia sp., assembly GCF_028292365.1. Lineage (GTDB taxonomy): Bacteria > Pseudomonadota > Gammaproteobacteria > Burkholderiales > Burkholderiaceae > Caballeronia. The sequence continues at coordinate 2,668 of NZ_JAQGMM010000536.1, forward strand.
CTGAGGATCTTCCGGTCAGCATTGCCTCGAAGCTGGTTGACCAGCGTCCTGACATACTCGCCGCGTCGGCGACGCTGCATGCGGCGAGCGCGCAGGTCGGCGTCGCGATTGCCGAGCGGTTGCCGCAGCTTTCATTGACAGCAACGCTCGGTACGTCGCCGAATGCGATCGCTAGCGCCTTCACGCCATACAACCAGTTCTTCACCATTGCCGGGAAATTGGCGCAACCGATCTTCGATGGCGGAATGCTGAAGCATCGCCAGCGAGCAGCGCAAGCCGCATTCGACCAGGCGGCTGCGCAGTATCGCATCACGGTGATCGGCGCTTATCAGAATGTGGCCGATGTCCTGAGGGCATCGCAGTATGACGCCAACACGCTGCAAGCAGCGGTGACCGCCGAACAAGCGGCCTCCCGGAGCCTTGAGCTTGCACGCCGCGAGCTTAAGTTGGGATCGACGTCCTACCTCTATGTGTTGAATGCGGAGCAGGCGGAGCAAGCAGCCCGGCTAGCGCTGGTACAGGCGCAGTCGGCGCGCTTGTCCGATACGGCGGCACTATTCCAGGCTATGGGTGGTGGCTGGTGGAATCGCTCTCAATCAGAGTCGCAAGGTAGCGGACAGATAGCGGGCAACTGATCTTGTTCCGGCAGTGGTCGGCCGGAGGCAACGAAAGACGACATACGAAGGCTAGTTGCTTCGGTGTCGAGAATTTCCTTTTAGCTTAGCTCAGGACAACGCGCCGCGCTCGGACGAATTTATTCGCGCGCAGCGTTAGCCAAACCAAAAAGCGCGCGCACTGCCTTGTCAATCCGCGCTGGAAATCCGGTGACGCTTCCAGGTTCAAGGTATTTATGCCGGATGCGCGCGCGGCTATTGGCGATTGCGTAGGTTGTCGGCGCAGGACTTGTTTCTTGCCGAAAAGGTGATTGCACATTACAAAAAAGTCATTTTTGGGTCATCCGCCGTGCAGGTACGGGATCCAATAATAGAAAACGTCCGAGAACGACACGATTCGACTTTTCACTTGGACGGAGGTTTTTATGAAGAAAATGCTAACCGCAGGGATCGTCGTTACGTTGCTTGCAACGTCTGCGTTTGCTCAGAGTAGCCCCAACTATTCAAGAGCCGCTGGAAGCGCGAGCGGGAAGTCCTCCACGCTCGAGAAAACGCGTGCCCAGATGCGGGAAGAGCTATTCGACGCCGAGAGCGTCGGTCTCGTGCCGACTGGTAGAACTCAATACCCACCGAATGAAGCGACGATCAAACGCAATCAAGCGCATTTCGGTGTTGTCGAGCGCTATTGGGAGAGTCACCGGTAAGTGGCAAGGATCTTGAACTACCAGCCTTCACTTGCGCACTCCAACGCGATGAACCGTTTGCATTGCATCGACAGTCTCGCTGATCCCGGTGAAAAAGGCAGCGCTGCAGTCGGTCGACCCATTACTTCAAGGCAAAGCATGTTGCTAGTTCTTTCTACGTTCAGCCGTCTCATTGCCATTTCCCTCTTATTCGGTGCATTGGCGGGATGCGCAAGTCCGACTATCGGAAGACAATTAGTTTCCTCGATTGCTACGGCAGCGCCGCGACTTCCGCCCGACTATCCTTGTCAAAATTTGCATGTCAAACCGTTGAACTGTCCGTCGAGGTGAAAACGATACGTCTGCCCCTGTTGCTTGATGGCCTTCTTGTGAAAAATGATCTAGCTGCTGCCACTTCGCGTCTGGCGCGCGGCATGAAGGCTACTGTCTGGCCGGGCCGGATCCACCGCCCGATAGAGGTAACGCACTTGCCGCGCATCTTCAGGTACGTTTCGTCGACACGCCACGATTGTCCTGTGGACGTGCTGAAACGGCTCCAGAGTTTGACGAAATCGGGCGTATAACTGACACGCCCAACTCAGGATCGTTGTGTGCGCGAGCGACAAACCCCATTCAGCCGTCATCTAAAAAGCTCCCACGGGCTAAGCTTGTAGCGCAGGTAAGCACGGTGCCACGCCCGAATCCAGCATCTTCATTCTTCGCCACGCAACCATTTCGATTAAGCCAGGTTGCCAGAAGGCCTTATTGGGACAAAAGTGGCGATCGCGCCTGCAAGCGCGTCTGCCGAGGGTGCCTTACACCGCTACACGGAGATGGCCATCTGATACGGTCGCGCCTGAACGACCGCTGGTATTGATGCGCGACTCCAGATCTTATGCAGGAACGACGTAGTCCGTGGTTTGGCCGCGATGTGGCGGGTGCGCCGTACACGTCCAAAAATATAAAGCCGAATCCGAGGGCCGCGACCAGGATCACGCCTGCAAACAATGTCCGAACATGACATCGATGTAATGTGAGCGTCAGACTCTCGTCACCCCTGTGTGTCGAGAATAAAGGCTTACTCACTCTACTCACGGCGAGGCGGTGAGGCCGAGGCTTCATTCACAGTGTATGAAGCCAACCACAGCTAAACACAGGAGGTATGAACTATGAAGGCCCTTATTTATGCAGCGTCGCTGGCGAGCGCACTGGCCGCCCCGACCGTCTCTTTTGCGCAGGACTCTACTGTGCCGGTGACGCGTGCAGAGGTACACGCGGACTTGGCGCGACTGGAACAAGCCGGGTATCGCCCGGGCGTTAACGATGTGCACTATCCGGCGGGCATTCAGGCTGCGGAGGCGCGCGTTCAAGCGCAGGATGGCACGATGCCGAACAACACGGCGGTCGGGGGGGTATCGGATGGTTCCTCGCAAGCGGGTGCGCCGACGACGAAATCAGGCACCCACTCCATCTATTTTGGTCACTGACGATCAGGATCCATTTTTGTGGACGTCATGGCGTGGAGCTCAAGAGCTATCCAAGGCGAGGCGGCGGATCGCCTATTCCGAGCACGACGTCGGCGCATCTTAGTGCTGAACATGTGTCGTTTGCGCCGGTATCGAAACGACAAACGGAGGCACATGGAAAATTCACTGGTCCTTGGTCATTCTCGCGGTTGCGTCGATATTGCTCTCGTGCGTCAGGTTGGTAACGACAGAGCCACGCTTGGAACGGCTTTTTCAGAATGGATAGTTAAGGGGATGTAAACACAACTTCATTCGATTATAAGCAAAACCAGTCTGCGCTGGCGCGTCTTGGCTCACCCCGCGCAGCGTCTACGACGATGCGCGTTCTGTTCGTCGGACCGATATTTGCGACGCAGTAAAACCAGTGGTGCAACGCCTTTAACCGCTGCAAAACGTATCGAGCTTTTGCATTCCTAAGGGGTAGCTATCGCGTCCATTAGGAATGGCGATTGTACTCTTCAAAGGCATCGGCATAGCATGCGGCGCACCATTAGCGATGTCTCGAGTAGTAACCGATCCCCGGAGCCAATATGCAACATGCAGCATCTACAGTCTTTAAAAGAACGCTTCTGTCCGTCGTCTTGAGCGCGACGATGTTGCCGCCTGTCTTTGCCGCCGGCTTGACCCGCGACAATGGATCTCCTGTTGGAGACAATCAGAATTCGGAAACAGCGGGTCCTGAAGGTCCGGTGCTATTGCAGGATTCGCATCTGGTTGAAAAGCTGCAGCGTTTCGATCGCGAGCGCATTCCAGAACGTGTCGTTCATGCGCGAGGCACAGGTGCCTTTGGCGACTTCGTTCCAAGCGCCGATCTATCCGACCTGACAACAGCGCAGGTCTTCTCGCCAGGCAGTAAAACGCCGGTATT
>NZ_JAQGMM010000557.1 GCF_028292365.1 Caballeronia sp.
GGAAGTGTGCGGCACGGAATCGACGGCTACGTTTGATCGCGGTGACTTCGGCGTGGACTACGGCAAGGCATACGGCTTCAAGATGAAGACGACGCTGCATATTCAGGCCGAAGGCGTGAAGCAGTAAGCCGGAATCTTTCCCGCTGGTTCGTTCCTGCTGAATAAGAAAACCGCTTCTGACCGAAGCGGTTTTTTTTCGCCCCCGGGTATTGCGAGCATTACGATCCGGATTTCGGTGTGGCACAGTCGGCAGCGTTTGCGCTTTGGCCGACAGCCCGTCATACCGACAAGACATGGAGAAATGCATGAGCAGTACGCCCGTAGCAGTACCGATCATCCGCCCGGCCGCGTGGCGCGCGGTGGTGGCAGCGTCCATAGGCAACGCGCTCGAATGGTTCGACCTCGTGGTCTATGGGTTCTTCGCGGTCGTTATCTCGAAATTGTTCTTCCCGTCGGGCAACGACTCGGTGTCCATCCTGCTGACGCTCGGCACGTTCGGCGTATCGTTTTTCATGCGGCCGCTAGGGGCCATCGTGCTTGGCGCATATGCCGATCGGGCAGGGCGCAAGGCCGCGCTCACGCTGTCTATCTTGTTGATGATGATGGGCACGTTCATCATCGCCGTGTTGCCCACGTACTCGGCCATCGGGGTTGCCGCGCCGTTGATCCTGGTGCTCGCGCGCTTGATGCAGGGCTTTTCGGCCGGCGGAGAGTTTGGCAGCGCGACGGCGTTCCTCGCCGAACACGTTCCTGGCCGACGTGGTTTCTTCGCGAGCTGGCAGGTCGCAAGCCAAGGCTTGACCACACTCCTGGCAGCGATATTTGGCGTGGTGCTGACCGGCAACCTGTCGCCGGAACAGATGAGTTCATGGGGCTGGCGTGTGCCGTTTATTTTCGGCTTGCTGATCGGACCGGTGGCGTACTACATCCGCACTCGTCTCGATGAAACGCCGGAATTCCTTGCCGCGGTTACTACGACCACCCCTTTGCGCGACACCTTCGCGGCGAACAAGGAACGCTTGCTGATCGCCATTGGAACGGTGGTGCTGGGCACGGTGGCGACCTATCTCGTGCTCTTCATGCCGACGTATGCAATCCGGCAGTTGGGGCTTGCGCCATCGGTGGCGTTCACGGCCATCCTGCTCACGGGCGCAATCCAGATGGTGCTCTCACCATTCGTAGGTCATCTCTCCGATACCCACGGCCGCACGCGCATCATGCTGATCTCGGCGGTACTGTTGCTCGTATTGATCTATCCGCTGTTCACCTGGCTCGTTGGCCATCCGACCTTCGGCACGTTGCTGGTCGTTCAAGCGGTGCTCGGCGTGTTGATGACCGGGTATTTTGCGGCGTTGCCGGGGTTGTTATCGGAGATGTTTCCGGTTGCCACGCGCACAACCGGGATGTCGCTGGCTTATAACATCGCGGTCACGGTATTCGGCGGATTCGGGCCGTTCATCATCACGTGGCTGATTGCATCGACGGGATCGAAAGCCGCGCCCAGCTTCTATTTGATTTTCGCCGCAGTAATAAGCCTGGTCGCGTTGATGGCGGCGCGCAAACGGCTTGGATTCAACTGACAGTTTTGTGCGGGCTTATCCGCACGTAGCCGTCGCCCCATGGTTTTAAAAGTGCTGCTTTTGCTGCGCGAGCATGTAGGCGCGCAGAAGCTTGTTGATCCGCGTCTGGTACCCCTGGCCTTGTTCCTTGAACCAGGCCAGGACGTCAGCATCCAGGCGCATGGTTACCGCTTGCTTGGGCGGCGTGTGCAGTTCGGCGCGCTGGAAGAAGTCGTCGCTCAGTTCGGGCATCTCGCTTGTGTCGATGCTGGAATCCGGCATGGCTTCCAGGCGTTTCCAATCCGTTTTCGAGGCTTTGCTCATGGTGTGTGCTCCTACCTTTGTTGCCGCGAGGCGGCAGTAAAGCGGTTCAATGTACAAGCGCTTGTCCATAGCGCTTTATTTCGGGCCGGGTGGCTTTGCGCGCCGAGATGATCCGGACGGTGTCGCCGCTGCGCTCGACATAGACGACTACGGCAACGATCAACTGCATCCATCCGACTGCAATCCAGCGATCCTCGTCAAAGTCTTCCCTGCCGTCCGCGGCGGTCAACACCGTATGCTTGAAAATTTCGACTGCGTCGGTGAAGTCGATGCCGTGCTTGCGGATGTTGCTCCGATTCTTCACTTCGTCCCATTCGAATTGCATGCGACCACCTGTATTTACGATTGTACATACAATGTACGAGATTAGGGTTAATTTGCCGCGCGCGCTGAGCGAGCAGACGACCCCATCCACGAAATGTTGCAATTGAAGGCTCAAAAGCAAAAAAGGCCGATTCGCGAGAATCGGCCTTTCAACTTGCTGAACCCTGAATTCCAGCGTTCGAACGTCACATCCTGACGCCTGCTATCAAACCTCTGCGCCTGCATTCGGATCGGTGGGATCGTATTTCGGCTTCTTGTCCTTCACCAGATCTTCACGCTTCACACCCAGCCACATAGCCAGCGCGGCGGCGACGAACACCGACGAGTAGATACCGAACAAGATCCCGACCGTCAGCGCCAGCGCGAAGTAATGCAGCGTCGCTCCGCCGAACAGGAACATGGACAGCACCATCATTTCCGTACAACCGTGGGTGATGATGGTTCGCGACATCGTGCTGGTAATGGCGTGGTTGATCACCTCGACCACCGTCATCTTGCGTTGCTTGCGGAAGGTTTCACGAATCCGGTCGAAGATAACAACCGACTCGTTCACCGAATACCCGAGCACCGCGAGAATGGCGGCCAGCACGGAGAGCGAAAACTCCCACTGGAAGAACGCGAAGAAGCCAAGAATGATCACCACGTCGTGCAAGTTGGCGATCACGCCGGCCACCGCATATTTCCATTCGAAGCGGAAAGACAGGTAGATCACGATACCGATCACCACGCACGCCAGCGCGAGCAAGCCGTTGGTCACGAGCTCTTTACCGACCTGCGGACCCACGAACTCAACGCGCTGCAACTGCACCTGCGCGTCCTGGTTCTTCAACGCGGCCATCACCTGATCGCTCTGCTGCGCCGACGTCAAACCCTGCTTCAACGGCAGGCGAATCAGTACATCACGTGACGTGCCGAAGTTCTGCACCTGAGCATCGGGATAACCGAGCGCGCCCAACGTGCCACGTACCGGTTCAAGTGGTACGGCTTGCGGATATTGCACTTCCACCACCGTCCCGCCGGTGAACTCCACCGACAGATGCAGCCCACGATGCACGAGGAAAAACACAGCCGCGAGAAACGTGATGAGCGAGATTGCGTTGAAGATCAACGCGCGCTGCATCAGCGGTAAGTCGCGGCGAATACGAAAGAATTCCATGATTTATTCTCCGGGACTCAGTTGGACGAGCCGGGTTTTTTCGGTTCAATACCAGGACCCGAGCGACGACGCACAACCGGCTTGCCGGTGCGCACGGGAGGCGCGGCCTGCTTTTGCGAACGGGTCGGAACCGGTGCTTTGGGGCGTGCAGAAGGCAGCACGACTTGATCGACAGCGGTTTCGTCGCCACGCTCGTTTGCGAGATAAGCAGCGGTGGCCGCAGCCGTGTCGCTGCCTGCCGGACGCCAGACTTGACCAATAGCAAGCGACTGCAGTTTCTTCTTGCCGCCGTACCAGAGATTCACGAGACCGCGCGAGAAGAACACGGCCGAGAACATGGAAGTCAGGATGCCGATGACGTGCACAACCGCGAAGCCGCGCACGGGACCTGAGCCGAACGCCAGCAGTGCCATACCGGCGATAAGCGTGGTCACGTTCGAGTCAACAATCGTGGCCCATGCATGCGCGAAGCCATTCTGGATAGCAAGCTGCGGCGGCGCGCCGTGACGCAGTTCCTCGCGGATCCGTTCGTTGATCAGCACGTTCGCGTCGATTGCCATACCGAGGGCGAGTGCAATAGCTGCAATGCCCGGCAGCGTCAGCGTGGCTTGCAGCATCGAGAGAATGGCGACCAGCAGCAACAAATTCACCGAGAGCGACAACATGGAGATGAGGCCGAACAGCATGTAGTACGCGATCATGAAGACCGCGATCGCGGCGAAACCGTACTGCACGGAATCGAAGCCCTTCCTGATGTTGTCCGCGCCCAGGCTCGGACCAATCGTGCGTTCTTCGATGATGTCCATGGGCGCTGCGAGCGAGCCGGCGCGCAGCAGCAGGGCCAGGTCGGCGGCTGCTTGCGGTGACGGCTGGCCGGTGATCTGGAATCGGTCGCCGAGTTCGGACTGGATGGTCGCGACCGTCAGCACTTCGCCCTTGCCCTTTTCGAACAGGATCATGGCCATCGGCTTGCCGATGTTGTCGCGCGACACGCTGCTCACCGCACGGCCACCGGCCGCGTCCAGGCGAATGTTCACCGACGGACGTTGATGTTCATCGAAGCCCGCCGATGCGTCGATGATCCGGTCGCCCGTAAAGATCACCTGCTTTCTCACGAGCGTCGGGCCGGTATTGCCCTGCGTGAAGAGTTCGTCCCCGGGAGGAACCGGGTCGTTCGGACCGGGATGGGTGTTGGTCGGATCGGCGAGGCGGGCTTCAAGCGTCGCCGTGCGGCCGATGATGTCCTTTGCCTTCGCCGTGTCCTGCACACCCGGCAATTCGACCACGATGCGGTCGGAGCCTTGTTGCTGGATCACCGGCTCGGCCACGCCGAGTTCGTTCACGCGGTTATGCAGTGTGACGATGTTCTGCTTGAGCGCGCCGTCTTCCGCCGCCTTTTGCGCCGCCGGCGTGAACGTGCCGATTACCTGGTAACCATCACCGCCCGGATTCGTTGCCCATTGCAATTCGCTCAGGCCAGAGGAGAGCGTGGTGCGCGCGGCATCGGCTGCTGCCTTGTCGGCGAAATTCATCACGACTGACTGATTCACACGATTCACACCGCCATCGCGGATGTTTTTATCGCGTAACAGCGCGCGAGCGTCCGCGGCGTTCGAGTCGAGCTTCTTGTTCAGCGCGCCCGCCATGTCAACTTGCAACAGGAAGTGGACACCGCCGCGCAAATCGAGGCCGAGGTACATGGGCAGCGCGTGCAACGCACTCAGCCAGCGCGGAGAGGCTGCCTGCAGATTCAGCGCGACCACGTATTGCGGATCGTTCGGGTCGCTGTTGAGCGTTTTCTGCAACAGATCCTTCACGCGCAATTGCGTGTCGGTGTCTTTCAGGCGCACACGGATGTTGGCGTTCAACGACGAATTGTCGAACGTCACTTCATCCGGCGTCACCTTGTCGGCGGCCAGCGCGCTTTCGATGTTGGCAAGCGTTGCTGAATCCAGCTTGACCGTTGCCTTGCCGCTCGATACCTGCACCGCCGGCGCTTCGCCGAAAAAATTGGGCAGTGTATAGACGAGGCCGATGACTAGCGCCACCAGCATCACGGCATATTTCCAAAGTGGGTAGCGATTCATGGGGATGGCCGAACAAGAAAGTTGGCGAGGAGGGGTACGCGATGCGTCCGGCGATGGGCGGGCAACTGGCCGCGGGGGCCACGGGAGCCGCGCCACTGAGGCTGGGCCACGCAGGCCGGCTCACGCTGGCCGCGCCGGACGCGAGAAATTGGCCTTAGAGCGACTTGATCGTGCCTTTCGGGAGGATCGTCGTGACAGCAGCCTTCTGGATGGTAATTTCCGTACCTTCCGAGATTTCGACGCCAACGTACGCATCCGTCACCTTCGTGACCTTACCGACAATACCGCCGTTCGTTACTACTTCATCGCCTTTTGCCATGGCAGACAGCATATTGCGATGTTCCTTCTGACGCTTCATTTGCGGACGAATCATGATGAAATACAGCACTGCAAACATCAAAATGAGCGGCAAAAAACTCATGATGCTCGACTGGGCGCCATCTGCGCCGCCGCCGAATGCTTTTGAAATGAAATCCACGTCGGTCTCTCCGTTATAACGATCAGAAAATTAGCCCGCTATTCTATCACCGGGCTACGCAAGCCAAGCGCGGAATGCGCTTTGTGATCAAGCTGTTAAAGCGTTGCGTAAAGCAATTGTAATGTTTCTTCGGCGGACGGCCGGTTCAATGGTCGGACGTTAGCCATCCGGTCAGTCAATTCCACGCGCCCGATCCTCTCTAAACTGCTTCACGAATGCGTCAAACGCGTGATTTTCGATCGAATCGCGGATCTCCTGCATGAGCTGCAGGTAGTAGTGCAGGTTGTGAATTGTGTTGAGTTGCGAGCCGAGAATTTCGCCCACGCGGTGCAAGTGATGCAGGTAACCGCGCGTGAAGTTGCGACAGGTGTAGCAGCCGCAGGTTTCGTCGAGTGGCTTGAGCGAGTTCTTGTGCGCAGCGTTGCGGATCTTGACGTCGCCGAAACGCGTGAACAGCCAGCCGTTGCGTGCGTTACGGGTCGGCATCACGCAGTCGAACATGTCGACGCCCGACGCCACGCCCGCCACCAGGTCTTCCGGCGTGCCCACGCCCATCAGGTAATGTGGTTTGTCGGCGGGAAGCTTCGGGCCGATGTGTTCCAGCACGCGCATCATGTCTTCCTTCGGTTCGCCGACGGACAAGCCGCCGATCGCGAAGCCGTGGAAACCAATGTCGGCAAGACCCGCCAGCGACTCGTCGCGCAAGTCCTCGAACATGCCGCCTTGCACGATGCCGAATAGCGCGTTCGGATTTTCACCCTTGGCGAATTCATCGACGGAACGCTTGGCCCAGCGCATCGACATGCGCATGGAATCGGCTGCGTCCTGATGCGGCGTGGGCACGTCGTTGGTGGCGTATGGCGTGCACTCATCGAACTGCATGACGATGTCCGAGTTCAGAACCTTCTGGATCTGCATCGAGATTTCCGGCGATAAAAACAGCTTGTCGCCATTGATGGGCGACGCGAACGTGACGCCATCCTCGGTGATCTTGCGCAGATCGCCGAGCGAAAAGACCTGAAAACCGCCGGAGTCGGTGAGGATCGGACGCTGCCAGTTCATGAATCGATGCAACCCGCCGTGCGCCGCGATGGTTTCCAGTCCCGGGCGCAGCCACAGGTGGAACGTGTTGCCGAGGATGATCTGCGCGTTCATTTCCTCGAGCTCGCGCGGTGCGACGGCCTTGACCGTTCCGTACGTGCCGACCGGCATGAAGATCGGTGTTTCGACTACGCCGTGGTTTAACGTGACGCGGCCGCGTCGAGCTTGGCCATCGGTGGTGATCAGCTCGAATTTGAGGCCGTTTTCCGGACGAGCCGGTGCGTCGATCGTATCGGCGGTGTTGCTTGATTCGGTCATTCAAAAGCTCCTGTGCCACCGGAAAACAGTCCGGCGCAAATGGGTAAGGTGGTCGTGGGCGCCACGGCTATGAGTGGCGCGTTCAATCGTTCTTGCGTTGGGGCCCTACTTGCAGATGGTGTTCTTCAAGCCCCCGTTTGCCGCGTAAGCAACATGGCGTCGCCGTAACTGAAAAATCGATACCGTTCCTCAATCGCATGCGCATACGCCGAGCGGATCGCGTCCATGCCGGCGAACGCCGAGACCAGCATCATCAGCGTCGATTTCGGCAAATGGAAGTTCGTCACGAGCCGGTCGACCACGCGGAACTGATACCCCGGCGTGATGAAAATATCCGTCTCGGCACTCGTTTCCGCGAGAGGCCGGCCCGCAACGGCCGCGTCACGGGCGGCGGCTTCGAGCGCGCGCAGCGAAGTCGTGCCGACTGCAATTACCCGATTTCCCCGCGCTTTCGTCGCCGTGATCTTGTCCGCCAGTTCCTGCGGCAACCGATACCACTCGCTATGCATCTTGTGTTCCGCGAGATTCTCCACGCGCACCGGCTGAAACGTGCCCGCGCCCACGTGCAGCGTCAGCGTTGCGCGCTCCACGCCGCGTGCGTCGAGCGCCGCGAAAAGCGCCGGGTCGAAGTGCAGGCCCGCCGTGGGCGCTGCGACCGCGCCGGGGTTCGCGGCGTAGACGGTCTGGTAGCGGGTTTCATCGAAGGAATTGGGATCGTGTTCTATGTAGGGCGGCAACGGCAAGCGGCCATATTGCTCGATCAGCGTCAGGCAATCGGCGGGGAAATGCAGCGTGTAGAACGGTTCCACGCGCTCACCGACCGTGACTTCGAAGGCATCGGCGAGAACGAGATTCGTGCCGGGCAACGGGCTTTTGCTGGCCCGGATCTGCGCCAGGGCAGTGGTTGCGCCCGTCAGGCGCTCGATCAGCACCTCGATACGGCCACCGCTGGCCTTTTGGCCGAGGAACCGTGCCTTCAGGACTTTGGTATCGTTGAACACCAGCAGGTCGCCGGGGTCGAGCAGGTTGGGCAACTCGGTGAAATGGCGATCGGTAAAGACGGCCGTCGCGGTGCGGTTATCCACGTGGAGCAAACGGCTCGCGCTGCGCTCGGCGAGCGCCGTTTGCGCGATCAGCTCGGGCGGCAGATTAAAATCGAAGTCAGAAAGCGTGAACATGGGGAAAGCAAGTCGATGCGCGATGAAACGCGCGTTAGTTTGGCCAGGCGCTGGGCAAGGCGGCGCGGGTGGGCGCGGGTTCGGTGGTTTATTTGGGTGTCGCGGACGGGCTCGTTGATTGACCGTTGCGACGGTTTCAAATAGCGGCCTTTCGCGTCCATCAAGCGGCTTGCAGACCGGGTTTCCGAAATGCACTAGCAAGCCAATGCGTGCCGGCCGATAGGCAAAACCCGTTGCCGCCGCATGTTCTGGCGCCGTAACGAACCCACGCGTGCCGCGCGGCGAGCGGATGATGCCTGCATCGCCGTGCCGAACGAAGCCGATATTGTACTTTGAAGAGATTAGATGCCCTTGTCCGACCGCCGTTTGCTCGTTGCTCCCGACGCAGAAGACGCTCCCGATGCAGCCGGTGAGCCCGGTGCGCGTGTTCAAAAACGTAAACGTACGCGCTCGGGCGGCGTGAAGACGCTCGCTAACCTGGAAATAGCCTCGGACAAGGTCCAGCCGTTGAAACCGGCTGCTGCCCCGCCCAAACCCGTCGATAAACTCGCCAAACTCGGTCTGAAATCCGATATCGATCTCGTGCTGCATCTGCCGATGCGTTACGAAGACGAAACCAGCATTACGCCGATCGCGCATCTGATTCCCGGCGACAACACGCAGGCCGAAGGCGTGGTGTTCGACAACGAGATCGCGTACCGGCCGCGTCGCCAATTGTTAGTCAAGATCCACGACGACGCGGGCGACGAACTCACGCTGCGCTTCCTCAATTTCTACGGTTCGCAAGTCAAGCAAATGGCGATCGGCGTGCGTTTGCGGGTGCGCGGCGATGTGCGCGGCGGTTTTTTCGGCATGGAAATGGTACATCCGGCGGTGCGACCGGTGGATGAAGACACGCCGCTGCCGCAAGCTTTGACGCCGGTGTATCCGAGCACGGCGGGCGTATCGCAGGCGTATTTGCGCAAGGCGATTGACAGCGCGTTGTCGCGGGTTCATCTGCCGGAGTTGCTGCCGGAGAAAATTGCCCGGGCGCATCTAAAGCCGCTGAACGTGCCCGCGTTGCTCGATGCCGTGAAAACGTTGCATCACCCGCACGCTGATTCCGATGAAAACGCGTTGATCGACGGCACGCATCCGGCGTGGACGCGCATCAAGTTCGAGGAATTGCTCGCGCAGCAGTTGTCGCTCAAGCGCGCGCACGAGGAGCGCCGCACGCGCGCCGCGCCGGTTATGCCGCGGTTACAGGATGTGCCCGAATCGCTGGTCGCGCGGTTCCTGGCTACGCTGCCGTTCAAGCTGACCGGCGCGCAGGAACGCGTGTGCGCGGAGATATCCGGCGAACTCATGTTGCCGCACCCGATGCAGCGTCTGTTGCAGGGCGATGTGGGTAGCGGCAAGACCATCGTGGCGGCGCTTGCTGCTGCGCAAGCTATTGATGCGGGTTATCAGGCCGCATTGATGGCACCGACTGAAATCCTTGCCGAGCAGCACGCGCGCAAGCTGCGTGCGTGGCTCGAGCCGCTTGGCGTGACCGTGGCTTGGCTCGCGGGCAGCCTGAAGGCGAAGGAAAAACGCGCGGCGCTGGAAGCGGCGGCATCGGGCGCGGCGCAGCTTGTGATTGGAACGCACGCGATCATTCAGGAAGCGGTCGAATTCGCGCGCCTTGGATTTGTGATCGTCGATGAACAGCACCGGTTCGGTGTTGCCCAGCGGCTGGCGTTGCGAGCCAAGGCGCATAACGCCGCCGATGGCGTGCACAACTTCCAGCCGCATCAACTGATGATGTCGGCCACGCCGATTCCGCGCACGCTCGCCATGACGTATTACGCGGATCTGGATGTATCGACTATCGATGAATTGCCGCCGGGCCGTACGCCCATCCTGACCAAACTAGTCGCCGATAACCGCCGGGAAGAGGTGATTGCCCGCGTGCGCGAGGCGGCGCTGACTGGGCGGCAAGTGTATTGGGTGTGTCCGCTGATTGAGGAAAGCGAGACTTTGCAATTGCAGACGGCGGTGGAGACCTACGAGACGCTTGTCGCCGCGCTGCCGGAGTTGCGCATTGGGCTTGTGCATGGGCGTTTGCCGCCGGCCGAGAAAGCCGCGGTCATGGATGCATTCACGCGCGCCGAGGTCCAGTTGCTGGTCGCGACGACGGTGATCGAAGTGGGCGTGGACGTGCCGAATGCATCGCTGATGGTGATCGAACATGCGGAGCGTTTTGGTCTGGCGCAGCTTCACCAATTGCGTGGCCGCGTGGGGCGGGGCACGGCGGCTTCCGTGTGCGTGCTGATGTATGCCGGGCCGTTGTCGCAGACGGCGCGTGCTCGTTTGCAGACGATGCGCGAGACCACCGATGGCTTCGAAATCGCCCGTCGCGACCTTGAGATTCGCGGTCCTGGGGAGTTCCTTGGCGCGCGCCAATCGGGTGCGGCGATGCTGCGTTTTGCGAGCCTGGAAAACGATGGATGGCTGATTGAACCGGCGCGAGCGGCCGCAGATCAGATGCTCGCGCAGTTCCCCGAAGCGGTCACGGACCATCTGGCGCGGTGGCTGGGCGCACGAGAGCAATATCTGAAAGCTTGAAGCGGGCGGGGTTCTCCCTTCGGATTCGAGCCGCCCCCGCAGGAGCAAGAACGAAACATTTCCCCTTCGGGCGCGAACGAAATCCCCTTCATGAACTCCAAAAGCCACCGTGGGTTGGCGAATCCCCCCGACGGGTGTATAAGTCAAATCCTATCGATTCAATGACTCTGATTGGCCCCTAATGACCTTAACCGAATTGAAGTACATCGTTGCGGTGGCGCGCGAGCGGCATTTTGGCCGTGCGGCCGAGGCGTGTTTCGTGAGTCAGCCGACCTTGTCGGTAGCAATTAAAAAGCTGGAAGATGAACTGAACGTGCAGATTTTCGAGCGCGGCACGAGTGAAGTCAGCGTTACCCCGATCGGCGAACAGATCGTCACCCAAGCGCAACGTGTGCTGGAACAAACCCTCGCCATCAAGGAAATCGCCAAGCAGGGCAAGGATCCGCTGGTCGGGCCGCTACGTTTGGGCGTGATCTACACCATCGGGCCGTACTTGTTGCCCACGCTCGTCAAGCAGATGATCAAGCGCGTCCCGCAGATGCCGCTGATGCTGCAGGAAAACTACACGCTTAAGCTGATCGAACTGCTGAAGCAGGGCGAAATCGATGTCGCCATCATGGCGCTGCCGTTCCCGGAAACGGGCCTGATGGTGCGCGGGCTATTCGATGAACCCTTTGTTGTTGCCATGCCGGCGGGCCATCCGTGGGAAAACCGCCCGAAGATCAATGCCGACGACCTGAAGCTGGAAACCATGCTGCTGCTGGGTAGCGGCCATTGTTTCCGCGATCACGTGCTCGGCGTGTGTCCCGAACTGATGCGCTTTTCGCAGAACGCGGACGGAATCCAGAAGACTTTTGAAGGGTCATCGCTGGAAACCATTCGTCATATGGTCGCGAGTGGCGTAGGCATTACTGTGCTGCCGCGGATGTCGGTGATGGAAGTGAAACCGCACGCGGGTGGAGTGGATGCCGGCTTGCTCAGCTATGTTCCTTTCGAGGATCCCGTTCCCGATCGTCGCGTCGTGCTGGCGTGGCGCAAGAGTTTCACGCGGATGCCGGCTATCGAAGCCATCTGCGACGCGATCGCCGCCTGCAATATCCCGGGTGTCACGCGGCTAGAGTTGCCCGCCGCCGTCAACTAATCCCGCCTTAGCTGGATTTAGCTTGTACCGCGTCCAGCATGGGCGCGGATTCCGGCACCATTTCTCCGCTTTTCCCAAACCGCGCATGTCTCACATTCGCTTGGCCTATCGCATAGATTAAATTAATTGAATTCGATAATCAGATAGTCTTTGCTATTCTCACCTCCATGGATCGAACCCGATTCACCAGAACAACACGGAGGAAGCCATGACGCTGATCGCCCGCCAGGCCACGCAACTCACTGCGACATTTCGCGAAGCAAAGGGAGTTGTGGTTGATGTGCTAGCGCGTTTCGCTCGCACTTGCTGAGCTTCCCCGGCATAACGTTTCGTCCCCAGACATTTTCACGGAGTATTCGATGACCAATCGCATCCTTACCACTGCAGCAGGCGCGCCAGTCGGCGATAACCAGAACTCGGTCACCGCCGGTCCGCGTGGTCCGATCGCGCTGCAGGATTTCTGGCTGCTCGAAAAGCTCGCGCATTTCGACCGCGAAGTGATTCCCGAGCGCCGTGTCCACGCCAAGGGGTCGGGCGCGTTCGGTACGCTCAAGATCACGCACGATATCTCCCGCTTCACGAAAGCCAGGGTGTTCGCGGAAGTGGGCAAGCAAACGCCGCTGTTCATGCGTTTCTCGACGGTCGCGGGCGAGCGTGGCGCGGCTGACGCCGAGCGCGATGTCCGTGGTTTCTCTATCAAGTTCTACACGGAAGAAGGTAACTGGGACGTGGTCGGCAACAACACGCCGGTGTTTTTCATCCGCGATCCGTTGAAGTTCCCTGACTTCATTCATACGCAAAAGCGCGATCCGTACACCAACATGCGCAGCAACGTGGCGGCGTGGGACTTTTGGTCGCGGCATCCGGAATCGTTGCATCAGGTCACCATCCTGATGAGCGATCGCGGCATTCCGAAGAGCTACAGGCAGATGCATGGTTTCGGTTCGCACACGTATTCGTTCATCAACGCGAACAACGAGCGCTTCTATGTGAAGTTCCACTTCAAGTCGCAGCAGCCGCTCCAGAATTTCACCGATGCCGAAGCGTCAGCAGTAGTTGGCAGCGATCGTGAAAGCGCGCAGCGTGATCTGGTGGATAACATCGATCGCGGCAATTTCCCGAAGTGGAATTTCCGCATCCAGGTAATGACGGAAGCCGAAGCGGCGACGTATCGCATGAATCCGTTCGATGTCACCAAGGTGTGGCCGCACCAGGATTTCCCGCTGATCGACGTGGGTACGATCGAGTTGAATCGTAACGCCGGTAACTATTTCGCCGATGTCGAGCAGGCGGCTTTCACGCCGGCGAACGTGGTGCCGGGGATTGGTTTCTCGCCGGATCGATTGTTGCAAGGGCGTTTGTTCTCGTATGGCGATGCACATCGGTATCGTCTTGGCATCAATCACCATCAGATTCCGGTGAATGCGCCGAAGGCTGCCGTGCAGAACTCGTTTCATCGTGATGGCGGCATGCGTGTCGATGGCAACAGCGGTGGCCGCGTGAACTACGAGCCGAACCGCTTTGGCGACTTCGCTCAGGACGCGAGCGTGAACGAGCCGGCGTTGGCGGCGGGCGCGGTGGAACGTTACGACCATCGTGAAGATGGCGACTACTACAGCCAGCCGGGCGCGCTGTTCCGCCTCTTCGACGACGCGCAAAAGCGGCGCTTCTTCGGCAACATCGCGCGGCACATTTTCGGCGTGCCGAACGAGATCGTTGCGGTGCAGATCGAGCACTTCCGCCGTGCCGATCCGGCTTACGCGGCGGGTGTTGTCGCGGCGCTCGCAGCGTTGGGCCAGAAGGTTGAAGCGGTGGACGCGGACGCTGAAGCCGCAATGAAGTAAGCGGAGCGGGACGCGTTTCGGAATACGCGTCCCCCTTCGATTTGACATGCAGGACTCAAGGAGAACGACGATGACACAAGCGATCATGACACTCGAACGGGCGGTAAGCAGCATTGAGGTAAAGAGCCTCAATGCGTCGCGCGGCGTACGGCTCGCGATCGGTTTTGGCATCGTCGCGGCGAGTTACGCGGTGGTGGTTATCGAAGGATTGCATGGCGCCGGCCTGGTCTGATTGTTGTCGCCGCGCGTCGTCCTGACGCACCCCGATAACCTCTGCAGCCCGCCTCCATGGCGGGTTGCTTTGCGTTATCTAAGATAAACTCACGAACGCTCGGCAGCCCCGGCAGCAGCATCGGCCGGGCGGCCCGCATTGTTCGTATCACTCTCACGGAGTCACTATGGCGAAGAAAATCGCATCACCGGCTGTGAACATCGG
>NZ_JAQGMM010000575.1 GCF_028292365.1 Caballeronia sp.
GTGGCCTGATCCTGATCGAGCGTGAGTACGGCGATAGGCGACGGCAGTTGTCCATAAGCCGACACGAGACTCTGGTCGCGCGTCGCGTATTCGAACTGCACGACGGCAAATACCGCGCGGCCCTTGATACCCGCAACAGTGGTTTTATCGAGTGAGAGCAGTGACGTGCCGTCCGGGCAATCCGAGAAGAACTGGCGCTCTTTGCCGGACACGGATTTATCGATGATGGGCTGATTGTTGATGTCGTAATAACCGCCGGCGAGCGTCGTGCTGCCGCTGCCGTTCGGGACCATGTCACCCGTCACGAAGAACGGCTGGTAGGCGAGTTTGTACGCTTGTGTCGTGCCGTCGCTGTAAGTCACGCTGAGCGTTGAGCCGACCGTGGTGGTGGCCATGGCGGCCGCGTCCACGAGGGACGGCGCTGCCATTGAAGCGAACGAAGCGGACTTGAACGATGCCGACGTGGCGGGTGCCGTCGCGCTGTCGCCGCCGCAGCCGGCCAAGAGGGTGGAAACGGAGAACGCGCCTAGAGGCAGCATGGGTGCGCCTACGAGCAGTTTGAGGGCTTTACGGCGCGATACGTTGGGCAGCTCTTGCATGTCGTCTGGTCCGGTTTTCTATTGGGTGGGGGCCAGCGCACCCTGTTACTGAAACGCCTCAGCGTTTGAGTCATCGGTTTAGGGGGCACGCGGTGAAGGCGAAGTGTAAGTTTCATTAATGAAAGCTATGTGACAGTAAATAGTATTGATTCTGGAAGATTTGTCGGAGCGCCATTTGACCGGCGATGAGGAAGTAGTTTTTTCAACGCGACGACGGGAAGCTTTATCTGACACGCGTCGGAGCACGGGCACGTAAAAAGCTGGCGTAGATAGAACCTTCGTCATCTGGTTCGATCAAGGAGCTTTCATGAAGCACGATCTTCAATCTGCCCGTCACGCTTCAACCCTCGACTATGAAATCCTCAGGCTCACACCGCACGCTTGGGTCCCGAACAACCGGCACTTGCCGGTACTGGTTTACCGGCGTGCGCTTTCCCCTTCCCGCAAGGACCTCGGCCCGGAATTTGAAGCATTATTCGCACGCAATCAATGGCCGCCGCAGTGGCGCGACAGCATCTTCGACTATCACCACTTCCACTCCACGGCGCATGAAGTGCTGGGGGCAATATCGGGAAAAGCGGAGGTGATTATTGGTGGACCGAGCGGTCTCGTGGTCTCGCTGGACGCTGGCGACGTCGTGCTGCTTCCAGCAGGAACCGGCCACTGCCTGCAAGCAACGGAAGGACGGTTTCAGGTGGTCGGCGCGTACCCCGAAGGGCAGCAATGGGACATCCGGCGCGAGGCGCTATCGGAGGGAGAAATCGCTGCGATGGAAGCGTTGCCGTTTCCACGCAGCGATCCTGTTGGAGGACGCGAAGGTCCATTGCTTGAGCAATGGACCTGAATCAAAACGCCCTCGCTATTCCATGACGATCTGAACCTTCACGTCGGTGGGATTGCCGCTGGCCGCCTCCTCGAACGCCTTGATGCCGTCCGCGAACGCAAACGAGCGCGAGATGAACGGCTTCACGTCGAGTCTCCCCGATGCGATCAACTGGATCGCACGTGGGAACATATTGGCGTACCGGAACACGGACTCTATTCGCACTTCCTTGATCTGGACCGCGACAATATCGATAGGCACGGCTTGTTGCGGCATCCCGACGAGGACGAGGCAACCGCCGGGACACAGCAGGTCGACAATGCCCTCGAACGCTTTTTCGTTGCCGCTCGCTTCGAACACAACGTTCGCGCCCCAGCCGCCGGTGAGTTCCGACACCACGTCCTGGACGCGCTGGTCGCGGATGTTCACTGCCGTCACGCCCTGCACGCCGCCGATCAATGCCAGCTTCTCCGGCACGAGATCGCACACGATCGCGCGACTGCATCCCCCAGCGAGCGCGGCCAGCGCACACATCATGCCAATGGTACCCGCACCGAGAATAACGGCTACATCCCCCGGTTTTATCTTCGCTTTCGTTGCCGCCTGCATGCCGATAGCCAATGGCTCGACAATCGCGCCTTCCGCAAAACTCACGTTGTCCGGCAGCTTGAATGTGAACGCCGCCGGATGCACGACGAACGGCGTCAGGCAACCATGCACGGGCGGAGTAGCCCAGAAACGCACGCTCGGGTCGAGGTTATACATGCCCTCGCGAGACGCGCGTGACTCCATGTCGGGCACGCCGGGCTCCATGCAGACGCGGTCCCCCACTTTCAGGTGCTTCACTTCATCGCCGATCTGAATCACGGTTCCCGCTGCTTCGTGACCCAGGACCATCGGCTCATTGACAACGAACGGTCCGATCCGGCCGTGCTGGTAATAATGGATATCGCTGCCGCAAATGCCGACCGTGTTGATGCGAATCCGTACGTCCCGCGCACCGACCACTTGCGGCAAGGTGAACGGACGCAAGCTGATACGGCGTGCTTCTTCGAGAACCAGTGCTTCCATGATTGAAGCCCTCTGCTATGAGTAAGAGTAGTGAAATCAGCCGGCCTGAAAACCGCCGTCTACAGCAAGGCTTACGCCGTTGACCATGCTCGAGTCGCTACTGAGCAGGTAGGCGATCGTGCGCGCCACTTCATCGGGTTGCACGAATCGCTGCAAGGGAATGCGGGCGAGCATGGGCGCGGATTTCGCCGGCTCGCTCCAGACTTTCTCCGCCATCGGCGTCAGGGTGACGACCGGGTTGACCGTGTTGACGCGAATGCCATGCACGCCAAGTTCGATCGCCATCACGCGGGTCAGCGCGTCGAGTGCTGCCTTGGACGCGCAATACGCTGCATGCAGCGGCGTGCCGACCTGCGCGGCGATGCTCGACACATTGACGATCGCTCCGCCTGTCCCTCGCGCGATCACCCCACGTGCATATTCCTGCGCGACGATCATCGCAGCGCGCACGTTGACCGCCATAGTGAGATCGAACGAAGCGATGGATGTATCGAGAAAAGGCTCCAGCTCCACAATGCCCGCGCAGTTCACGAGCAGATCAACGGGCTGCCCATCACTCGCTTGCTGCGCCGCTGCGAGCGCGGCAGGGGCATCAGCAAGATCGACGGTGATCGTCTTGCAAGGGATCGTGTTGCTCAATGCGTCAAGGTCCGGCTGTGACCGGCTCAACGCAATCACGTGCGCGCCGCGCTCCGCCATCAGGAGCGCGGTTACGTGCCCTATGCCCTTGCCTGCCCCCGTGATGAGGACGGTCTTGCCGGCAAATTCGCGATTGCGGTCCACGCTCATCGTTTTCTCAGGGTTCGTCGCAAAGACGCTGCGCCGTGTCTTCGTCGGTGACGAGCACCGACGGGTAACGTCCGCGCAGCGCCGCTCGCGTAACGACAAATTTCTTCGCGCCGCCGCTCACCAGCACGACGCGTCCAATCTTGCGCAGGTCGTCCAGCGTGATCGCGACCGTACGGCGGTTCAACGGATGATCGATCGCTTCTCCGTCGGCATCCATGAAATGCCCGAGCATGTCGCCCACTGCACCGGCTTTTTGGAGCGTACGTACTTGCTCGGGATCGTTAATGCCGTAGGTCACGACCAGCGACTCCGTCAGATCGCCGCATGTCAGCAGCGCCATGTCGGCCTGGCGCGCACGTTCGTAGGTCTCACGTACCGCGTCTTCCTGCAGCAGCATGTCGCGGACTTTCTGACTGCTCACATAGATCGGCGCGGCGAATAAAAAGCCATCCGCCTGACATAGATTGGCGAAGTCCGACACGATGTCGAAGGTGTTAATGCTCGGGCAATGCGACAGGCCGCCCTGCAACGACACCGCCGATATCGGCCCATACGCGCGCTGCGGCAACGCTCGTAACACCGCGCGAATGGTGCGCCCCCAACCGAGTCCAATCGTCTGCCCCGCCTCTATCTGCCGCGACAAATAGTTCGCCGCGCCAATGCCGAGCGCGGCCATGTTGGCGTCGGTGTCCGCGCCTGTGGGCACAACCACCGCTGCCTCCAGGCCGAAGCGTTTCGTCAGCGCTTCTTCTAGCGCCACGCACGGCGCGATCCGGCTATTGATGGTGATCTGCACCATCCCGGATTCGCGGCTTGCGGCCAGCAACCGGTTGACGCGCACCCGGTTGCTGCCAATATGTTGCGCGATCTCCTGCTGCGTCAGGTTGCCGACGTAGTAATGCCAGGCCACTCGCGCCTGCAGTTCCTCTTCGGGATCGACGGACGTATCGATGGAAGGTTCTGCAAGCGAAGTGACAGCGGACGGTGCGGGTTTATTCATGAGCTTCATCGATTTCTGTAGGGACGGACCGAGCTTACTTCACCCGTCATTTCACCGCGCCCATGGTCAACCCCTGCACCAGCCGTCCCGATACGGCCAGCGCGAACACCACCATAGGCAGCACGATCAGCGTACCGGTCGCCATGATCTCGCCCCACGGTAATTCGTAGCCGCTCATGTAGCTGGTCGCGGCCACCGGCGACGTAATGGCGTCAGTGCGCGTGAGGACCAGTGCATACAGCAGGTCATTCCACGAAAAGATAAATGCGAAGATTGCCGAGACCACAATGCCCGGCATGGCGAGCGGCAGGTTGATGCGCCAGAAAATTCGCCACGGCGACGCGCCGTCCAGGCGCGCGGCTTCATCGAGTTCAACGGGAATGCTGCGGAACTGGTCGGTGCAGATCCATACAACGATAGGCAGGGAAAATGTCAGATACAGAAGGATCAGCACAATATGCGTATCGACAAGATCCAGCTTGGTCGCGATCAGGAAAAACGGCACCGCCAGCACGACGGGACTCACCATACGGTTCGAGATGAACCAGAACCAGAGGTCCTCCTTGCCGCGAAACTCGAAGCGTGCAAGTGCATAGGCAGCAGGCGTGCCCAGCAGCAGAGACAAGAAAGTAGCGCTGCTCGCCACGATCAGCGAGTTCAGAAGACTATGCGCCACGTCATGCTCGAACAGTGCGTCAATATAATGGCTTAGCGTTGGCGTGAACACCCAGACCGGCGGCACGGCGAGCGCGTCGGCCTGGCTCTTCAGGCTGGTCGTTACCATCCAGTAAAACGGAAACACGGAGGTGAGGAATACGATCAGCAGTCCGACAAAATGCCATCCTGTAGCGCGCCGCCGTGCATTTCTCGCACGGCGCGCACGGGCGGATGGGTCCACGGCAGCAGTGGTATCCGTTGATGTGCTCACACAGCCTCCCGATAAACGAAACGAATGTAGAGCCGCGACAGCACGATCGTGAGGATCAGCAGCAGGACCGCCTGGGCGGACGCCATGCCTTGATCGAAGAGGCGGAATGCAACACGCTGGATATAGATGCTGATAAATTCAGTCGCGGTACCCGGGCCGCCGCGGGTCATGGTGAACACTGCGTCGAACATCTTGAGCATGTCGGCCGAACGCAGGATCAGGATGGCGGTTAGCCCCGGCAAGAGATACGGAAGTTGCAGATGCCACAGGATCTTGCTCCACTTCGGCGTCTCCAGGCGCGCGGCTTCCTCTGCTTCCTTCGGCACCATCGAAAGACCTGCCAGCAGGATCAGCGCGCAGAACGGCGTCCATTGCCAGATGTCCATGATCATCACGGAGACGAATGCAAGCGTGGGGTCCGCCAGCCAGTCGAGCGGCGGGATGCCGAGCTGGCTCAGCAGATAGTTGACCACGCCAAACTGACGGTTGAAGATCAGCCGTCCGATCAGGCCGACCACGGCGTACGTTGTCGCCATCGGGATCACCAGGCCCACGCGAGCGGCTACACGAAGCCACGGCAAGCCCGAGCGATGCAGCATCAACGCGGCGAACATGCCGAACGCAATCTCGATCGGCAGGGTCAGGCACAGGAACACCACGGTACGACCGAGCGCGCCCCAGAACGAGGGATCGGTGAGCGTGGCAATGTAGTTATCGAGTCCGACGAACGGCGTGCCCGCAGCGAGATCGGCGAGCTTGTACTGATGAAACGAGTTGTAGACCGCGAGCAGCAGCGGATAGATGCCGATGATTGCCAGCGCCGCGACCGCCGGAAACAGAAACCAGAACGCGGGCGAACGCGGCATGAAACGAAAGCGGGCGCGCGGGCGCGGCCGCATCGCGCCGGTCGCCGGGGGAACCGTGGTCTTGAGCATGAATCTTCTCCGCGGAAGGTGTCCTGGGACTGGGAGCGCAGCGAGACGGCACCGGTGCCGCCTCGCCGTGCCTGCTTTACTTGAGCAAAGGCTTCTTGCCGTCGTAATAGCCCGCCTTGTTCAGGATCTCTTCCGTCTTGTCGCCGATCGTCTTCGCGCCGTCTTTCACCGTCACCTGTCCGAGCATGATCTTGCTGCCCCATTCACCGATCACTTCAGACACTGCGGGCCATTCCGGGAAACGCGGCCGGTAGTCAGGCACGCCGCCTTGCCACGATTCAACCATCGGCTTCACGAACGGAAATTTCGCCTGCACCGCGGGATCTTTATAGACCGCCATGCGTCCGCTGACACCGCCTGCATCCAGATACGGCTTCGCCATTTCGGCCGACGTAATCCACTGGATAAAGAGCCACGACGCGGCCTGCTTCTTCGCGTTCGACTTCGCGTTCACCGCCAGCGAGAAGCCGCCGAGCGCCGGCTTCAGGCCCGCAGGCCCCTTCGGTTCGGTCGTGATCGCCAGGCAGTTGCCGATCTTCGACTTACTCGGGTCCGTGAGCGTCGGGTAGAACGCCGACCACTCGGTGATCATGGCGACCTGCCCTTGCGCGAGCGCATTCACGGCTTCCGCATGGTCATAGTCGACAATGCCCGGTGGCATGTACTTCATCAGTTTCTGCCGGTATTCAAGCCCTGCCTGCGATTGCGGCGACATCAGGTTCGACTTGAATTTGGCATCGAGCAGCGAGCCGCCGTTCGGCCAGAGCATGCGCATGAAGCTATCGGCAGATTGCGTTTCTCCACGGCGCGATTGCAGCGCGAACGCGAACTGGTTCTTGTCGGCCTTGGTCAGTTTCGGCGCATAGACGTTGAGCAGTTCGTCCCAGGTCTTCGGCGGTTCGTTAAAACCCGCGTCCTTCAACATGCACTTGTTGTAGAACATCAGGCCCGAGTAGTTATCGAAGGGCAGGCCGTATGTGGTCTTGTCCCAGGTGCCGAACGAGTCGAGCAGGATCGGGAAAAAGTCCGGCAGGTTGAGCTTCGGGTCAGCAAGCTTGGGGTTGTCCGTGAAGGTCTTGATGGGTACGAGCCACTTGTTGCTCGCGAATTCACCGATCCACACGACATCCACCAGCACGACGTCCTGGTCCCCTCCGCCCACGAAGTTGAGCACTTCCTTCTCGCGCGTGTTCTCGTAAGGGACCACTTCCGTGCGCACCTTGATGCCGGTCTCTTTCTCGAATTGCGGGATCAGCGCCGAGGCCGCCTTGTAGCCGGGGCGGTCGAGGAAAACCGCCTTGATGGTGGTACCCGAATACGGTTCGGCCGCTTCTTTCAACGTCCAGGCGGACGCATTCGATACCGCGAGCAACGATGCCGTGACGCCCAGCACCGCGAAAGCGGTGGCCTGCGTGTAACGCTTCTTCATGCTTGTCTCCTGGGTGGTTCTTCTTAAAATGCCCAATAACGATCAAGGCCGGTTGAGCTGCTTGAAGCGGCTCCTCACGGCTGACGCCTATCACCTTTCATGACGATCCTGCATTCCGCTGCCTTCGTTTCCACCGATTTCTTCCGGGCCTCGTTTCACTTGTAATTTCAGTTTTACAATTGTATATTTGGACGCGGACAGGTTGTCAAGAACAAATTAGCTAAGGCGTTGCATGCTGCATTGCAAGGCAAAGCCGTGCGCCAACGCCCGTTCCATTGCTTGGCCGATCACGGCACGAGCATCTGAAGGAGACACGCATGAGTGCAGTGCAATTGCATCAAATCCGCAAGACGTTTGCCGGTACGGAAGTGTTGAAGAGCGTGGACATTGCCGTAACTGACCGTGAATTCATGGTGTTTGTCGGTCCTTCCGGCTGCGGTAAGTCCACGCTGCTTCGCACCATTGCCGGCCTGGAACGCAGCGATTCAGGACAAGTACTGATTGGCGGTGAAGACGTCACGGACCTGGAACCGTCGCAGCGTGGCGTGGCCATGGTGTTTCAGTCGTATGCGCTCTATCCGCACATGTCGGTCTACGAGAACATTGCGTTCGGACTACGGATGATCAAGCTGCCTGAAGCACAGATCAAGGAACGCGTGCAGCGCGCGGCACAGATACTGCAGATTGAACAACTGCTTGAACGCAAGCCACGCGCTTTGTCCGGTGGCCAGCGCCAGCGGGTGGCGATCGGACGCTCGATCGTGCGTGAACCAAAGGTGTTTCTCTTTGACGAACCGCTGTCCAATCTCGACGCAGCGTTGCGCGTACAAATGCGGCTCGAACTCATCAAGCTGCACAAGCAACTCAATGCAACGATGATTTATGTCACGCACGACCAGACCGAAGCCATGACCATGGCGGATCGCATTGTTGTGCTGAATCAGGGCAAGGTCGAACAGATAGGCTCGCCGCTGGCGCTTTACAGAACGCCGGTGAATCGTTTTGTGGCGGGGTTCATCGGCTCGCCGAAGATGAATTTTCTGCCCGTCACGGTGCAGCGCGCGGATGCTGCGGGCGTGACGATCGGCTTGCCGGGCGGCACGCCCATCACGCTGCCGTTCAATGCAGATGGCGTGAAGACCGGCGATACGCTGACCTTCGGCATCCGCCCGGAGCATCTGGCGGAAACCGCGGCAAGCGGTGCGCAAGGGATGTTGTCAGGGAAAGTCGTAGTCGTCGAGCACTTGGGCGGCGAGACGCTGCTGCATGTGGATCTGGACGGCGATGCAACGATCCAGGTGAAGGGGTCGGGCGAATCAACGGCGGTCGACGGACAATCCATCGACGCCGGCTTTGGCGTCCGCCATGCGCATTTGTTTCGTGAAAATGGCGAAGCGCTGAAGCACTTACATACAGTGGCAGCGAGCGCGACTGCAGCGTGAACACCTCTGGGGCCCGCGGGCCCCGTCACTTCCTCACGTTTCGATAAACCCGGGGCAGCCAGCCTCGGTGCGCGTTGATAAACGCGCTTCAAACGGTGATCGGCGAGATCTCGTCGTATCCCTCCCTCTTTCGTTTAAACACGTGGCCTTGTTGCCGTTGTCTTGTGCATGACGGCACTTTATCGGTGCCTGAATGCGTTCGAATCCCACTCCGGTGCACACCGGCCAGGCCAAAAAACACGCCCGCAGGTCTTTTTCATGTGGCACACTTCATGCATAGTGAATTTCATTCAAGTAACTTGAATTTAATTCACTAACCCCTCTTTGCGGCGTCGCCGCACGGGAGCATCATGCATAAGTCACTTCATAGGTTTGTCTTGTCGATGACCGGCGCGCTGGCGCTGTGCGCGTCGATTTCAGGTCACGCGCAAACCGGCGACCTGCTTGCCCGCGTCAAGGCAAACAAGGAAATCACGGTGGGAACCGAGGCGCGTTATGCGCCGTTCGAATCCGTTGAGAACGGCAAGATCGTGGGATACGACACTGACCTCCTGCAGTACGTGCTGAAGTCATTACCCGACGTCAAGCTAAAGCAACTCGACCTGCCGTTCCAGGGCTTGCTGCCGGGCCTTGATGCCAAGCGCTTTGACATGGTGATTACCGCCGTCACCGTCAACAAGGATCGGGCGAGCCATTTCGCGTTCACGCTACCCATTGCCGACGCAACCGCGGGCGTCCTGGTGCGTTCGAACGAAGCTTCCATCAAGTCTCCTAATGACCTGAACGGCAAGATCGTCGGATCGCAAACGGGCTCGGCGCAATTGCAGGCGCTCATGACGCTCGACAAGAACCTGAAGGCCACCGGCGGCCCGGGCATCAAGCAGATCAAGCAATACGTCGCCTTCGACGAAGCCTATGCGGACCTCGCGGTCGGCCGGCTGGACGCAGTCGCGCAATCGGTCGCAAATCTTGGACCGTTGCTGAAATCGCGTCCGGGCGTGTTCACCGTATTACCCCAAAGCATTGGACCGAAGAGCTATTTCGCGTGGGTCGCGCGCAAGGACGCGGACAGCGCAACGCTGCTCAAGCTCTTCAGCGACGGCATTGCCCGGGCGAATCATGACGGCACCATGAAAACGCTGCAGATGAAGTGGTTTGGTACAACCATGGACGTCCCCGCCGACGCGATGCCCGAACCGTCGATGTAATCAGGTACCAACGAGCATCGAACCCATGAACCCACCCGATCTCCTCGCGCGTTGTCTCGGCTATCTGCCGCAACTGCTGGACGGCGCGATCACGACGCTATGGCTCTCAGCGGTTGCGGTGGCGTGCGGTTTCTTCGCGGGCATCTTCATCTACATGATGTCCGCGAGCAACAGCCGTACGCTGGCCGCGGCCGCGCGCGTCTATGTGAGCCTCTTTCGCGGCACGCCTGTGCTCGCGCAATTGCTGGTGTTTTATTACGTGCCCTCGGGACTGGGGTGGGCCATCCCCGGCGTGGTCGCGGCGGCCGTGGGTTTATCGATGAATACAGCGGCGTATCAGTCGCAGATCCTCGGCACCGGTTTTCGCGCAATTCCGCGTGGACAGATCGAGGCGGCGCAGACCTTCAATCTCACGCGCCGCCAGACCTTGTGGCATGTGGAGATTCCGCAAGTCGTCGCGTTGACGCTGCCGGCGCTGGTGTCGGAAATGATCGATATCGTGAAGGCTTCAGCGGTGGTATCAGTGATTGCAGTGACGGACCTGATGCGCGTCGGGCAGCAATTGTCTTCGGTCAGTTATCGGCCGCTCGAGGTCTATACGCTCGCGGCCTGCTTCTATCTCGCGATTACCTCACTGCTGTCGCTTGCGGGCCGGGGTATCGAACGGCGCGTGGCGCGACGAGCCTGAGCCGACCATGAACAGTTTCCTCGCGCTCATACCGCGCTTCGCCGACGCCATCCTCGTGACGCTCGAGGTCAGCTTGCTCGCGGCCTTCATGGGCGCGCTGGGCGGCTTCGTACTCAATGCGCTGCGGCTGCGGTTCCCGCGTTGGCTTGCAGCGCCTTATCGCGCGTATGTGTGGCTCGTGCGTGGTACGCCGTATCTGTCGCAACTGGTGATCGTCTACTTCGGCTTGCCGGTGATCGGGATCACCATGACTGCGGTTCAGGCCACGATCGTGTCACTGGCATTTTATTCAGCCGCGTATTTCGCGGAGATTTTTCGTGCAGGCTGGGCCAGCATTCCGCGCGGACATGGGGAAGCGGCTCGCGCTTTTGGCATCAACCGATGGGCTGCTTTTCGCAGCATCGAAATGCCTCAGGCTATTGCGTTCGCTATTCCGCTGCTGGCCAACCAAACCATTCTCGTGATCAAGGAAAGCGCCGTGGCGTCGATCATCACCGTGCCCGAGCTGACGATGACAGCGAGCGACATAGTCTCGTCCACTTATACGTACATCGCTCCGTACGCGATGTTGATCGTGTGCTACTGGCTCCTCACGCAATGTATCGCGCTCGCTGCCCGATGGGCGCAGGCGCTGATCGCCCCTTCGCGGAAAACCTCATGAGTTCATTGCCCATTCTCGAACTACGTGCCGTGGGTAAATCGTATGGCGCTAATCACGTGCTCAAGGGCATCGATCTCGCCGTGACGCGCGGTGAAATCGTCTCGCTGATCGGACCTTCAGGTTCCGGCAAGACAACCGCGTTGCGTTGCATGAACTTTCTCGAAGCCTACGACGAAGGCGAGGTGTGGATCAAAGGACAGTTGCTCGGATATCGCTCAGCCGGGCGTTCGGAACGTGATCGCGATAGTGAAAAGAGCATCGCGGAAGTGCGTCGGCCTGTGTCCATGGTGTTTCAGCAATTCAATCTCTGGCCGCACATGACCGTGCTCGGTAACGTGGCCGCGCCGCTGGTGCTGTCCAAGAAAACGGGCAAGGCCGATGCTCATAAACAGGCGCTGGCCGCACTGACACGCGTTGGCCTCGCTGAGAAAGCCAATGCATACCCCGCGTCCTTGAGCGGCGGGCAGCAGCAACGCGTGGGCATCGCTCGCGCATTGGCGATCGAACCGGAAGTCATGCTGCTCGACGAACCCACTTCGGCGCTCGATCCCGAACTGGTGGAAGAAGTATTGAGCGTGATCCGATCGCTTGCGCAAGACGGCATGACGATGGTCATGGTCACGCACGAAATGAGTTTCGCCGCCAAGATCTCAGACCACGTGGTGTTCATGGAAGCCGGGCAGATAGTGGAGGCTGGGCCGCCTGAACAGATTTTTGGCAACACCCGCACGCCGCGTTTACAGCAGTTTCTGAAACCGTGGTTCGACCGCAGCCTGACCGCCGTCGGAGGGGTCGCGTGATGTCCAGCGACGCACTCAAGGCGGCCTCTTATATCGATGCATCGCGTCTGCTCGAATCCATAGAGACGCTCGCTTGTTTTGGCGCGCGTGACGATGGGGGCGTGGATCGGCCGGCGCTGTCACCTATTGATATCGACGCGCGGCGTTTTCTGGTCAATCGTGCGGTCGAACTCGGCTGCACGGTCCGTACCGACGCTTGCGCAAACCTGTTTTTCCGCCGTCCCAGTGTTGAAGACCTTCCGCCGGTGATGACGGGCAGCCATGTCGATACCCAGCCGACGGGTGGCAAGCTCGACGGCTGCTACGGCGTACTAGCGGCCTTCGAATGTGTTGCCGCACTCAACGACGCGGGTATCCGTACGCGCCGCCCACTGGAAGTAGTCGCATGGACCAACGAAGAAGGCACGCGCTTTCAGCCGGGCGCGATGGGGTCAAGCGCGTTCGTCGATCCGGCATTGATCGAGCGCTACGGCCAGGCGAAAGACTCCGATGGCATCTCGCTCGACAGCGCGCTCGCTGCGCATCGTGAAGCGTTCCCGTCGCTCGAGACACGCGTTGCGGAAACGGCCGCGCACGCGTTTATCGAATTGCACATAGAACAAGGACCTTTATTGGAACTCGCCAATGTTCCGCTGGGCGTGGTGAAGGGAATCCAGGGCGTGCGATGGTATGCGGTGCGTTGCAGGGGTGTCGCGGCACACGCCGGCACCACGCCCATGCACGCCCGCCACGACGCGATGACGCTTGCCGTATGTATTCGCGCCGAGATCGCGGCCTTCGCGTACCAACTAGGTGGCAACGATACCCGCATCACCTTCGGCCGCTGGAGCGTGCTGCCGAATTCGATCAACACAATTGCATCGGAAGTGACGTTTACCATCGACTTCCGTCACCCGAACCCGTCGGTGCTCCACTCGTTCGATACGCAGCTTGCGAATTGCCTCGCACGGCACGCGGTGACATCGGAAGCGCTGTTCATCCATCCGCCCGTGGACTTCGCGCCCGCCGTGATCCAACGCGTAGCCGATGCTTGCGACGCGCTCGACGCGCCTTCACTTAGCATCACATCAGGCGCCTTCCACGACGCCATGTACCTCGCGAAACATTGCCCGAGCGCGATGCTGTTTGTTCCGAGTCGCGGCGGCATCAGCCACAACCCGCTGGAAGCCACCGACGACGATCATCTCGTACTGGGCGCCCGTGCGTTAGCGCATTGCCTGGTTCATCTCTGCAACGAAGCACCTTGAAACCGATACGACTGAAGGAGTCACCATGAGCACGCCCCACGTTGAACATCATCACGACAACAGCCATGCACTTGGCGAAAACGCCACGCTACATGAACCCATTTCCGCCGATGGCACGCCCGAGATCGGCAAGACCTACACGGTGCCGGCGCGCAATGGCCGCGCGGTCAAGGTGCAGTCGGGCCAGACGATCCGCATCACGAACACGCACGGCACCCAGGTCTGCGATACGTGGATCTTCAACGCCAGTCACCTCGACGAATTCCTGTCGTTCGAACATGCCCGCGCATCGCTCGACAAAGTCATTCCGCAAGCCGGCGATCCGCTGATGACCAATCATCGGCGGCCGATTGCGGAGATGGTCACGGATACCTCGCCGGGCGTGCACGACACGTTGATGGCCGCGTGCGATCTGTACCGCTACAAGAACCTGGGCGTGCACGGCTATCACGACAACTGCGCCGACAACATGCGGCTCGCGCTGAAAGCGATCGGCCTGCGTGCACGCGAAGTGCCGCAACCGTTCAACCTGTGGATGAACATTCCAATCAGGCCGGACTATTCAATCGAATGGCTTGCGCCGGTATCGAAGGCAGGTGATTACGTGGAGATCAAGGCGTTGATGGATTGCGTCGTGGTCATGTCGGCGTGCCCGCAGGATATTATTCCGATCAACGCGTTGAATCCGCTGGAAGTCGAGTTCACGGTGCTCGCGTAGATCCCCTTACTTTTAGGAAGAGCCTCCCGGTGGCCACAAAAAAAACCGCAGCACGCAAACCAGCGAGCCCGCGCCGGGCCGCGAGCAAGCCGCCCGAGGTTCAGCCTGATCCGTCCGCCACGCTCGGCGTACGCCTGAAACACGCGCGCATGGTCAAGCAGTTGACGCTCAAAGCGCTTGCGGCGGAAGCGGGTTGTTCGGAGAGCATGTTGTCCAAACTCGAGGGCGGCCACGCGCAGCCCTCGCTTGCGACGCTGCACAAGATTGCACTGGCGTTGTCGACCAACGTGGGCGCGCTCGTCTCGGGACCGGACATCAATACGTCGCCCGTGCAGCGCGCAAACGAGCGTCCCACCGCGGAGTTTCCGTCGGCTGGCAAGCGTCTTTCGATCATGCTGGAACGGGTGATCGTGCCCTCGGCGGGACAGTTGCTGCAAAGCGATATCCACGTGATCGAACCGCTTGCGAGCAGCGACGAACAGATCAGCCACGCCGGCGAGGAACTGGGTTATGTGATCGAGGGCCAGTTCGAACTGACGCTTGGCGATGAATGTTATCTGCTGCAAGCCGGCGACACCTTCTATTTCCCCAGCACCGTTCCACACAGTTATCGCAACCCCGGCAAGACCGTTGCACGGGTGCTGTGGACCAATACACCGCCTACCTTCTGACGAGAACATCATGCCCGGCACCGATCGAAGCCAGATGGCGTTACCCCGCTTCAGCGGCATCCCTACATTCATGCGCGTGCCGTATTGCACGGATTTCAATGAACTCGATATTGTGCTGGCCGGCGTGCCGTTCGACGGCGGCGTGACTGCCCGTCCGGGAGCGCGGTTCGGTCCGCGCGAGATCCGCAACATGTCGAGCATGACGCGTGCGATCCATCATGTGACGCGTTTTAATCCGTTCGATGTTTGCCGCGTGGGTGATATAGGCGATGTCCCGTTCACCGACCTCTACCATCTCGAACGGTCGCATGAGGACATCCGGCGTTTCTTCGAACCCGTGTTCGCGGCCGGCAAAATTGCCTTGAGCGCGGGTGGCGACCATTCAATAACGTACCCGATCTTCCAGGCGATGGCGCCGAAGCAACCTATCGGCATGGTGCATATCGATGCGCACACTGACACGTGGGATAGTTTCAAGGGATCGAAATTTACGCACGGCGCGCCGTTTCGCCGCGCGGTGGAAGCGGGCTTGCTCGACCCGAAGCGCACCATCCAGATCGGAATTCGCGGCGCACAGAATTCCGACGAAGGCTGGCGGTATTCGCTTGAAAGCGGTATGCGTGTGATCTTTATCGAAGAATTTGAAGCACGGGGAGTAGGCGCGATCATTGATGAAGCGCGTAAGGTCGTGGGCGATGGCCCGACGTATCTTTCACTGGATGTCGACGGCCTCGATCCGGTCTATACGCCGGGTACAGGCACGCCTGAAATAGGTGGACTGACGACGCGCGAAACGCTGGCGCTGCTGCGCGGGCTTGATGGTTTGAACTGGGTCGGCGGCGACGTGGTGGAGGTGTCGCCGCCCTATGATCCGAGCGGCAATACCGCACTCGTCGCCGCCACGCTCATGTATGAAATCCTTTGTTTGTTGGCGCGTCGTTTCGAGTAAAGGGCTTAGTTAGGTAAATCCTGCCCCTTCGTTTCCGGCGCAAACGGAATCACCGCCAGCCCGATCACAAACGCGATCGCGGTCAGCGCAATGGGCACGCCTAGCGTTTTCATGTGCAGCACCATCGCGCCAATCCCGAAGTTCACGATTGCCCCGAAGAAGCGTCCTATCGATGTACAGAACGCAAACGCCGTGGCACGCACGCGTGTTTCGAACTGCTCCGGCAGCCACAAGCTGAACAACGCGAAGTTACCGCCGAAGAAGCCCAGCACCACCAGCAGTGCGATGAACGGCACAAGTCCATTCTCCAGATAAAACGCCCAACCAAACGCCAGTGCGATCGACACTGCCATACCCACGAAGTACACCGCGAGCGTAAGTTTGCGGCCGATACGTTCAGCCATTGGCGGCAATGCAAGACAGCCAATGATCGTGCCGATGGACAACAACCCCGTCGCAATCGACGCCATCCTGGAAGCGTCCGCCTTCGTCATGCCGGCCTTCGTCGCAAGTTGAATGACCGCCGACGGTTCATACACCGCGCCAGCCCACAGCCCAATAATCGCAACAGTCAGCAACACAGTCGCAACGATGGTGCGCCGCCGGTATTGCGCCGAGAAGATCGATCGCAGCGAACTCGCCTGCTTCACCACGGTCGCTTCGACCTTCTGCCACTTCTCGGTTTCCTTCACGCGCAGCAACACGACGATGGAGACGATCACAGGCACGATGCCGACCAGGAACATCGCGCGCCACCCAAAGGTCGCGCCGATCGTGTAGTTAAGTGCGGCGGCAATGAAGAAGCCCGCGTAATACCCCGTCTGGAGATACCCCGCGCCCATCTTGCGACGATCCTCCGGCCACGCTTCCGCCACATAAGTCCCGGCCAGCGCCCACTCCCCGCCAATCCCCACGCCCGCGAGAAAGCGATAGATACCCAACTCCCACACGGTATGGGAAGTCGCAGCGAGTCCGGTAAAGATCGCGAAGGTGAAGATGGTCGCAGCGAGCACTTTGGTGCGCCCGAAGCGGTCGGCAAGCGGACCCCAGATGAACGACAGCCCCCAACCCACCAGGAACAGCGCGAACAGTATCGATCCTGCCAGACCCACATTCGCGGGCGTGGCCGCATAGCCGGACTTCGGCAGCAGTTCAGTTAGTGCGGGCGCCAGCACCAGTGCATAGATGAACGAATCCATGCCATCGAGCGTCCAGCCTGCCCAGGCACCCCAGAAGCCTACGATCTGTGTCCGGTTAAGTGGCGTACGGGTGCGCCGGGTGGCGCCGGTCGAACGTTCGAGCATGCTTGGCATAACTGTCTTCCTGGTAGGTGTAAACGTGTATGAGCCTGATGTGCGCCCGGTATAAACGACGCACTCTGTTCGTCAATCCGGGCGTCTGCGCTAAAAGGACCGGTTTTGCTTCCCATCCCCCAAAAGTGCATTTTCATATATAATATTTGAAAACGAGCTGTTGACCACTCCGCACTTGTACCTAGCATCGGTAGAAAAAAGCATGAAAAACGACCTGAATCCCCTGTTTCGCGAGGCGCATTTCGAGCCGCGTCAAAGCACGTCGCGTTATATAGCGGACGCGTTGCGATCGGCTATCGTCGAAGGAACGCTGTTGCCGGGTGAGCCGCTGCGCCAGGACGCCATAGCCAGGCAGTTCTCCGTCAGCGCCATTCCGGTACGCGAGGCGTTCCGGCAACTGGACAGCGAAGGCTGGGTCACCATTGAACAGAATCGCGGTGCGTCGGTCAGCCTGCAATCGCCAGATGAGGCCCGCGAGATCTATGAGATCCGCGCTTCACTGGAAAGTCTGGCGATCGGCATTGCGATCGAGCGTCATACAGATGCAACGCTGGCCGAGGCCCGCGAATTGCTGGTGGCCGCGGCCAACGAACAGGACCAGGCGCTCTACGTAGTACGAAATGAACAGTTCCACATGAGCCTGTATGCACCCGCTGAGCGCCCTCACCTGATGGAATTGATTGGTACGATGCATCGGCGGGGCGAGCGCTATTTGCGACTCAAGTTCGGCATGCCCACGTTCAAGGGGCAGTCCGACGCCGAGCACGAAGCCATTCTCGACGCACTGCACGCCCGCGATACCGAAGCGGCGCAAACACTGGTCGCACGCCATCTGCTTGCCACGGGCGAATTGGTTTATCGTTTTCTCCACGACGCGCAAATGCAGGCTCAAGCCACGCAGCCCAAGAAGCGCCGCCGTCCTTCCACTTCGCGGTCAGACTAAACGCTGATTTCGTTTCGCTGATCCTGCCCAACACCGAGGCCACCGCATGAATCCCCCCGCACAAGACGGCACCACCCCAGCACCGCGCCAGTGGAACACGCGTGCGCTGGAAAAGGCACGGCGCCTGAAGGCAATCGAAGGCTGGCTCGACAATGGCGTGCTCAAGGCAGAGCGCATTGTCGACGCCCTCGAAACACTGATTCAATCCGGCGATCGTGTCGCGTTGGAAGGCAACAACCAGAAGCAAGCTGACTTCCTCTCGCGTGCGTTTGCGAAGCTCGATCCGGCCCGCGTGCATGACGTTCATCTGCTGATTTCCAGCATCAGCCGGCCCGAGCATCTGACACTGTTCGAGCGCGGCATCGCGCGCAAGGTGGACTTCTCGTTTGCGGGGCCGCAAAGTCTGCGTGTCGCGCAGTTGCTCGAAGACGGGCAACTCGAGATCGGCGCGATCTATACGTATATAGAACTGTATGCACGCATGTTTATCGACCTGACGCCGCAAGTCGCGCTGGTCTGTGCGGTGCAGGCCGATCGCCACGGCAATTTGTATACGGGTCCGAATACCGAGGACACGCCGACCATTGTTGAGGCGACCGCGTTCCGTCATGGCATCGTGGTGGCGCAGGTGAACGAGATCGTCGACGAACTGCCGCGCGTCGATATCCCCGGCTCATGGGTCGATGTCGTCGTGCAGGCCGACCGGCCGTTTGCCGTCGAACCGCTGTTCACGCGTGACCCGCGTCATATCGGCGAGTTGCAGATTCTCATGGCAATGATGACCATACGCGGCATCTACGAGCGTTATGGCGTGGCGGCGTTGAACCACGGCATTGGCTTCGACACCGCCGCGATTGAATTGCTGTTGCCCACTTATGGTGCGGCGCATGGACTGAAGGGCAAGATCTGCACGCACTGGGCGCTCAATCCGCACCCCACGCTGATCCCGGCCATCGAGAGCGGCTGGGTGGAAAGCGTGCATTGCTTCGGCAGCGAAGTGGGGATGGAGGATTACATCGAAGCACGCTCGGATGTGTTCTTCACGGGCCGCGACGGCAGCCTCCGCTCAAACCGTGTGTTGTGCCAGCTCGCCGGCCAATATGGCGTCGATCTGTTTATCGGCTCGACGTTGCAAATGGACGCCGACGCGAATTCGTCGACTGTCACGCTTGGCCGCCTTGCCGGATTTGGCGGTGCGCCCAACATGGGACACGATCCACGCGGGCGCCGCCATTCGAGCGAAGCGTGGCTGAAGTTAATGAAAAACGATGGGCCGAATAGCGCGATCGGGCGCGGGCACAAGCTGGTTGTTCAAACCGCCGAGACCTTCAAGAAGGGCGGCGAGCCGACTATTGTCGATGCCCTTGATGCCATCGCAGTCGGCAAGCAAAGCAACATGCCGATAGCCCCGGTCATGATCTATGGCGACGACGTGAGTCATGTCGTGACGGAAGAAGGGATCGCGTATCTGCACGCCGCCGAAGGCGTGGAAGAGCGCCGTGCGGCGTTGCGCGCGGTGGCGGGAGTTACACCCATCGGCATGCGCGCCGATCCTGCCAAGACAGCGGAATTGCGGCGACGGGGCATTGTTGCGTACCCGGAAGACCTCGGAATCCGGCGCGGAGAAGCGAAGCGCTCGTTGCTGGCCGCACGGAGTATCGACGATCTGGTTGCGTGGTCGGGCGGGCTGTATCAGCCGCCAGCACAATTCCGCAGCTGGTGAACCACGATGGCCTGCACTCAACCTGTATTGATCGATGTTGCCCGCGATCCGTCGACCCTCGCGGATCTTGCAGTGAACGCGTTGATCGATGAAGCGAGTCTCACGCCGAAACCCGCGCTGGTGGACCGGCGCGGAAGCGGTGCACATCGCGATCTCAACCTCGACACCATGCTGCGTTCGGCGCATTCGTTACGGCCAACGTTCCTTGCGCTGGCGCGTGCGGCAGTTGGTCAAAAGCCTTCACAACGGCTACGTGAACAGCTTGCACGTATTGGCCGCGAAGGTGAAGTGACAATGCTGCGTGCAACGAATGGCAGCAATGCACATCGCGGGGCGATCTGGATTGTTGGCTTGTTAT
>NZ_JAQGMM010000583.1 GCF_028292365.1 Caballeronia sp.
ATGCTCGACGCGTGGGCGCAAGGTCTTGAAGACATAAGGCCCGATGCCAAACCCGGCAAGAGTACGCCGGCGCTTCTGCGTGAGCAGGCAGGATTCTCAAACCCGGACGGGCTGAAACACCGCAAGGAAACCAACCCATACGCGAGCCCTGACGGGGCTTTCTCGCACAAGGCACGTTAGACGCGCAAGCGGCTCCGGCCCACCCGGGTGGAACCGCCAACGATCTGGGCGAGTTTCCACAGAGTTTCCACAAATAGCGCGGCTTCACCAATCGAACCCGCCGCGTTGCTCCATCTTTCCCTCGATACCTTGCAGGTGACGCTTACTGGTCGATCACGCGCGTGCCGTCCGCTTCGGTCTCGGTCGTATCCGCGCCCGATGTGACGCGTTGAAAGCGAGCGGTTTGATACGGCCGCAACTGGGGATAACTTTCCGAATGGATCGCGTCGAGTTCGCCGCTCTTTTGCGCAGCGATCAACTCGGCCTTCACCTCGGCTCGCGTTCTCGGTGCGTAGGCGCTTTGCTGCGCGGTGTCGGTGGATTGGGCAAAAACGGGTGCCGATGAGACCAGCACGGCAACAAATAAACTTCCGATAAGCGCGCGTTTCATGATGAACCCTTCACTGTTTGAAGACGGCGCGTTTCACGCCGTCATGTGAAGCAGTCTATTCACATCACTATCGATGACCAATGTCGATTGAGAAAACATATTGTTGTGTATCACGCATGAATGTGAAGTCTTGTTTCTGCGCGCCAGGACGATCGTTCTCTATCCCGCTCCGCACCCCTCAATCATTGCGATTTTTGTAAGGATCAATTTCTTACACCGCCATTTGTCTGCGTCCGCTTAATCGATATTCTCGGTTTACCGATCCAGTTCGATCGTTGCCAATTCACCGAGGTGTCCCATGAAACGCATGCTTTCCGTCTTCGCCGCTGTCGCTTTGTTCGCTGTGGCAGGTGCTGCCAACGCCGCGGCCGATACCAATTCTCAGCCGTCGACGTGCCAAGGCCCGCCGTCGCAATGCAATGTGTTTTTCGGTCAATAACATCGCTCCGGCCGATTTCGCCATACCTGCTAGTTGTATCCCGCCAAGCCTCTGGCGGTTTAGTACGAATTATTAAACATCTACAAAGTTGTCCACAGTTTCTGTGGACAACTTTGTGGAAATCATCTCAAAAATGGCTTGCAGCGGGCTTGTCATCGGGTATCGATCGAAACGCCCAATTCAAGGCAGAACGCGATACGAAACGTCCAACGTCACATGCCGGTCCCGGCATCAATCCGCCCCATTCCGGATAGCTTTGGACTCAACCGAACGCCTATGATGTGCTGGCTGGTACAGGGCATATTCGCGGATGCTATTCGGGCTCCGCTTTAATCAGTCACCGGGACAAGCCATGACCTACAAGATTGCGGTTGTTGTTGGCAGCATTCGCCGAGATTCTTTCAACAAGCAGTTGGCGCACGCGGTAACGTCGCTGGCGCCGCCGGATTTTTCGTTCGAGTTCCTGGATATCGCGAGCCTGCCGCTCTATAGCCAGGACTATGACAGCGACTTTCCCGAAGTTGCGCGAACCTTCAAGGAAAAGATAGCGGCGGCGAATGGCTTGCTGTTCGTGACGCCGGAATACAACCGCTCGATTCCCGGCGTGCTGAAGAATGCGCTGGACTGGGGTTCACGGCCGTGGGGCCACAACGTATGGGGCAACAAGCCCGGCGCGGTGCTGGGCACGTCGCCAGGCGCGACCGGCACGGCGCTCGCGCAGGCGCATCTGCGAAATGTGCTCGCTTACCTCGATGTGCCGCTCATGGGTCATCCGGAAATGTTCGTCAAGCACGATGCAAACCGTATTGATGCCACCGGCACGATCGTGAGCGAAGACACGCGCAAGTTCCTGCAGAATTTCGTCGATAAATACGTCGCGTGGGTGCAGCGCCTTGCGAAGGTTTAGGCCCGGGGCAAGAAAACGCGCGCAAGGCCCCTTTCGCAAAACGCCAACGGCCCGCTAAAGCGGGCCGTTGGCGTTTCAACGCGTTGAGGAATGCAGGTTACAGATGGTGTTGATGCCCCGTCACACGCTCCCAGCCATGACGCACCGCGAGCTTGAAACGCTCCCAGGTGTCATGGCCGCCTGAACTACGTCCTTCCCAGTCGTGGCGCAATTCGGTTTCCATCGAGTCGTCCCAATTGCGGCGGTGATAACGCTCGTCGCTGGCTGCTGAGACGCCGTATCGGTACGCTTCCTCGTACTCTTCATAACTCCCGCCGGTCGCCGCGTACTTCGACTCGTAGTCGCTGCGGAACTCGTCTTCGTACTCCATGTATTCGTCCGGCATTGTGCTTCGCGTGCCTGCATGTGCTCCGAGCGCCGAGTCGCCAGTTTGACTCAACGTACCCGGAACCGGTGCGCCCGTAGCGCTCGTGGCACCCGCGGTGCCCACTCGAGCCGACGTTTCGGTTTCATCGAGCGGATCAAGCGGATCGACAGCGCGCCAGCCTTGCGCGGGCGTTGTTCCGGTCAACGGGTCCTCTGCGCCGACCGCCCGCAGAGTCGTTTCCTTTGTGTCCTGCCAGACCGTGCCGCTGGTCATCGGATCGCCGCCCGTTGCCCGGTACGACGAATCGCTCCCGCCGGCAAATACATCGCGGCCGACCGGGCTGATCGGGTCGAGCGGCTGCACAGCCGGATCGTCACGGTCAGCGTGGGGATACGCGCGGGCGCGGCTGGCATCGGCGCGAACGGGGTCGAGCGGAT
>NZ_JAQGMM010000594.1 GCF_028292365.1 Caballeronia sp.
AGCGGTCAGTGAGCGATCTGTCGTTGCTGGCGGAGGCCAAGGGTATCGATCTGGGGCTGGAGGAGCGGGCGCGCGATGCATCGGACGACTATGTCGTGCTGGGCGATGAACATGCGCTGGGCATCCTACTGAATAACCTGATCGATAACGCGATTCGCCATACGCCCGAGGGCGGTAAGGTCGATGTGATCCTCGCGCGCGATGCAAAGGGTGTGAGCGTTGAAGTCATAGATACAGGAACGGGCATTGCGCCCGATGAACTGGACCGGGTGTTCGACCGCTTCTATCGCGGTACCGGTGCGCAGGGGTCAGGTAGTGGGCTAGGTCTCGCGATTGCATCGAGCATCGCGGGGCGGCACGGGGCTACGCTTAATGTGAGCAATCGCGACGGAGGGGGGTTGATTGTGAGCGTGGCAGCGCTCACGCCGGGTGGTGGCGAGCTCTCTTTATAACTTCGGGAAAACCGAAGACGAGGTTAACTCGAACGCCTTTGTTACGAGCCGGTTGCCGAACGTAACGCCTAAAGGTCTCACTTTCCGCTGTCATGAAAGTTCTCACCGAGGGGTCGCAATGGAATCGCTCAGTCAATTGAACGTCCCGCATCAGTTCAGACGAAGGGCCGATTGCGCGCCCCCAGTTGCAGGGGCTTCTTTCTGAAGCAGCGCGAAGGCCGCATCGACTGAAATGATGCGGCCCGCAACCCTCTTGCCAGTTCGCCCAGCCCTAGTTCGCCGCATCACGGCCCGGTAATTCCGAAGCCGCTGTTGCGGCACTGTTTCCGTGCGCACCGCTCTCCGATGCATTCATGTTGTTGGCCGCTTGCACTCGTTGCTCCGCCGCTTGTAACTCATCGGGATAATGAATTTGCTTGCTGGCAGGCTGGTAGCCCGCACGCTCCAACTGAACAAGTTCCGCGCGCACTTGGGCCCGCGTGACGGGACCATTGGTGGTTTGCGCGAACGACACGGCCGGAACCATCAGAACTGCAGTCAGTATTGCGCAGATAAACTTTTTCATGATAAACAAACCTCGTCGAATGTGGCTCCAGTCACCATGATTGAAGCTCGTGCTCTTCACC
This sequence comes from Caballeronia sp., assembly GCF_028292365.1. Classification (GTDB taxonomy): domain Bacteria; phylum Pseudomonadota; class Gammaproteobacteria; order Burkholderiales; family Burkholderiaceae; genus Caballeronia. The sequence goes on from NZ_JAQGMM010000594.1 coordinate 1,079, forward strand.
GCGAAACAGTGAAGAGCAGGACTTCATTTTGTGCAAGGCGTAGTGGCTACACCCTGACGCGACGATTACAAGCTTGTTATCTGCGTGATCAGCCCTTGCAGGCGAGCATGCTTGCGCTTGCGCATGCGGTTATGCCGCGTGTCGAGGTCTTCATCACGCATTTCCTGCGACACAATGAAACCTGCATTTCCACTTCCATAAGCCTCAGCTAAGCCTGCGACGATAAGCTCACCCATCATCCACCCATCATCCACCCATCTATCGCCCGCTATGGAAGCACTGAACCGCAGCCTGTTTTTGCTGATTAACGCGTCGACTCAGCCAGGGTCTGCCATCGTGGCATTGGCCATGCTGTTCGGCGAATACGCGATCTGGCTCGTGCCCGCCACGCTTGTCGTGTGCTGGCTGCGCGGAAACGACATCGTGCGCCAGCGACTGATCGAGGCAAGCGCGTCGGCGCTGATAGCTTTGCTGGTCGCACAGATTATTGGCGTGACGTGGCCGCATCCGCGGCCTTTCGTGATTGGCCTGGGTCATACGCTGATTGCGCATGGAGCGGATTCATCATTTCCCAGCGACCATCTGACGTTCCTATGGGCGGTCGCCTTTAGTCTGCTGATGCATCCCGAAGCACGCCGCGTGGGATGGGTACTCGCGCTTCTTGGTCTGCCGATGGCATGGGCGCGGATCTATATCGGCGTGCATTTCCCCTTCGATATAGCCGGGGCTGCGCTCGTCTCGGGAATCAGTGCTTGGCTTTGTGGGCTCACGGGCCACTGGTTCGCGGCCCCGGTCGTGCGAGCCGCGATGCTTGCGTATCGGCCGTTGTTCGGACCGCTGATCCGGCGCGGCTGGGTGTCACGATAGCCCCGGATAACTTGCCGCAGCACCGGTCACTAACGAGCCGGCAGGCGTACCACATCCACTATTGAACCGGCACGCGCTCCGTCGCCACCCCGCTTCCGCGCTTCCGGTCGATCCAGTGAGCGAGCCGGTCAAACCAGAGGTGGACTACGGGTGTGGTGAACAGGGTAAGCATCTGCGAGAGGATCAAGCCGCCGACAATTGCAATGCCGAGCGGTACACGCAACTCCGCGCCCGCGCCGTGCCCGAGCGCCAACGGCAAAGCACCGAATAACGCAGCCAGCGTCGTCATCATGATCGGCCGAAACCGCAGAACGCATGCTTGGCGGATTGCATCGTGGGGAGACAAACCCTGTTCCCTTTCAGCAACCAGCGCGAAGTCGATCATCATGATCGCGTTCTTCTTCACAATCCCGATCAGCAGGATGATGCCGATCATGCCCATGATCGACAGATCCTGGCCGCATAACATGAGCGCGAGCAACGCGCCCACACCTGCAGACGGCAACGTCGAAATGATGGTCAGTGGATGAATCGCGCTTTCATACAAGATGCCAAGTATCAGGTACACCACCACGAGCGCGGCAGCGATCAGGTAAGGCTCGCTTTGCAGCGACGCCTGGAACGCCTGCGCTGTTCCCTGGAACGTGCCGGTGAGGAAATCTGGCTTGCCGGCGGCGACCTCCGCTCGATGAATCGCGTTCACCGCATTGCCCAGCGACTGCCCTGAGGCAAGATTGAACGAGATGGTCACCGAGGGAAACAGGCCTTGGTGATTGACCGAAATCGGCGACACGTTGTTCTCGACTTTCGCGAGCGTATTCAACGGCACGAGTGCATTGGTGAGCGGAGAACGCACGTACAAACGCGCGAGTGCATCGACCGTCAACTGGAACGTCGGGTCCACTTCTTCTATGACGTGATACTGGTTGAGCTGCGTGAACAGCGTTGCGATCTGGCGCTGGCCGAACGCGTCGTAGAGTGTGTCGTCGATGGCTTGCGCCGTGATGCCGAAACGCGACGCGGTGCTTCGATCGATCACCAAGGTGGCGCTGGTCGCCGACGCCTGCTGGTCCGAGGTGACATCGGTCAGTTCAGGTAATGCCGACAGACGTTGTGTCATCACCTGTGACCAATGATTCAACGCACTGACATCGGGTGCCTGAAGCGTGTACTGGTATTGCGCCGCGCTGATCCGTCCGCCCACCTGGATATCCTGGCGCACCTGCATGGCGAGCGAAATGCCGATCACCGCAGCAAGCTTCGGTTTCAACCTGTTCAGGACTTTCCCGGCACTGTCCGCGCGCTGCCCGAACGGCTTCAGGTTGATCATCACGCGGCCTTGACTCACGGTCGGGTTCGGACCGATCCAGTAGTAGACGTTATCGACGGCGGGATCAGCCTCGATGATAGACCCAAGTTGTTGCATCTTCGTCGCCATCGACTGCGGCGAGACATCAGGTGCCGCTTGGGCCACGCCCATGATCAACCCGGAATCCTCCTGTGGAAAAAACCCCTTCGGGATGGCGATGAATAGCCCGGCAGTTGCGATGACCGTTGCAACGGTCACGCCGAGCATGATCTTCTGATGGCGAAGCACCCAGTCGAGCCCGCGTTCATAACGCCGCTCGGTCCATGTGAACCCCCGCTCGAGGCAGGCTTCCAGTTTGTGCATCCGGCCGCCGTCCGTGCCAGGCGCGCGAATGAGCCAGCCGCACAGCATTGGCGTGACCGTGAGCGATACCACCGCCGACATCAGGATCGCCGCACTCACTGTTACGGCAAACTCGCGAAACAGGCGCCCTACAATCCCACCCATCAACAGGATCGGGATGAACACGGCGATCAGCGAGATCGTCATCGAAATGATGGTGAAGCGGACCTCGCGTGCACCCAGCAAGGCAGCCTGCATTCTAGGCACACCTTCCTCGATGTGACGCATCACGTTCTCGATCACGACAATCGCATCGTCGACCACAAAGCCCACTGCGATAGTCAGCCCCATCAGAGAGAGATTGTCGAGGCTATAGCCCAGCACGTACATCACGGCGAAGGTCGCGACCAGCGAGAGCGGTATTGTCAGGCTCGGGATCACGGTCGCCCAGAGATTGCGCAGGAACGAGAAGATCACCATCACCACGAGCGCGACCGTCAGCATGAGGGTGAATTGCACGTCATGTACGGACGCATTGATGGTCTGGGTCCGGTCGCCCACCACGTGCAGATGCGCGGCGGCCGGCAATGTTGCCTCAAGCGCGGGCAACGCCGCGTTGATGTTGGCAATGGTCTGGACGACGTTGTATCCGGGCTGTTTGTGCACATCCAGAATGATCGCGCGTTCGTGCTGCAGCCACGCGGCCTGTTGCGTGTCTTCGGCTGCGCTCACGACCGTGCCCAGGTCCTGCACGCGAACAGGCGCGCCGTTCTTGTAAGCCACCACGAGGTCGCGGTATTCATCGACGGTGGTGAGCTGGTCCGTCGCGTTGAAAACGATCGAGCGGTCGGGGCCGTTGAGGCTGCCCTTGGGCGCGTTGACTGTCTGCACACCCACGATCGAACGCACGTCTTCCAGCGTGAGGCCGCGTGCTGCGAGTTTGTCGGGGTCCAGCCGGATACGCACAGCCGGACGTTGCTGGCCGTGGAAGTCGACGAGACCAACACCGGGCATCTGCGAAATCTGCTGCGCCAGATAATCTTCCGCGTAGCCGTCAAGCTGGGTGAGCGTCAGTGAGGGTGACGTCAACGCGAGCGACAGCAAGGTAAAGTCAGCCGGGTTGACCTTCTCGTATGTCGGCGGATTAGGCAGGTTCTTCGGCAGCGTGCCGCCGGCCGCGTTGATCGCCGTCTGCACGTCTTGCGCCGCCCCGTTGATGTCGCGGGTCAGATCGAACTGGACAGCAATATTGGTTGTGCCGAGCGAACTCGAAGAGGTCATCTGCGTGATGCCGGCAATCAGCGACAGTTGCCTTTCAAGCGGCGTTGCTACCGATGTCGCCATGGTCTCCGCGCTCGCGCCCGGCAACTTCGCGACAATCTGGATTGTCGGGAAGTCGACCTGCGGCAACGGCGCGACCGGCAACAGGAAGTAGGCGACCGCGCCAACAAGCAGCACGGCGATAGCCAGAAAACTCGTCGCAATACGACGCTGGATGAAACGTTCGAGAAGACTCATGACGGGTCGCCCACGGTGCCGGAGTTGGCTGCGTCAGCGGCCGTGTCGGGCGTCGCCGCTACCACCTTCGCCGCAACCGACGCCCCGGGGTTCAGACGGCTCTGGCCGTCGAAGACGATCAGGTCCGCCGCCGTGACGCCGCCGCGAATCTCCGTCACGCCGTCTACGCTGGCGCCGACCTGCACCGGTCGCAACTGCGCCCGCCCGTCCGAACCCACGATGTAAAGCTGCGAGCCATTCTGCGTATTGACCACTGCACGGCTGGGCACAGCCAGGCGTTGTTTATCCGTGCGCAGCAGCACGCGGGCGTTGACCAGTTCGCCCGGCCAGAGCTTGCGGTCCTGGTTCGTGAACGATGCCTTGAGCCTGATCTGGCCGGTGGTGGCATCGACCAGACTATCGATGAAAACCAGTGTGCCCGAAGCAAGCGCCGTGTTTCCTGAACGCGTGGTGACATCGACGGGCAGCGGGGCCTTTGCCTGGCCCGCGAGCAAGTCGGACAAGCTGTCCTGCGGCACGGAGAACAGCACCTCGATTGGCTCCATCTGCGTGACCGTGACGATGCCTGTCGTGTCTCCCGGATGCACGATCGCGCCAAGGTCAGCCTCACGCGCGCCGGCCCGGCCCGTGAACGGCGCGTACAGCGTCGTGAAGCCGAGCTGCAGCCGGTCGCTCTGAACCAGCGCGGCATCGGCTGCGACACTCGCCGCGAACGACTCAACCTGCGACTTCGCGGTGTCCACGCTCTGCGTTGTCGCCGCCCCGATGCCCACCAGCTTCGAGAAGCGGGCGAGGTCCAGGCGAGCGTTGTCGAGGCTCGCCTGATCCTTGCGCTGCGCGGCTTCAGCCTGCCGTAATTGCGCGGTGAGCGGACCCTGGTCCAGTTGCGCAAGGATCTGAGCGGCCTTCACGTCCTGCCCTTCAGTGAACGCGACGCGTGCGAGTTGACCATCGACCCGTACCTTCACATCGACCGTGTTAAGCGCCTGGACTGTACCTACGGCCGCGAGGCGAATCGGGAAGTCGAGCAAGGTGGCGTGACCTGCGTTGATCGGAACGGCCGCGGCCGGCGCGCTGACCGGATGTTTCGGCCACAGCCACCAGCCAGGCAGCGCGAGAAGGACAAGCATCGCCAGGATAAACAGTGCACGCATGGACCGTTTGTTCTGGCTGCGAGGCGCCGGTTGCAGAGGAATGTCTTCTTGTTTCATGAGTTGCCAGAATTCGATTGCGAACTTGATGGAAACGCCCGGGGTGCGGAATCGGTGACGCCAAAACCACCGCCGAAAGCACGGAACAAACCCGCCGACGCTTGCAGCCGTAGGAGCCGCGTCTGCACCAGCGTGTCCTCGGCCTGATACAGCGTGCGCTGTGCATCGAGTACGGTCAGGAAGTCGACTGTGCCGAACTTGTACTGCGCCTCGGCAAGCGTCGCGGCCTGGCGCGCTGCGTCGGCGGCGGTTTGGTCGAAAGCTTCCGCAAGCTGCTGTTGCTGCGCGGCCGTCAACGAATCTTCAACGTCCTGCAGCGCGGTCACGATCGTCTGCCGGTAGTCCGCCACCCCTTTGGTCACGGCCGCCTGGTTCGCATGAAGCTGGCCATGCAAGGCGCCGCCATCGAAGATCGGTGCAGCAAGGGCGGTCGCGAGGCTAGCAAACGGGCTCGTCAAGAAATGTGACAGCGAACCGCTACTCAAACCGCCATCGGCCGTGAGCAGGAGGGTCGGAAAGTACGCCGCGCGTGCCGCGCCGACACTGTAGTTCGCAGACTGCAGGGTCGCTTCCTTCGAGCGTATATCGGGGCGTGCTTCCAGCAAGCTTGACGGCAAGTTGGGCCGCACCGCCGGGATTGGAATGGCGCTCAGTTGCACCTCGCCCACGTTCATTTGCTCGGGCGCACTGCCTGTAAGCACAGCCAGCAAATGCAGGTTTTGATCGAGTTGCTGCTGTAAGACCGGCACGTTCGCCTGGAACGTGGCCAGCACATTGCGCTGCTGCTGGATCTGCAACTCCGTCGCCACGCCGGCATCCTTCTGCGCGATGAGCAACTGAAGAATGTGTTCGGCGTCAGTAGAAATGGTGCGTGCGAGCATCACCCGGCGCCGCAAGGACTGAATCTGGAAGTACGTGTTCACAACCGATGCCGTCAGCGTCAGCGCGACCGTGTCGCGGTCGAATTCCGATGCACGCGCGAGCAGCATTGCGGCGTTTGCGTTCGCCGCGTTCAGTCCCCAGAAATCGACTTCATAGCTGGCTTCGAGAAAGGCGCTCTGGCTCCTTCCTGTCGAGCCTCTTTTGCCGCCGGTGCCGCCCTGATGACTGCGGTCGTAGGTTGCCCCAAACGTCAATGACGGATACAGCGGCGCACCGGCTTTCTCTGCATTGCCGCGCGCTTCTTCGACGGTCGCTACCGCCGACGCCAGAGAGAAGTTGTTCTGCAGGCTACGCTCGACCAGCGCGTTAAGCTCGGGATCTTGATACGCGCGCCACCATTCGCTTCGAACCGGCGTGGTATTGGCGAGTGAGGTTGACGCGGCGCCGTCGAAGCGCTTGGCAAGCGGTGCATCTGGGCGCTTGTAGGCGGGGACGAGTGAACAGCCGGAAAACAGCAGCGTCACTGTCAGCACAATTGCACATGCCGGATGCACCGCGCCGGCGCGGTAAATATTGGGCAGCAGGGCCGCACGAGGCGGTTCATACATGGAGGGCACTCTCGCGACAGTGAAGTCGCAAGAGTAACGAGACCGTCCTGTCGGGCCTTTCGCGCGATGATTAAAAAACTTTAATGCGGCGTGGGTCGCTTCATGGAGAACCGTCCAGAACGTAACCAGCGCCCATCACGGTACGGATGAGCGGCGTGGGGAAATTGCGGTCTACCTTGGCGCGCAGCCGGTGCACATGCATGTCGATGACATTGCCCCGCGGCTCGAAGTCGTAGTTCCACGCCGCCTCTAGCAACATGCTCCTCGTCACGACCTGTCCGGCGTGGCGCATCAGGCATTCGAGCAACAGGAATTCGCGATGCTGCAGATTCAGGTTGCGCCCGGCGCGAGTGGCTGACCTGGCCCGGGTATCGAGTGAAAGGTCCGCGTGCGACCACACGTGTCCTGTGCGCCGTCTCCCTTTCCCGCTCCCGCTCCGGCGCTCGAGCGCCTCAACCCGCGCCAGCAGTTCTGCGAACGCGTACGGCTTGACCAGGTAATCGTCGCAGCCGGCCTGGATACCGTCCACCCGATCCTTCAGGCCACCGACCGCCGATAACATCAACACCGGCGTCACATCGCCGCCCGCGCGCAACTGCCGGACCAGATCCACACCGTCGAGTGCGGGCAGCAGCCGGTCGGTGACCAGCAGGTCATAGATCCCTTCGCGCGCGAGCACAAGGCCCGTGGCGCCATCGCTGGCGGTATCGACTATGTGGCCGCTCTCGGCCAGCCCGCGGGTCAGGAACAGCCTACCGCGAGCATCGTCCTCGATCACCAGAATTCGCATAAGGGGCTGTCCTCGCGCACTTGCATTAAAATTCTTTCATGTTGAGGCGAAATGCCCGATGGGTTGGACACGACATACTGCCGTGGCAAAGGGCAGTTTACAGGCGGAGCGCAGCGGATGTTCCGCCCGAGCGGACCGGAACAGGAGCCAGCATGCCGAACGTACTCGTTATCGAGGACGACCCCCAGACGCGCGACGAGATCGTCGAGGCGCTCACCGACCACGGCTGCGCAGTTGACACCGCGCAGACCGGCCGCGACGGGCTAATGCTCGCGATCGCGAACACCTACGACGCGATCGTGCTCGACCGCATGCTGCCCGGTGGCCTGGAGGGCCTCGGCATGCTCGCGTCGCTGCGCAGCGCAGGCGTAGTCACGCCGGTGCTGATCCTCAGCGCGTTGTCTGCGGTAGACGAGCGGGTGCGCGGCCTGCGCGCGGGCGGAGACGATTATCTGACCAAGCCCTTCGAGTTCATCGAACTGACAGCGCGGCTCGATGCACTGATGCGCCGCCGGGACGCGCCGCCAAGCGTGCAAGAGTATCGCGCAGGGCCGCTGCAACTCGACTTGCTCAAGCGCGAGGTCACCTGCGCCGGGCGGCCCATACCCTTGCTGCCGCGAGAGTACCGGCTGCTCGAATATCTGATGCGCAACCAGGGCCAGGTGGTGAGCCGCACGATGCTCTTCGAAGCGGTCTGGGATTATCGGCTCGATGAGCGGACCAACGTGATCGACGTCCATATCAGCCGCCTCAGGAAGAAGCTCGATCCCGCCGGATCGATACCCATGATTCACACCGTGCGCGGTTCGGGATACCTGCTTCGTGCGCCTGACTGAACTCCACCGCACAACAAGCTTCCGGCTCGCGACGCTGTTTCTTGCGATGTTCGGCTTCGCCTCCATCCTCCTGTTCGGTTATCTGTATGTCGAGATCACCGGCTTCGAGGCAGAACGGGTCGACGAATGGCTGCGCCGCGAACATGCAGAGCTGATCCGCGAGAAGCCGGACGCTCTCGTCGCCCGCTTCGACAATCAGAACCGGTACGACCCGCAGGCCCAACGTCCGTTCGGTCTTTTCGATACCAGTGGCCGTCATCTCGCCGGCGGCTATCCGGGCGACCGCCCGGCTATTCCAGCTTTCGACACGCCATTCACACTGCGCCTGCATGGCCTGCAACATAACCCGCCGGGCCGTTGCATCGCTGCGGGTTTCCCGGACGGCCGAGTCGCGATTCAATGCCAGAACACGCGCGAGCTGGATCACTTCGATGAAGAACTGCTGCACGCCCTGCTCTCCGCCGCGGTGCTGACGCTGGTGGTCGGGTTGCTGGGCGCGGCGCTGATCGGGGTGGGGTCAGTGCGCCGCCTGGATGCCGTCACCGCGAGCATCAAGGAAATCGTCGCGGGCAACCTGAGCCAACGTTTGCCCATGCGTTCGAAGCAGGACGATCTCGACCGGCTGGTGCGCGTGGTGAACGGCATGCTCGATGAAATCGAGCGTCTGATGCGCGAGGTCAAGGGCGTATGCGACGCGATTGCACACGACCTGCGCACGCCGCTCACGCGGCTGATAGCCGGTCTAGAGCGGGCACAACGGCGCGCCCAGACGAAAGAGGAATATCGCGTCGCGCTCGACCATACGATCGTCGAAGCGGGTGGCATGTTACGCACCTTCAATGCGCTTTTGCGCATCTCCGAGATCGAGAGCGGCGTGCGGCGAGAGAGTTTCGAGCCTGTGGATCTTGCGGCGGTGGCATTGGATGCCGTAGAGCTGTATGAGCCGGCTGCGGAGGACAAGGAAATCTCGCTCGTTTTGGAGCGGTCATCGCCCGAGCCCTATCCGATGCTTGGAGACCCCAGCCTGCTGTTCGAGGCCCTCGCAAATCTCGTAGAAAACGCTATCAAGTTCGCACCCCCGAAAGGCCATGTTTGCGTGTGCCTGTTCAGCGACGTCAACGGCTTCGGCGTGTCGATCCGCGACGACGGGCCCGGCATCTCAGTTGAAGAACGTCAGGCCGTACTGGGACGTTTCTATCGCGGTGAAGCCAGCCGGCATACACCCGGTAACGGGCTAGGGCTGAGCCTGGCGAATGCGGTAGCCACCATGCACGGCATGGAAATCCGCTTCCCGGACGTTCAGGCAGGGTGCGAAGTCCAGTTGACTAAAGCGCATGAATCGCATGAAGCCCGCAACAGCAGCCGCGAAGCAACCAGTGCATTGAGCGACTCTGGTTGATTGCACCCGTGGCAATCAACCCTTCTTCCTTCGAGGTTCGCCATTGTTGCGGGAAAAATCTTAAGGATTGCTTAAGCCAACTATCGATGAGTTATTTTTCTATCGAATAATAAATTTCCGATCCTAACGAGTTAACCTGTCTCGATCGCATTAGCACATTGGCCTCGATATTTGCTTAAGGTTTGCTTAAGCGAAGTCAATAATAAAAAAATATACAGCTCAATACGAAGCCGAAATCGCCGATAGACCGTATGCATTACCGCAACATACCAACCCAGGAGAATAGCTAAATGAACGTCAATCCACTCAGCCAGCCCGCGTCGTCCCCGGCAACTGGTGCTGTTTCAACGGCGTCTGCGCCCGCGACGTCTTCAACGACCGAAGCCAGCAAGACCTCTGCAGCAAGTACGGCAGCTCCACAGGCGTCGACAACAGTCAGCATTAGCAACGCAGGACGCGCTGCACTGGCGGAAGCAACTGAATCAGCCGCGACCACAGCAAAAGAAGCTGGCGGCGGCGACCGCCAGGCGCAAAGACTGCTGGCCAAGGAAGCCGCGAGGAAGATCGGCTAAATCGCGACAGGCATCTTCGAGGCTGCGGGAAAACAGCCTCGTTTTGGCGACTGCGATCTCCCGGAGCATCTTATGCCCATCGGGGAGAATCCTGCCGAGAAGTCGTCACGGGTGGCTAACCGGTGGAACAACGCAGCGGCCCCCTGCAGTCCATTGAGCCCAGCAGAACCCAGGCGTCAAGCTTGCGGATGTCCCCGCGCGTATGCCCGAACACTGAGCAATAGGCGAAAGCGCGGGCGACGGCATGACATGAAAGAGCGACATGGCCCAGACTCTTGCGGAAGCATTCGCCGATCCTTCATGATTTCGCCAACGGTTAACGTTGACGTTTCGTTCGAACTTAAGATGATGCTGTCGAAACAAAGCCTACCAATCCTTCGTGATACCGAGATCCGGTATGGATGGAAGCAATATGTTCCACGGCATACAAGCCAAGGAGTGTGCGCCGGCGGCGTCCATGACGACGGTGCACGAGCGCAAAATTACGTTGCACTCGAACACCTGCGCGATCGTTAGAAAATACTCCGTGGCCGCAGCTCGCTCTTGAGGCGGAGGGCCATCTAGCTAATTCGACTGTCGGCTGACCGAAGGAGGTCGGCCGCCTCAATGCGTCATCGCTCGCCAATCTGACAACTCCCTCTGAAACGCAACAACATCTTGCATCCCGGCTGGTTGTCGCCAATCTCGAAGTCGGCTCCGTGCATGCGGGCGATTGCGGCAACCAGACTCAGGCCGAGACCGTGCCCCGTCGCCATATGCTCTTGTGCACCCGCACTGCGGTAAAACGGTCGAAGCACCGCTTTGCGCTCGCCCACATCGATACCCGGCCCGGTGTCGGTAACTTGCAGCGCGGAAAAACCATTGTCGGCCCAAACCTCGAGCGTGACTTGCCCTCCCCTCGGCGTAAACTTCAGCGCATTGTCGAGCAGGTTCTCGATGGCCCCGAACAGCAAGTCGATGTCGCCGATGACCTCGACTGATTCAGACGCATGCACCTTCATCGACAAGCCCCGATACTCGGCGAGCGGCTCATAAAGTTCGACCACGTCCCGAAGTACGACATCGAGCAAGAGCGAACCAAAACTCGCGCGTCGTCCGCCGGCCTCGATTTCCGCAATTCTCAACAAAGCCGTAAAGCGATTGAGTACAACGTCAGACTGCTCGATTGCCGTGTCAATTGCCTCGGCGTAGTCGTCGACCGTAGTTGAGCGGCGGCGCGCCCGTTCCAGCCCGCCGCGTAGGCCGGTCATCGGTGTACGAAGATCATGCGCGATGCCGGCGCACACACCACGGACCTCGCTCACGAGTCGCTCTATTTCATCGAGCATCGTGTTGACGATCCCTGCAAGGCGGTCAAGATCGTGGTTCGTATGACGCGTAGGCAAGCGTCGGTCGAGCTGGCCTGCCATGATTTCGCGGCTCGTTTCGCTGATGGCGCGAATGCGCCGGTTCGACATCCTGTTCAGCGCGGCGCCGCAGCCGAGCGCGAGCAGGATCGTCAGCGCGAGGCCCGTGCATAGCGTTGTCACCAGCGTCCGGTCGAACACGATGATCTCATCGATCGAATGCCCGACTACGATTCTCAGGCCGCTTTTTGTCGGCACGATGATGCCGCGATATTGGCTTGTCACTCGGCTGGGTCCCTCGCGGGTCGCCTGCGCGTAGTCGAATGGCGTACCGTCTTTCTCTGCCGGGAGATTATCGACATTTCCCGCGAGCCTACTGCCGTTCTCGTCGAACAGGCCATAGGGCCGGCTGCTCGCAACGTCGCGGCGGCTCAGTGCGCTGATCGTTGCGATGGCCTCGTCTCGGCCGAGCGATTGAAATTCCGCCACCTCCCCATTCAGACGTTCGTCGACCTGATGAAGCAGGTAACCGCTGGTGAGCCAGTAAAGCAATGCGAACAGCGCTATTGCCGAACTGACGAATACCAGCAGCAGCCAGCCGATGCTGCCCGGATGCAGGCGCGCGGCACGCCTACTCCGCAGCCTGGAGAATATAGCCGACATTACGTACCGTATGGATCATCG
>NZ_JAQGMM010000595.1 GCF_028292365.1 Caballeronia sp.
CAGAAGGCCAACCCGTCCTCAAGGCCGTCAACGCCTGCATCCAGTTCATGCCGACGCTCGACGGCCGAGCGCTTTTCACGGTTGAAGACCTGCGCGCCAAAGACGGCACGCTGCATCCCGTCCAGCAGGCCATGGTCGATTGCCACGGCTCACAATGCGGCTTCTGCACGCCCGGCTTCGTGATGTCGATGTGGGCGCTGTACGAGAATCAGCCCGCCGATGCCGGCCTGCCCACCCGCGATGAAATCAACGCCGCCCTGTCCGGCAATCTCTGCCGATGCACGGGCTATCGGCCGATCGTGGATGCGTCGCAGAAAATGTTCGAATACCCTCGTGCGCCGTTCGATCGCGACCAACTCAAACGCCAGCTCGAATCCATCCGGCGCAAGGAAACGCTCGAATACTCCGCACCCGACGCGCGCGGCGACGCATTCGGCCGCCCGACATTCTTCGCGCCCGTCTCTCTTGCCGAATTCGCCCGCTTGCGCGCCGACTATCCAGACGCGCGCATCCTGGCCGGCAGCACTGACGTCGGCCTGTGGGTCACCAAGCAATTCCGCAATCTCGGCGACATCCTGTATATCGGCAATGTCACCGAGCTCAAGTCGATCACCCGCGACGGCCAATGGCTGACCATCGGTGCGGCGGCCTCGCTGGAAGATTCTTACGCCGCGCTCGCGGCCGTTTATCCGGAACTCGCGGAATTGTGGACACGCTTCGCGTCGCTGCCCATTCGCAACGCCGGTACGCTCGGCGGCAACGTGGCGAACGGTTCGCCCATCGGCGATTCCATGCCCGCACTGATCGCCCTCGATGCGGAAATCGTGCTGCAAAAGGCCAACAAGGTCCGCACGACGCCGCTCGACGCCTTCTATCTCGGCTATCAAAAATCCGCGCTGGAAACGGGCGAATTCGTCGCGGGAATCCGTGTTCCGCTGCCATCGACGAATCTGCGCTTCAGGACTTACAAGGTATCGAAGCGCTACGACCAGGACATATCGGCGGTGTGCGCCGCGTTCGCCGTGACGCTCGACGGCACCCGTGTGGCAACCGCGCGATTCGCGTTCGGCGGCATGGCGGCCACGCCCAAACGGGCATCGAATGCGGAAGCCGTGCTGGTGAATGAAGAGTGGAACGAGGCCAACGTGAAAGCCGCCATGCGCGCGCTGGACGTGGACTTCCAGCCGCTCACCGATATGCGTGCGTCGAGCGAATACCGCAGCAAGGTGGCGCGCAACGTGCTGTGGCGTTTTTTCCTCGAGACCCGTGAGGATTCGCCGCTGGCACTGCACGACGTCAACGCGTTCGCGTTCGCGTTCGACGTGCAATGCGCGACTTAAAGCCACACCAAGCCCCGAGGACCACGCGATGAACAAGCGTACCGATCCACACCACATCGACCGTGCGGCCGCTGCCACTAATGCACTCGCACTGCACGCCGGCGCAAAAGAGCGTGCAGCGATTGGCGTCGGCTTGCCGCACGAATCGGCCACGCTGCATGTGAGCGGCGAAGCGACTTACGTTGATGACATCGGCGAATTGCGCGGCACGCGGCACGCGGCGTTGGGTTTGTCGCGGCATGCGCACGCCCGCATCGTCTCGATCAATCTCGACCTCGTTCTGGCCGCGCCCGGCGTGATCGCCGTGTTCACCGCCGACGATATCCCCGGTGAGAACAATTGCGGCCCCGTGCTCCACGACGACCCGATCCTCGCGAAAGATGAAGTGCTGTATTTGGGCCAACCGGTGTTCGTGGTCATCGCGGAAACGCACGATCTCGCGCGCCGTGCAGCAGCGCTCGCCAAAAGCGAAGAAGTGATCCGATACGAACCGCGCGAAGCCATCCTGACGCCGCGCGATGCGAAAGCGAAACAGCAGTTCGTGCTGCCACCGCTGCATCTGAAGCGCGGCGATCCGGACAGAAAAATCGCGTCGGCGGCGCATCGGCTGCAAGGTGAATTCGAGGTTGGCGGTCAGGAACAGTTCTATCTCGAAGGGCAGATTGCGTATGCCATTCCAAAGGAACTGGACGGCATGCTCGTCTACAGTTCCACGCAGCATCCGAGCGAAATGCAGCATCTGGTCGCGCATATGCTCGACTGGCCGACGCATAACGTCATTTGCGAATGCCGCCGGATGGGCGGCGGGTTCGGCGGCAAGGAATCGCAGTCGGGGGTCTTCGCGTGCATCGCGTCGCTGGCCGCTCACTTGCTGCATCGGCCGGTGAAATTGCGCGCGGATCGTGACGACGACTTCATGATCACGGGCAAACGCCACGACGCAATCTACACCTACGAAGCCGGATTCGATGACGACGGCCGCTTGCAAGGCGCGCGTGTGGAAATTGCGTTGCGCGCGGGTTATTCGGCCGATTTATCGGGCGCGGTGGCCACCCGCGCCGTCTGTCACTTCGACAACGCGTATTACCTGCAGGACGTCGATATCACCGCGCTCTGCTGCCGTACCAACACGCAGTCGAACACGGCGTTCCGGGGTTTCGGCGGTCCGCAAGGCGCGCTGGTGATGGAAATCATGATGGATGAAATCGCGCACCGGCTGAAGCGCGATCCCGTCGATATCCGCCGTGTGAACTACTACGGCATCACCGAGCGCAACGTGACGCCCTACGGTCAGACCGTGGAAGACAACATCATCGAGCCGCTGACGGACGAACTGCTGGCATCGAGTGCGTATGTGCAGCGACGCAACGCGATTGCCGCGTTCAATGCAACGAGTCCCGTGCTCAAGCGGGGTATCGCGTTCACGCCGGTCAAGTTCGGCATCTCGTTCAACGTGCCCTTCCTGAACCAAGCGGGCGCGCTCGTGCATGTCTATAAAGACGGCTCTGCGCTCGTCAATCACGGCGGCACCGAGATGGGCCAGGGCCTGAACACGAAGGTCGCGCAGGTCGTGGCGAACGCGCTGGGCGTGCCGTTATCGCGCGTGCGCGTGAGCGCCACCGATACCTCGAAGGTTGCGAATACATCGGCCACCGCCGCATCCACCGGCAGCGACCTGAACGGCAAGGCGGCCGAAGCCGCCGCGCTCACCATTCGCGGACGCCTCGCGGAACTCGCCGCGAAGCAGCTCGGCGGACGCGCGAAAGACGTGCGTTTTCACGATGGTGTGGTCGAGTCGAACGGCGGTCAGATGCCGTTCGATCAACTGGTCGGAGCGGCTTATCTGTCGCGCGTGCAATTGTGGTCGGATGGTTTTTACGCCACGCCCAAGGTCAACTGGGATTCGAAAACGCTGACCGGCCAGCCGTTCTACTACTTCGCTTACGGCGCGGCGATCTCGGAAGTGGTCGTGGACACGCTCACCGGCGAGTGGCGGCTGTTGCGGGCGGACATCCTCCACGACGCAGGACAGTCGATCAATCCGGCGCTCGATATCGGCCAGGTGGAAGGCGGTTTTGTCCAGGGCATGGGCTGGCTGACAACCGAAGAACTCTGGTGGAATCGTGATGGCCGCCTGATGACGCACGCACCATCGACGTACAAGATTCCATCGGTGAGCGACATCCCCGCTGCGATGAACGTCGCGCTCTACGAAAACCAGAACGTCGAGCCAACAGTGTTCCGGTCGAAAGCCGTAGGTGAACCGCCATTGCTGCTCGGTTTCTCGGTGTTGCTGGCAATCCGCGCCGCGGTGGCGTCGGTCGCGCCCGACTCCACCGACGCGCCCGTTCTGCGCGCTCCAGCCACGCCCGAATCGATCCTGAACGCACTGGACGCCCAGGCCGCGAAGATTCAAGCTGCGGCGACTCCGGACGTCGCCCAGCCTGTGCCGGTCAACTAACGAACCAGGAACCTATCCGATGCAAGCCTGGCTGCACGATCTGCAACACCTCCTCGCACACGGCGACCCCGTCGTGCTGGTGACGGTCGCGCGCGTGGAAGGCTCGGCGCCGCGCGAAGCGGGCACGAAGATGATCGTCACACGCGACGATGCACGCCACACCATTGGCGGAGGTCATCTGGAATGGAAGGCGATTGAAACAGCGCGACAGGTGCTAAAAGACGGCGCGCGCAGTCCGCACATGCGGCGGCTCGAGCGTTTCGCGCTCGGCCCAAGCCTTGGTCAATGCTGCGGCGGTGCGGTCGTGGTGGCGTTCGAGCGGCTGGATATAGGCGATCTCGCCTGGGTCACATCGTTGAACAAACGCATGGCGCAGGGATTATCCACGGTGCGCAGCGTCGGCTTCGGCCCGATTCCGGACGGGGTGATGATCTCCGACCCGGAACCCGGCGTGACCGGCCCCGATTGCCTGCTCTGGGACGGCGCGGGTTTCGACGAAAGCGGCTCGCTGCTGACCGAAACCATCGCGGTGCGCGATTTTCCGGTGGTGCTGTTCGGCGCAGGACACGTGGGCGCAGCGCTCGTCAGGGTGCTCGCGAATTTGCCGTGCCGCGTCGCGTGGGTGGACGAACGCGATGCAACGTTCCCGCCCATGGATCGGCTCCCCGACAATGTCACGCTGGACGCGAGCGGAATCCCGGAAGCCGCCGTGGATGAAGCCCCGGCCAATAGTTACTTTTTGGTAATGACGCACAACCACGCGCTCGATCTCGCGCTCGCCGAGCGGATTCTCCGGCGCGGCGATTTTGCGTTTTTCGGCATGATCGGCTCGCACACGAAGAAGGTCCTGTTCGAGCGCCGTCTGGCGTCGCGGGGCATCGACCCCGTGTTGATCAGCCGCATGACGTGCCCGATCGGCGTCCCCGGCATTGTCGATAAAGCGCCCGAAATGATTGCAGTATCAGTCGCAGCTCAGTTGCTGCAGAAGGTCGAGGAACGCGCCGCGCACAGCTACAATTCCGCGCAGCATCCGCAAACCGCGTGATCAGACCTTTTAGAGCACAAAACAAGCATGAATCCCACTCTCGCTGACAAAATCGCTCGCGCGCCCAAAGCAGAACTTCACATTCACATTGAGGGTTCGCTCGAACCCGAGTTGATCTTCGAACTCGCAAAACGCAATGGCGTGACCCTCGCGTACGACTCCATTGAAGCGTTGCGCGCGGCCTACGCGTTCACCGACCTGCAATCGTTCCTCGACATCTACTATGCGGGCGCAAGCGTGCTGCTTCACGAGCGCGATTTCCACGACATGACCCTGGCATACGTTGAACGTGCACTCGCCGATCATGTCACGCATACCGAAATTTTCTTCGATCCGCAAACGCACACCGAACGCGGTGTTTCGATTGCCACGGCGGTCGCAGGTATCGAAAGCGCGCTGGCTGAAGGTGAGCGGCGCGGTTTGACGAGCAAGCTGATCCTGTGTTTCCTGCGCCATCTGCCGGAAGAAGATGCGCTTAAAACGTTCGATGAAGCGTTGCCCTTGTTCGATCAATACAAGCATCGGCTGATTGGTGTCGGATTGGATTCGTCGGAGAAAGGCCATCCGCCTTCGAAGTTCGAACGTGTGTTCGCGAAGGCGCGTGAGAAGGGCTTGAAGCTCGTCGCGCACGCAGGCGAGGAAGGGCCGCCCGCGTATGTGTACGAAGCGCTCGACCTGCTGAAAGTGGATCGCGTGGATCATGGCGTGCGCAGCATGGAAGACCCGGCGCTGGTCGCGCGTCTCGCGGATTCCCGCGTGGCACTGACCGTCTGCCCGCTGTCAAACCTGAAGCTGCGCGTGTTCGACGACATGGCGAAACACACGCTCAAGGCGCTGCTGGATCAGGGCGTGGCCGTGATGATCAACTCCGACGACCCCGCGTATTTCGGCGGCTACGTGAACGCAAATTACCTCGCGATTCTCGAAGCCTTGAATCTCACCGATGCCGAGTGTTACACGCTGCTGAAAAACAGCCTGGAAGCGTCGTTCGTGACGAACGCCGAGCGCCTCGCAATGGTCGCCAAACTCGATGCCTATTGGCACAACTGGCATGCGGCGGCGTGAGCAAGAACCTCATGGCTACCATTACCAACGACACCACCACGCTCGAGCGTTTCTTCGGCATCCGTGCAGCGGGTTCACGCACGAAGACCGAGATTGTTGCGGGCATCACGACGTTCCTGACAGCGATGTACATCATCGTCGTCAATCCCGGGATCTTGTCGCAGGCCGGCGTGCCCTTCTCCGCTGCGCTGACGGCCACCGTCATTGTCAGTTTCCTCGGCAGTTGCGCGATGGGCCTCTACGCGCGCAACCCGGTGCTCGTCGCGCCCGGCATGGGCATGAACGCGCTGTTCGCTTTCGTGATGGTTCACAGCGGCAAGATGCCGTGGCAGACCGCGCTCGGCTGCGTGTTCTGGGCCGGCGTGATCTTCGCGGTGCTTGCGGCGTTCAACGCGCGCAAGCTGGTTGTCGATGCCATTCCCGCGAACCTGCGTCATGCGGTGTCGTGTGGCATCGGACTGTTTATCAGCCTGATCGGACTGGTCAACGCGAAGTTTGTTATCAGCGATCCGGTGACGATCGTGCATTCAGCATCGCTGAATCCGGTGGTTATCACGTTCCTGATCGGCCTCGCGGTGACCACGATCCTGGTTGCACGCAAGGTAACCGGCGCGCTGATGATCGGCATCATTTTCACGACCGTGATTGCGATTCCCATCGGCCGTTTCTGGGGCGACGGCACCGCTTACTGGCCAGCCGCCATTGCCACGAAAACGCTCGTGAACTGGAACGGTTTGTTCTCGGCGCCGGACTTTTCAGCCGTCGGTCAACTGGACTTGCTCGGCTCGTTGAAAGTGATCTACTGGCCGTTTATCTTCGTGATGCTGTTCACGTCTTTCTTCGATGCCCTCTCCACCTTCATGGCGATCTCGGAAGCCGGCAAGCTCTACGACAAAGACGGCAACCCGCGCAACATCCGCCAGTCGATGATGGTCGATTCGTTCGCAGCACTCGTTTCCGCGCCGCTCGGCACGAGCCCGGCGAATGCGTACATAGAATCGGCGGCGGGCATTTCGGCGGGCGGCCGCACGGGGCTGGTCGCAGTGGTCGCCGGCTTGTGTTTCCTGCCCTTCCTGTTCCTCTCGCCGCTGCTCTCCCTGGTGCCCGCCATTGCAACCGCGCCCGCGCTCGTGCTGGTCGGCGTGTTCATGATGGAGTCGATCACGAAGATTGAATGGGGCCGCTTCGACGAAGCCATTCCCGCCTTCCTCGCGATGATCCTGATCCCGCTGACGTATTCGATCACCGATGGCATTGCGTACGGTTTCCTCGCCTTTGTCGTGATCAAGTCGTTCACCGGCCGCAGAAAAGAAATCAAGCCGGCGATGTGGATTGTCGCCGCGCTGTCGTTGCTGTTGTTGACACAGCTATAAGGGCGTTGACCCGCTTTACTGGAGACATTTCACCATGACTCAAACCGCTTACCGCGCGCAGCTACTTACTTTCCGCGACGATCCCGCTTTTTCCGATGACAACGCCGTGCATGAAACCGACGGCTTGTTGCTGGTGGAAGATGGCCGCGTGGTGGCGGCGGGCGCGTATTCGGCGTTGCGTGACGCCATCGCGCCCGATGCAATCATGAAGGACCTGCGGGACAAGTTGATCGTGCCGGGTTTCATCGACTCGCACATTCACTATCCGCAGACTGACATGATCGCCTCCCCTGCGCCGGGGTTGTTGCCATGGTTGAACACGTACACGTTTCCGACCGAGCGCAAGTTCGAAGACCCGGCGTACGCGCGCGAGACGGCAAGCTTTTTCATCGATGAACTGCTGTCTTGCGGCACGACCACAGCGCTCGTGTACTGCACGGTCCACAAGCAATCCGCCGATGCCTTTTTTAGCGAGAGCGAGTCGCGCAACCTGCGCATGATCGCGGGCAAGGTGCTGATGGATCGCAACTGCCCGGAGTATCTGCGCGACACGGCTCAATCGGGCTACGACGACAGCGCCGAACTCATCGCGCGCTGGCATGGCCGCGGCCGGCAGGAATACGCGCTGACGCCGCGCTTTGCGCCGACCTCGACGGAGGCTCAACTTGAAGCCTGCGCGGTGCTCGCGCGCAAGCATCAGGATGTGTATATCCAGAGTCATGTGGCGGAAAACACCGACGAGATCAAGTGGGTCGAAAGTCTGTTTCCGGGGCATCGGAGCTATCTGGATATCTACGATCACTACGATTTGCTGCGTCAGCGCGCGGTGTACGGCCACTGCATCTATCTCGACGATACTGACCGCC
>NZ_JAQGMM010000610.1 GCF_028292365.1 Caballeronia sp.
CCTACGATGCGGCGATTCGCGGCGGAGTAGCGCTTTCGATCAACTTGACTGGTGGCGTGTTCGTCAACCAGACGGCTGCGTATTCAGACTTCCACGGCACCGGGGCCAATCCCGCAGCGAACTCGGCGTTGTCCGACGCAGCGTACGTGGCGAACCGCTTCCGCGTTGTTCAAAGCAGAGTGCATGTTGCACCCAAGGCCGCGCCCGCAACAGCTGGCCAAACGGCATAGGTGGCCAGCCCGCAACGTCGCCCGGAGACATAGGCCATCCGGCCGAATGGAAAGCGGCGACGGGCACGGCTAGTATCAAAGGCATGCGTATTTGCACAACGTAGCGAGCAAGGAGACACCATGTCCGACAACGGCAATTCCATCGTCATCCATATCGACGCCAGCACGCACGTCGCTACGTTGACGCTGAACCGTCCCGACAAGCTGAACAGCTTCACGCGGACGATGCATGAAGAACTGAGCACGGCACTCGATCAGGTGGAAGCAAGTAAAGCTCGAGCATTGGTGATCACGGGGGCGGGCCGCGGTTTTTGCGCGGGCCAGGATCTCGCGGATCTTGACTTCACGCCCGGCGCGATGACCAACTTGGGCGTGCTGATCGACCGTTACTTCAATCCGCTCGTGCGTCGCCTGCAGGCGTCGCCGTTGCCGGTGATTGCCGCCGTCAACGGTATAGCGGCCGGTGCTGGAGCGAATCTCGCCATGGCGTGCGACCTGATCGTAGCGGCGCGTTCAGCCAGTTTCGTCCAGGCTTTTGTGAAGATTGGACTAGTACCGGATTCCGGCGGTACGTGGCTTTTGCCGCGGCGCGTTGGTGAAGCACGGGCGCTGGGCCTGGCGTTGACGGGCGACAAGCTGGGCGCCGAACAAGCTGAAGCGTGGGGACTGGTATGGAAAGTGGTCGAAGATGATCAATTGCAAAGCGCGGCGCTAAAGCTTGCCTCGCAACTGGCGCAACAGCCCGCCAAGGCCATCGCTGCGATCAAGCACGCGATCCGCGCCGCCGCGAACAACACGCTTGATCAGCAGCTCGATCTGGAGCGCGACGTTCAACGCGAACTGGGTGACTCGCACGACTATGCCGAGGGTGTCGCCGCCTTCAAGGAAAAACGTCCACCCCGCTTCGACGGCCTCTGAAATGCAATCAGAACACTCCCGGAGAACGCAGCAATGACGCCTGAAGAACTCGCCAACGCGACCGCGCAAGCCATGTACGAAGCCGATGCATGCAGCCGCGCACTCGGCCTCGAACTCAAGGAAGTTCGCCCGGGGTACGCGCGCATGCAAATGAACGTCCGTGACGACTTTCTGAACGGTCACGGTATCTGCCATGGCGGACTCATTTTCACGCTGGCCGACTCCACGTTCGCGTTCGCCTGTAACTCGCACAACATCAATACGGTCGCGGCCGGTTGTTCCATCGAATTTCTGCGTGCAGTGAAGGGCGGCGACCGCTTGTCGGCAGAAGCTGTCGAACAATCACTGACCGGGCGAACTGGTATTTACGACATTCGTGTCACGAACCGTGAAAGCGAGACGGTCGCCATGTTCCGCGGCAAGTCGTCGCAGATAAAAGGCACTCTGGTCCCCGTGGAATCCTGATTCCCTCTACAAAACACAGCGCCCATACGAACTCGATTCGGGCCATTGACTGACGATCAAGAAGGAGACAATCGATGAACACCGCGCTTCCGCTGGACCCGATCGAGACGGCCAGCCGCGACGAACTAATGGCGCTGCAACTCGAACGCCTCAAGTGGTCGCTTGCCCACGCGTATGAAAACTCGCCGGTGTACCGCCGCAAGTTCGACGAAGCGGGCGTGCATCCGGATGATGTCAAAACCCTGGCCGACCTGGCGCGTTTCCCGTTCACGACAAAGAAGGATCTCCGCGATAACTATCCATATGGCATGTTCGCGGTTCCGCACGACCAGATTTCGAGAATCCACGCATCGTCGGGAACAACGGGCAAGCCGACCGTGGTTGGCTACACGGCGAAGGACATCGACACCTGGGCAAATCTCGTCGCGCGTTCCATCCGGGCTGCGGGCGCACGGCGTGGCGACAAAGTGCACGTCAGCTACGGCTATGGTTTATTCACGGGTGGCCTCGGCGCTCATTACGGAGCGGAGCGCGCGGGTTTGACCGTGATCCCGTTCGGCGGCGGCCAGACAGAAAAGCAAGTGCAACTCATCCAGGATTTTCGTCCAGACATCATCATGGTGACGCCTAGCTACATGCTATCGATCGCCGACGAACTCGAACGCCAGGGCGTTCATCCCGCCGATTGCTCGCTGCGCATCGGGATCTTCGGTGCGGAGCCATGGACGAACGACATGCGCACCGCGATCGAGAAACGGATGGGTATCGACGCTGTCGATATATACGGACTGTCGGAAGTAATGGGACCGGGGGTGGCGTCGGAGTGTGTGGAGACGAAGGACGGGCCAACGATCTGGGAAGATCATTTCTATCCAGAAATCATCGATCCTGAGACCGGCGAGGTCTTGCCAGACGGAGAACTGGGCGAACTCGTATTCACTTCACTGACCAAGGAGGCGCTGCCGATCGTCCGCTATCGGACTCGTGATCTCACACGGCTTTTGCCTGGCAGCGCGCGAACGATGCGTCGGATGGAAAAAATCACGGGGCGCTCGGACGACATGATGATCGTGCGCGGCGTGAATGTATTTCCAACGCAGATTGAAGAGCTTCTGCTCAAACAACACGCACTCGCACCGCACTATCAGATCGTGCTGACGAAGGAAGGGCCGCTCGATGTGCTCACGCTGAATGTAGAACCCTGTCCTGAAACAGCCCCGGATATAGGTGTTCTCGATAAGGCCAAAGCTGCGCTCACTTACGACATCAAGGCCTTGATCGGTGTCAGTGCGGTGGTTCAGGTGCTGGGGGTGAACGGTATTGAAAGGTCGGTTGGAAAAGCGCGGCGCGTGATCGATCGGCGAAAAGTGGCCAGCTGACTCTGCAAGGGCTGATTGGAGCCGGCGCTTGTGACGCAAGCGGTACTCGCATTCGAGACTCCAATCTCTATTCGGCCAATCCGCGACTGAGCGATCCGGCGAAAGCAACGAATCATAGGGTAAGTGCCGGCCAAACCCGGCACTTACCACTACCCTTGCGACGCGTCCAAACCACCACCCGTCTACGAATTTGGCAGCAGCAGCCACATCCTGCCGGCCTGCTTCATCCGGCCAGCGAGATCCCCGGCATCGTCGCCCAAACCCCAGAAATAGTCCGCACGCACGCCGCCCTTGATCGCGCTGCCAGTGTCCTGGGCGAACACCAGCCGGTTCATCGGCGAATTGCTTAACGGCCGGGTGGTCTGCAAGAAAACCGGCGTGCCGAGCGGAATGGAGGACGGATCGACGGCGATCGAACGTTCGGGCGTAAGCGGAACACCCAGCGCGCCTACCGGCCCGGTTCCCACGCCAGCCGCCAGCGTTTCCGTGGCCGGCATCTCGCGGAAAAACACAAAACGCGGATTGACGTCGAGCAATGCATCGACACGCGACGGATTGGCTTTCGCCCACGCCTTGATACCTTGCATGGTCGCCTGTGCAGGCGTGAGCTCACGCCGGTCCAACAACTCACGCCCGATCGATTTATATGGCTGGTTGTTAGTCCCCCCAAAGCCAACGCGCATCGTGGTCCCGTCCTCCATCACGACCTGTCCCGAGCCTTGGATCTGTAGGAAGAACGCTTCGATAGGATCGTCGACCCACACCAGTTCGTTGCCGTTCAACGCGCCCGAACTTTCAAGCTGGGCGCGCGTTGGTAGTGCCGCGCCAGGCTTGAAGCGATACGGCCATCGATACAAAGCGTACTGATAAGTCCCATGACGCGTACGCGAACCGCGCAATAACGGCTCGTAGTAACCGGTCACGAGACCGTCGAGCGTGCCGTCGGTGTTGGCCAACTGGAATGGCGTGAAATACGCCTCGAAGAATTCGCGGGCAGCGTTCATGTCGAGATCGTCAAGCCGCTGCGCCGCCGCACACGCTCGGCGCCACGCGGGCTGTTGAGCGAGACGGCTGCAGTTCTGGCGCATCGCGGCAGTTGCGCCGAGCAGCGAATCGTCCTGCCAGCCAGGCACCTGCTGCCAGCTCACCGCGGTGAGGCGATTAGCCGCGCGCTGCCCCGTGATGATCGGCGCACCGGTCGGTGGCGCAAGAGAGCCGGACTTGATAGCGCCGCCGCCACCGCACGAAGCGAGCAGGACGGCTGCTGTGATCGACGCCGCCCAACCCGCCAATCCGGCGAGCGAGCGAGTGAAACGCATACAATGTTCGTTCTTGATGAGAACCGCCATGTCTGATCTATTCGACGAATACCCAATGCTTATTTTTGCGCTCGAGTCTCTCGTGGCGCTGCTTCTGCTGATCTTTATCGTCGTGTGGACAGCTTCGGGCAAGAAGAAAAATAGGCGCTAGGAACAAACGCAAGCGCCATGACAGCACGTGCTTCAGCTTGCCAGTTCAATGCAGCGTACGCGGCATGTGCAGCGAGAACTCAGCAACTGGCGCTTCGAAACGCTCGCCGTCTTCGGCTACGCAAAAATATGAACCGCGCATGGTGCCAACGGGCGTTGCAATGACGGCCCAGCTTGTGTACTCGAATTTCTCGCCCGGCGGCAGCAACGGCTGATTGCCGACCACGCCAAGCCCCTTTACTTCCTGAACCACGTCGTCGCTATCAGTGATGATCCAGTGACGCGAGATCAGTTGGGCCGCGACCTGGCCGGTGTTCCGGATGGTCAGGGTGTAGGCGAACGCAAACTGGTGCGCGTCCGGCTCCGATTGTTCAGGGAGATATTGCGTCTGGACGGATACGCTGAATTCATACTGGCTCATCGCTTTTCCAATTCAAAAATGTGCTGCGCGGGTTCGCCCCCCTAACCTCCTTGAGGACAGAGGACCGGCGCGGGTTGCGCGAATTTATTTGCGTGAACGTCAGGTGACGCATTCTGCTTGATGCAGCCGGTGCCTGCAACAGAACGCCACCGGCTGCAAGGGCTTTGTCATACGCGCGAAACGCCCGTGGAAGGCCACAGGAGGGGACGTCGGCCATTCGGACAGCGGTCGAAAACGTCATCACGCTGTAAAATGCATTTTCCGCTCGCAACCGGCCGACGTCATGACGCAATTTCGCCTGTCCCCCAGTATTTTGTCCGCCGACTTCGCCATTCTCGGCGAAGAGGTCCGCAATGTGGTCGCCGCTGGCGCGGACTGGATCCACTTCGACGTGATGGACAACCATTACGTTCCGAACCTGACAATCGGCCCCATGGTCTGCGAGGCGCTGCGACCGCATACGGACGTTCCTATTGACGTGCATCTGATGGTGCGGCCGGTCGATCGTATCGTGCCGGATTTCGCGAAGGCCGGCGCTAATGTGATCAGTTTTCACCCACAAGGTTCGGATCATATCGATCGCACGCTTTCGCTGATCCGCGACCACGGCTGCAAGGCGGGCCTTGTCTTCAACCCGGCCACGTCGCTCAATCATCTCGACCACGTGATGGATAAGGTCGACCTGGTGCTGATCATGTCGGTGAATCCGGGCTTTGGCGGCCAGTCGTTCATTCCGGAAGCGCTTAACAAGCTGCGTGAAGCGCGTCGGCGTATCGACGAATACTGCGAACGGACCGGACGGGAGATTCATCTCGAAGTGGACGGCGGCGTCAAAATTGACAACATCCGGGAAATTGCTGAAGCCGGCGCGGACACGTTCGTGGCCGGGTCGGCCATTTTTGGCCACCACAATTATCACGACGTGATTGCGCAAATGCGCGCTGAACTGGCCAAAGTGAACTCCGGGGAAGCGCGATGAGCGAACTTACGGCAGAGCTTCCCGCGTTCACGAACAAGACGCTGCGAGCGGCCATCATTGACCTCGACGGGACAATGATTGATACAGCCGACGATTTCGTCGCTGCTCTCAACGGCATGCTGGCGCGGCTTGGCACGAAGGCCACGGATCGGGACGAAGTCATTGGCTATATCGGCAAGGGTTCGGAGAACCTGATCCGCTGCGTTCTGGCCGTGCGGTTTTCAGCACTGGAAGCAAGCACGAAGTTCGACGACGCGATCGCGATCTATCAGACGGAATACGCACGCATCAACGGACAGCATGCCACCCTCTTTCCCGAAGTCACGGAAGGCTTGAAAGCGCTGCGGGATCTGGGTTTGCCGCTGGCATGCGTGACGAACAAGCCGCACCGGTTCGCGGTCGAATTACTGACGAAATTTGGCTTGGCCGAATACTTCAAGGTGGTGCTCGGCGGTGATTCCGTCCCGCAAAAAAAACCGGATCCGACGCCTATGCTGATTGCCTGCGAGCGGCTGGACGTGCTGCCGCGCGAAGCTGTGGCCATCGGCGACTCGGAGAATGACGCGCTGGCGGGTCGTGCAGCGGGCATGGCGACGCTTACGGTGCCTTATGGTTATAACCACGGCAAACCTGTGCATCTGGTGAAATCCGATGGTATAGTTTCTTCCCTGCTAGCCGCCGCACAGGCAATAGCAGCAACCATGGCCGCGCCCGCTGCACCCGGCGCGACAACATCGACTGACTAGTTCAATCCTCATGTTTCTGAACAAAAAACGGAGTCTGAGCAGCATCGACCGGGGAGCCTGGCCCTGGCGTCGCTGGTCGCGCTAACCTCGCCCGAGGGTCGCTGAAGCTCGTCTTCGGCAACCGTTTTTTGTTTCGCTGCGCATTCCGCGCGCCGATCCCGCCGAGTTGTTTTACGTTGATGCCTGGCCTGAGCCGCATCATTCGCTGTGCCCAAACTTCGTTTGTGGCCGTACCGTGTTAGCAACGCGGCTACAGTCCGAACGATCGGGACAGCGCTTGAAGCATCAGGCAATGCACAAATGAGAGCGATGAGAGCGAAATTCGCGCCGTGCGGTAAATTGTCCGCAACGCCCAGTGTGTGCTCGATGTCGCCAAATCCAACAAGCGACACGTAAAGGATCAGAACATGACCGAACTCGAATTCCAATCGCTGGCGAATGAAGGTTTCAACCGCATTCCGCTGATCGCCGAGGCGCTTGCCGACCTCGAAACGCCGCTTTCGCTTTATCTCAAGCTGGCTCAAACCGAGCGCAACGGCGCCAACTCGTTCCTGCTGGAATCGGTGGTGGGTGGCGAGCGCTTCGGGCGCTACTCGTTTATTGGCTTGCCGGCCCGCACCATGATTCGCGTGCAAAACGGCGTATCGGAAGTGTTGAAGGACGGCAACATCATTGAAACGAGCCAGGCCGATCCGCTGACGTTTATTGAAGAATTTCAGAAGCGCTTCAAAATTGCGCAGCGCCCGGGACTACCGCGCTTTTGCGGCGGTCTGGCCGGGTATTTCGGTTATGACGCCGTGCGTTATATCGAAAAGAAGCTGGCCCATTCGGCGCCGCGCGACGATCTCGGCCTGCCCGATATCCAGTTGTTGCTGACCGAGGAAATGGCGGTTATCGATAACCTCGCCGGCAAGCTTTATCTGATTGTCTACGCCGACCCAACCGCACCCGAAGCCTTTACCAAAGCAAAACAGCGCCTGCGCGAATTGCGCGCGCGTTTGCGCACGACTGTGCAACCGCCGGTGACGTCGGCAAGCGTACGGACGGAGACGTATCGAGAGTTTGCAAAGGACGATTACCTGAACGCGGTGCGTAAGGCGAAGGAATACATCGCAGCCGGCGAATTGATGCAGGTTCAGGTTGGCCAGCGGCTCATCAAGCCGTTCCGCGATAACCCGCTCTCGCTGTATCGCGCGTTGCGCTCGCTGAATCCATCGCCGTATATGTATTACTACAACTTTGGCGGTGAGTTTCATGTGGTGGGGGCATCGCCGGAGATTCTGGTTCGGCAGGAAAAACGCGGCGACGAACGGATTGTGACCATTCGGCCACTCGCCGGAACGCGGCCGCGCGGCAACACGCCCGAGCGCGATGCTGAACTCGCAACCGAATTGCTGAACGATCCGAAAGAAGTGGCCGAACACGTCATGCTGATCGATCTGGCGCGTAACGACGTCGGCCGGATTGCGCAAACGGGATCGGTCGTGGTGACGGACAAGCTGGCGATCGAAAAGTATTCGCACGTCCTGCATATTGTGAGTTCGGTGGAAGGCAAGCTGAAGCCCGGCACAACGAATTTCGACGTGCTGCGCGCGACCTTCCCCGCAGGCACGCTGTCGGGCGCGCCGAAAGTGCGGGCGATGGAAATCATCGACGAGTTGGAGCCGGTGAAACGCGGACTGTACGGCGGCGCTTGCGGTTATCTGTCGTTCACGGGCGAGATGGATCTCGCCATCGCGATCCGCACCGGTCTCATCCACAAGGGTAATTTGTACGTGCAGGCGGCAGCGGGTGTGGTCGCGGATTCGGTGCCCGAGTCGGAATGGCAGGAGACGGAGAACAAGGCGCGAGCAGTGCTGCGCGCCGCCGAGCAGGTGCAAGACGGCCTCGATAGCGACTTCTGATCCGGAGACAAACCATGCTGCTGATGATCGACAACTACGATTCGTTCACCTATAACCTGGTTCAGTATTTCGGCGAACTGGGTGAGGACGTACGAACGTACCGCAACGACGAAATTACCCTCGATGAAATCGCGAAGCTGAACCCCGAGCGGATCTGCCTCTCGCCGGGGCCGAGCAATCCGCAACACGCGGGCATCACGCTCGACGTACTGCGCGAATTCTCCGGAAAGATCCCCATTCTTGGTGTTTGCCTGGGCCATCAGGCTATTGGCGAGGCGTTCGGCGGACGCGTCGTGCGTGCTCAAACCATCATGCACGGCAAAGTGAGCACCATTGAAACCGATTGCCGCGGCGTGTTTTCCGACCTGCCGAAACATTTCAGCGTGACGCGTTATCACTCGCTCGCGATCGAACGTGAATCGTTGCCGGATTGCCTGGAAATATCGGCGTGGACACCCGACGGTGAAATCATGGGCGTGCGCCACAAGGAACTCGCGGTCGAGGGCGTGCAATTCCACCCGGAATCCATCCTTTCCGAGCACGGCCATGCGCTGCTCGAAAACTTCGTCAAGAGCCCGGCGCAAGGCATTCGCGCGTGAACCGAGATCCGATCATGACTATTACGGCCCAGGAAGCGTTGCAACGGACGATCGAGCATCGCGAGATTTTCCATGACGAAATGCTGCACCTGATGCGCATGATCATGCGCGGCGAGATGTCGCCGGTGATGTCCGCCGCGATCATCACGGGTTTGCGCGTGAAGAAGGAAACGATCGGGGAGATCGCGGCGGCGGCTACCGTGATGCGCGAGTTTGCGAATCACGTGAGCGTCCCGGATAGCGACAATCTCGTCGATATCGTGGGCACGGGTGGAGACGGCTCGCACACTTTCAACATCTCGACGGCCACCATGTTCGTCACGGCGGCCGCCGGCGCGAAAGTTGCGAAGCACGGTGGCCGCGGGGTATCGAGTAAATCGGGCAGCGCGGACGTGCTTGAGGCGCTGGGCGTGAATATCGATCTTCAGCCGGAACAAGTGGCGCAATCCATTGCCGAAACGGGCATGGGTTTCATGTTCGCGCCGAATCATCATCCGGCGATGAAAAACATCGGGCCGGTGCGTCGTGAACTCGGCGTGCGGACGATTTTCAACATCCTCGGGCCGCTGACCAACCCGGCCGGCGCACCCAATCAGTTGATGGGCGTGTTCCATGAAGATCTCGTCGGCATTCAGGTGCGCGTGATGCAGCGCCTGGGAGCCAAGCACGTGCTGGTCGTGTACGGCAAGGACGGCATGGACGAGGTGTCGTTGGGCGCGGCAACGGTGGTAGGCGAATTGCGCAACGGTGAAGTGCTCGAGTATGAAATTCACCCTGAAGATTTTGGCCTGCAGATGGTGTCGAACCGGACGCTGAAGGTGGCCGACGCGCAGGAATCGAAGACCATGCTGCTCGGCGCGTTGAACAACAAGCCATGCGTCGCGCGCGAAATCGTGACGCTGAATGCGGGCACGGCGCTGTACGCGGCCAACGTGGCGGAATCGATCCAAGCCGGCATGGCCCTCGCGAAAGAGGTGATCGCGAGCGGACAAGCGCGCGAAAAAGTCGATGAACTCGTGCGCTTCACGCAGCAATTCGCCAAATAGAGAGATCAAGAAATGAGTGACATTCTCGAGCGCATCATTGAAGTCAAACGAAGCGAAGTTCGCATCGCGCAGGAAAGCGTCTCGCTGGAGGAACTGCGTTTGCAGGCGAGCACGCGCGACTCGCGCGACTTCGTCGGCGCATTGCGCGCGAAGCATGCTGAGGGAAAACCGGCGATCATCGCGGAAGTGAAGAAAGCAAGCCCGTCGAAAGGCGTAATACGCGAGAACTTCGTCCCCGCCGATATCGCGCAATCATATGAACGAGGCGGCGCTGCGTGTTTGTCAGTGCTGACAGACGTGCAGTTCTTCAAGGGCAGCGTTGCGTATTTAGAAGAAGCGCGCGCCGCGTGCAGCCTGCCGGTTCTGCGCAAGGATTTCATTGTCGATCCGTATCAGGTTCTGGAAGCCCGCGCGATGGGCGCCGACTGCATCCTGTTGATCGCCGCCGCGCTCCAGCCCTTGCAGATGCGTGACCTGGAAGCGTACGCGCACTCGCTCGGGCTGGCGGTGCTCGTAGAGGTTCACGATCGCGACGAACTAGAACAATCGCTCACGCTTAAGACGCCGTTAATCGGGGTCAATAATCGCAACCTTCGCACGTTCGAAACGTCGATTGAAACGACTATCGGCATGCTGGATATGGTTCCCGAAGATCGTATAGTGGTGACCGAATCGGGCATTCTGAGCCGTGTCGATGTCGACCGGCTACGCGCCATGGATGTGCAGACTTTCCTGGTTGGCGAAGCTTTCATGCGCGCCGACGACCCCGGTACCGAACTTGCGCGAATGTTTTTCTGACGCTGTTGCACGGAGTTTATTTTGAGCATTGAACGCGAGATCAAACTGGCGCTCCCCATGTCGGAACATGGCGAAATAGCGAAGGACCTGACGCAACGTACCGGTCAGGAAGGCCGCAAGGTTCAGTTGACCAACGTCTACTTCGATACCCCCGACCATGCGCTTGCGAAGGCGAAGAGTGCGGTGCGTCTGCGCGGTACGCCGGATCAATGGCTGCAAACGTACAAGACGGCGGGCGAATCAGCGGGCGGTTTGCATAACCGGCATGAATGGGAACGGCCCGTAGCCGGCGAAGCGCTGGAAATCCCCGCCCTGCTTGAAATCTGCGACGACCAGAACGCCGCCAATGCACTCAGCGACGCGGCGCCCGAATTGACCGCCCTGTTTCGCACCGATTTTTCGCGTGTGATCTGGGACGTCGAGATCGACGGTGCGAAGATCGAAGCGGCGCTGGATCTCGGTGAGGTCGTGGCTGATGTGGACGGCGAGCGCCTGACCACGCCGATCAGCGAACTCGAACTAGAGCTGAAGTCCGGCAACGAGGAAGCATTGAACTCCCTCGCCGCGCAAATGCGGGGAGCGTTTCTGTATCTCCAGCCTGAAGATGCCAGCAAGGCGCGCCGTGGCTACGACCTGTGCGAGCCTAAATTGGCCGGCTCCAACGGCGGCGTCAAATGAGTCAGGCGTCACTGTTTGAAGCTGATGCTTCCAAAGCCCAGCCGTTTACGTCGTTGGAAAATCAGTTCGACGCATTGCCGGCGGACTGGCGCAAGCATCTGAAGACTTTCATCGAAAGCCCGCATTACGCCACGTTATGCGCGTTCGTCGACGCCGAGCGCGCCGCCGGCAAAACCGTTTATCCCGTCGATGTCTTCCGCGCCTTGCGCCTGACTCGACCCGGGGACGTGAAGGTCGTGATCCTCGGACAAGATCCTTACCACGGCGAGGATCGTGGTGCGCCGCAAGCTCACGGCCTGGCGTTTTCAGTGCCGGCGCCGGTTCGGCCGCCGCCATCGCTGAAAAATATCTTTAAGGAAATCAACGCCAGCTTGGGCTTCGCAGCGCCCGCTCACGGTTGCCTCGACGCTTGGGCAGAACAAGGTGTGCTGTTGCTGAACACGTCGCTGACGGTTGAACGCGATAAAGCCGGCAGTCACGCCAAGCGCGGCTGGGAGCATTGCACCGACACGCTGATTCACGAACTTGCCCTTCGGCACGAGCATCTCGTGTTCATGCTTTGGGGAGCGCATGCGCAGGCGAAACGGGGGTTGATCGCGTCGGCGGTGGCGTCCGGGAAAGCGCATTGCGTGCTGGAGGCGCCCCACCCTTCGCCGTTGTCAGCGCATCGCGGCTTTCTGGGCTGCGGGCATTTTGTGGCAGCGAATACGTATCTGGAACAACACGGACGACCTGCCATTGACTGGCGATTGCCCGCTCTGGTCGACACGCCCGCATAAAAAACCCGCCAATGTCTCACGACACGGCGGGTTTTTTAAATGCGTCCTGCTACTTCACAAGCTTACAGCGCTGCGATCGAGTCGCGAGCGGTAGCCAAAGCGGCGCCGGCAGCGTCCGGACCCATATTCAGGCCTTCTGCAAAGATGAAGCTAACGTCGGTCATGCCCAGGAAACCGAGGAACGACTTCAGATACGGCGTTTGTGAATCGTTCGGCGTACCGCTGTACTTGCCACCGCGTGCCGACACAACAATCACCTTCTTGCCCGTCACCAAGCCTTTCGGGCCGTTCTCGTCGTATTTGAACGTGATGCCCGCGCGTGCGATCCAGTCGAAGTACGCCTTCAGTTGCGACGAAATGCCGAAGTTGTACATCGGTGCTGCGATCACAACCACGTCAGCTGCTTGCAGCTCGGCGATAAGCGCTTCGCTCTTGGCGTGGATAGCGTTCTGCTCAGCCGAGCGCTGGTCGGCGGGCGTGAAGAATGCGCCGAGCGTGGCATCGTCGAGGTGGGGAATGTTGTCGGAGAGAAGATTACGCACGACAAGCTTCGCGCCCGGATGTGCTTGCTGAAGCTTCGTCGACACTTCGTCAGCCAGCAACGTGGATTGGGCGCCTTGCGAGCGTGCTGCGGAATTAATTTGAAGAATGGTCGTCATGATGATTCCTGTGTCTTGTTGAGTTCGAGCACGGATCGCGCTCTGACAGGACGCATTCTTCTTTTTTAAGACGCCGGGAACAAGCTGTGCACTCGTGACGGATTGTTGCAGCAATAGAACAATCCGCCTTTAGCCCTGCTTTTATGCCTCAACCTTTCAGCCAGCGTTCGCGCCATTGCTTCGACGGACCACGTCCATCGGCAGTGGAAAGCACATAACGCGATACCTCCGGCGGATCGAGTTTGACGTGCGCGACGCGCAGTTCGTCGCGCCGGAATGCGTGCACTTCGACCTTCGCACCTGGCAAATAGCGCGCGAGGAGCGTGTCGAGATTCGACCCGGTTACGCGCAAGCCGTCGATTGCGATCAGCACGTCACCCGCCGACAAACCCGCCTTCTGCGCCGCGCTGTTCTCGTGGACGGCCGCGAGCACGCAATCCGCGCCGCTGCGAATCCGCGCGCCGAACGACGGTTTCGCCGCCGTGCCGTTGGTCGCGACATCGGGCGCGAACGTAATGCCGAAGGGCTCGAACAAAGTATCGAGCGGCAGATCGCGCGTGCCGTGAACTCCCTCGCGGAACAGCTTTTTCAGGTCAGCGCCGGTGGCTTCGGCAAACAAGGCTTCCACTTCGCTTTCTTCGATACCCCGCGCCTTGCCGTGATAAAAATCGCGGCCGTAGCGTTGCCACAGAAGTCGCATGACGTCGTCGAGTGACTTCTTGCCTTCGGTTTGCGCGCGAATTGACAGGTCGAAAGCGAGCGCGACAAGCGAACCTTTCTGGTAATAGCTGACGATCGCGTTCGCCGCGTTTTCGTCCTGCCGATAATATTTGACCCACGCATCGAACGAGCTTTCAGCCACGGTCTGCTTGAGCCGACCTGACCCGCGCAACACACCGCCGAGCGTCTTGCCCAAAAGCGCAAAGTACTCGCTCGCGCTGATGAGGCCGCTGCGCACGAGCATCAGGTCGTCGTAGTACGACGTGAAGCCTTCGAACAACCACAGCAACGACGTGTAATTCTCCTGCGACAAATCGTACGGCGCGAACGCAGCAGGCTTGATCCGCTTCACGTTCCACGTATGGAAATATTCGTGGCTGCAAAGACCCAGATACGTTCGATAACCGTCCGTCACATCCGGGCGTCCCGCAATAGGCAGATCGGCGCGATTGCAGATCAGCGCCGTCGATGCACGATGCTCCAGGCCACCGTAACCATCGGCGACGGCGACCGTCATGAACACATAACGATCAACCGGCGCTTTCTTCGTACGCGGTTCGAACAACGCAATTTGCGATTCGCAAACCCGCTTGAGGTCGGTTTCCAGACGGTGCATATCGAGCCCGGTCACGCGGCCCGAGATCACGATGTCGTGCTTCGCGCCGTAGGCGTCGAAGGAACCGAGCGCGAACTCGCCCAGCGTCACCGGATGATCGATCAGCGCATCGTAGTTCGGCGCTTCATACGCACCAAATCCGTAACGCTTCGTGCCGCGCGCCTCGGGCAATGCCGTCGCCACTCGCCAGTTCGCGTATTGCGCGCCTGAAGGCTTTTGAATATCGACAATGCACGGTGCATCCGCCTGCCCTTCCGCCGCGAGAAACACGCTCGTGCCGTTGAAGAAACCGATGGTGTCGTCGAGATGCGCCGCGCGCACCGACAAGTCCCAGCCGTAGACCTCGTAGCGCAGCGTGATCGGGCCATCGTGCGGCGCCGTTGCCCAAGCGTGCTTGTCGGTTTTATCGATAGCGAGCTTGCGGCCGGCCGCATTGAACGCCTGCAGCGTGACGATATTGCGAGCGAATTCGCGGATCATATAGCTGCCTGGAATCCACACAGGCAGTACAAACCGCTGACCCGACGGATCGGGTTGCGCAACGGTCAACGTCACCTCGAACAAATGCGCAGCGGGATTTTTAGGAACGATGGTGTAACGGATGGCGTTCATGCGTCGAGGTCCTTTTATTCTTGTCGCTGGGCGTCATTGTCTGGCCCGGCATTCAGTGCCTGCGCGATCCATGACGGAAGCGGTCGCGCAACTTCACGAAAGCGAAAGAGGCGCTTCGCGCGCCTCCTTCGTTGTTGGTCAACTGATCTTCAACTCAGACAACCCAGACAACTCAATCAGCGAACCGCCGACAATTCCTTTTCCAGCCGATCCGCCGGAACAGCGCCGGGCAGCCGGCGTCCATCGGCCAGGAAAACGGTAGGCGTGCCAGTGACGTTCATCGACTGGCCGAGCTTCAGGTTTTTGTCGATGGCGGCCGTGTCGCAGCTAGCGGCGGCGGTCGGTGCCGTATGGTCGAGCATCCAGCCTTCCCACGCGCCCGAACGATCCTTCGAACACCAGATCGACTTGGATTTGACCGTCGAATCCGGCGACAAAACCGGGTACAGGAAAGTGTAGACGGTGACGTTATCGACTGACTTGAGTGTGGTTTCCAACTGCTTGCAATACGGGCAATTCGGATCGGAGAACACGGCGATCTTGCGCGCGCCCGTGCCCTTCACCACTTTGACCGCGTTCTCGAACGGCAGCTTCGCGAAGTCGATCTTGTTCGTTTCCGCCAGACGCGCTTCAGTGATGTTCGTGCGCGTGCGGGTGTCCACCAGATCGCCCATGAGCAGATAGTTGCCGGTGGCGTCCGTGTAGACGATCTGCGCACCGAGGTTCACTTCGTAGAGGCCCGGAACCGGGGACTTCTCCACGCTTTTGATATCAGCGTCGCCAATGCGCGATTGCAGCGTGGACTTGATCTTGTCGGTGGTCTGATCGGCTTGTGCGGCGATGCCGATCCCAAACACCGCGGCCAGCGTTGCAGCAGCGACCAGGGCGCGGCGAAGAGTGATTTTCATTGGAGTTTCCGTCAATCTTGAAGTAAGTGGGATGTTCTTGGCCAAGTTTCTTGGCCGGGCTTAACCAAGCGCCGCGGACACAAGCCAGCGCTTGACAAGCGGTTGTGCACCCACGAGCGCCATGCCGGTGTTGCGCAGCCCGCGAGCGAGCGTGCCGGGCATGGCGAAGAGTTTTTGCAGGCCGTCGCAGGCGAACGTCAATTTCTGGATGTCCTCGCGACGGGTGCGTTCGTATCGGCGCAATAAGACGGGGTCGCCGGCCGAACGAAATGCTTCCTTGTTGGCGAGCGTTTCGGCCAGCGCGGCGACGTCGCGCAGACCCAGGTTCATGCCCTGTCCAGCCAACGGATGAATCAGATGCGCAGCGTCGCCAACCAGCGCCACACGTGGGCCGATCAAGCGGTCTACGGTTTGCAGCGCGAGTGGAAAGCCCTGCGCCGGCGTCACGCATTCGAGCGCGCCGAGCATGTTCTGCGTGGCCTTTTCGACCTCCGCCGCGAGTTGGGCGGGATCGAGTTTCAGGAGGGTATCGGCGTGTTCGGTTTTAGCGGACCACACCAGCGAAACGTGGTCGCCGGGCAACGGCAATAACGCGATGATCTCGCCATCGCGGAACCACTGATACGCCGTCTCGCCGTGCGGCTTTTCGCACGTGAAGTTCGCGACCACACCCGTTTGCCGATAATCCCGGCGCTGCATTTTCGCGCCCGTCTGCGCCCGCACCCAGGAATGCGCGCCGTCCGCGCCCACCACCAGATCCGCTTCGAGCGTGTCGCCGTTTGCGAGGGTCAGATGCGCGGCGTCATCGTGGATCGTCAGGCCCTGGGCGCGCGAATCGATCCACGTGAGGTTCGGCTGAAAACGCAGCGCGGCATCAAGCGACCGTTCGATCAATGACGATTCCACGATCCACGCCAATTGCGGGACGGCTGCCTGGAACGCGGAGAAATGCAGCTCGGCGAAGGCATCGCCGAAAACGCGCATGTCCAGCACCGGCCCGAGCTTGTCGCGCTCCAGCGCCTGCCAGACGCGCAGCCGTTCCAGCAGCGCCTGCGAGCTCGATGAAAGCGCGTAGATGCGGGAGTCGAAGCTGTCGGCGGCGGGCGCTGCTGCAGCGGGCGTTGCGAGCAGCGCCGTGCGAAGGCCGGATTGCGTCAGCGCAAGCGCCGCCGTCTTGCCGACGAGCCCGCCGCCGACCACAACCGCATGAAAATTTCGTGAGTGGAAAGTCATACATCCATTATAGCTGCCGGGGTATTTCGAGATTCGATGCGCGATGCGGTGTTTCAGCGGGTGCGACGCCTTGAAGCTGCCCTGTAGCCCACTCTCCCGCCCGCCCAGCCGACCCGGCCGTGGCGCTACAATAGCGGTTTTTCCGGCCCGCACGACGTGGCCGCCCGCTACGCGCGTGGGTCCTGGGGTTGTAAAACCCGCGACACGCGCGTCCAGCGTTGAACCACGCGGCGCACGCCGTTTCACCAGTTCGAAGGATTCCATGAGCCTCCAATGCGGCATCGTCGGCTTGCCTAACGTCGGCAAGTCCACACTGTTCAATGCACTGACCAAGGCCGGCATCGCCGCCGAAAACTATCCGTTCTGCACGATCGAGCCGAATGTCGGCGTAGTCGAAGTGCCGGACGCACGGTTGGCCGCACTCTCGGGAATCGTCAATCCCGAGCGCGTGGTCCCGGCCATTGTTGAATTCGTCGATATCGCAGGCCTCGTGGCCGGCGCGAGCAAGGGCGAAGGCCTCGGCAACAAGTTCCTCGCGAACATTCGCGAAACCGACGCCATCACGCACGTCGTGCGCTGCTTCGAAGACGAAAACGTGATTCACGTCGCGAACAAGATCGACCCGCTCGCGGACATCGAAGTCATTAATACTGAACTGGCGCTGGCGGATTTGGCGACGGTGGAGAAGGCTCACCACCGTTACGCGAAGTCGGCGCGCTCAGGCAACGACAAGGAAGCGGCGAAGCTCGTCCCCTTGCTGGAAAAGATCCAGGCGCAGCTCGATCAGGCGAAACCTGTGCGCGCGTTGGACCTGAGCGAAGACGAACTCGCGCTGATCAAGCCGCTCTGCCTGATCACGGCCAAGCCGACCATGTACGTGGCGAACGTGAAGGACGACGGGTTCGAGAACAATCCGCATCTGGATGCGGTGCGCAAGCACGCGGAGGC
>NZ_JAQGMM010000512.1 GCF_028292365.1 Caballeronia sp.
CGGCATTGACGATACGATCGTCCGAAGCGGGCAGCGTGACGTAATCGAAGCAATAGTCGCGAATCAAGCGGCGCACCATCGCATCTTCGAGTTGGTGCGCGTCTACAATCGCGACCCAGCCCGCGTCAGTTCGAACAAGCATGTCTTCGATCGCGGCGAGATCATTGGGTAGCTGACATGTTGAGAGATCGAGCAAACCTCCTAACGTACAGCCACTCCACAGAGCCTGTTTTTGAGTCTGCCGCGGAGTGACCAGCGTAACCCCCCAGTCACGTCCCTCGAATTTAGATGTCAGCGACATCGACGCATCTCTACATACGTAGATCAGCTTGCGTGGCGTCGAAATCATAGATACCTCGGTGAGACTTCATCACTTGGCGTCCAATTGCGCTATAGCGCGCCCGGTCGGCGGAGCGAATTACCCGAGAATTATGACGTACAAAAAGGTGACAGAGCAGCCATATAAGCGCTCATGAAACATTTCAATCAGGGCACGGTTTTTTATCGTGTAGACCTGAGAAAGCGTTTCCTACTCGAGTGCTCGACGTCGGTAGTTCGTACTTCAAAGCGAACGCTTGTTACGCGTACATAGCATTCGCGATTGTCCTCTGAACAAAGTCTGACGACCGGCTCTTTCGTTGTGAAATCCTTGGACGTCGGCATGTCTACGGCCTCCGACGAGAGGCATCACCATGAGATAAACACAGAAAAGCGCCTTATATGCATCGACTAGTGTTGAATGACCCTAACACCTTAGCGGCACGTTGAGCATCAAATTGCCACGGGTGCCTTGATGCGAAGATACAACAGATTGAGTTATCGGGACCTCGCCTAAGTCTTGACTAAGTCAAGGGTGGTAACGGATGGCGCAT
This sequence comes from Caballeronia sp., assembly GCF_028292365.1. Classification (GTDB taxonomy): domain Bacteria; phylum Pseudomonadota; class Gammaproteobacteria; order Burkholderiales; family Burkholderiaceae; genus Caballeronia. The sequence goes on from NZ_JAQGMM010000512.1 coordinate 873, forward strand.
GGAAGGGTGGGGCGGCCGAACTCAATAATTCCATCGTGGATGGAAGTGACATCGCACATACAGCGCAGCAGCTTCGCGCCGTTGCCCATTGTTCATTCACATCGCCGGCATGCGAGCTCGGCTTTGTTTCATAACACGCGGATAGTCACAGGCGCTGCCGTTGCTTATCCCGCCGTTCGGTGCGCCCCCTCACTCGAGACCCCGCGCGCGCGCCAAATATCCAGCTAGCTTCGGCGCTATCGAGGTCACTTCAAAGCACAACTTGGCGGCGAAGCGCACGCGATTGCGAAGGTGGGCGCTCGTTACCGCGCGCCAAAAGCGGCTCGTGTTGAAGTCCGAACGACGCGATTCACGTTCGATCAACTTCTTTCCGTCGGGCAAGTGAACGAAGCAGCAATGCTTGAACCATCGCAGATCGCGATGGGTGTTACCGGTCCAATGTCGGCCGATGGCCTGATAAGCGCCGAGTTCGACGATTTGCTGGCCTTCGTCAGCAAGTGTATTGAGTGCGGCCGAGACAAAAGACTCGTCACCATGATGTTGCAGGCGTGCGACCTCGCTGACATAGCGTTCACAGTGCTCACGTGCGCGTGGAACCAATCTCGTCAGGAACGCCGGCGTGCTGATGAGAAACTCACCGCCATACCAGCGCGGATTAAGCAAATGCCGGCCTGCCACAATCTCAAGATCCTTAATCACGAGGGCACTGCCGTAGGCGGGAAACACCTGGTCCGAGATATCGAACGCACCTACACCGACGTCGGCACAGCGCTGCAGCAGTTCGTCCGCCAGCGGCCTAATGGCGACAATGTCGGAATCTAATAGCAGCAGCAAGGTGTCTGGCGCCAGCATGCCCGCCACTTGTTCCAGTAGGTCGAGCTTGAAATGCGCTGCGTAAAACTCGATCTCTCTCGGTACGTTGACGTTCGTGATCAGGCGATGGACCATGGGTCGCCGCCCTTCGGGGACGGTGGCAAAGCATGAGAGGACGACGTCTGGTGCGTTGGTAAATACATTGAGCGGTGGCATGCCCACATACAGCAAAGTCTTGTTAAGGCAAAGTGCCTGGCGAGCGTACGAGAGCGGATCTTTGCTAGTACTGTTTGGACTCGCTTTCGCATCGATATCAATGAATACCAGCGTGCAGGGAAAAATTTCCATTTGTTTATCTTCTCGATCCTTGGGCAAGAACTTGTTACGTGCTTGAGTCGCTGTTGCGACTGCTCAAGCGTGAGAGATATAGCCCGCATCTGTCCGCCAAAATGCTGGCCGGACGAGCCACACATCCAGCAATTGAGACACGCGGTCGAACCCGGTAGCCGCCGACAGGCCCGCACAGTAAAATTTATCGTTATCCGAATCATCGCGTTTCTATGCGCACTAGTCCTTACTCCCTATTCGGCGCTACGATGCCATCCGAACCCTGTCTTGCATTTTCTATCGGTTGCTCTGTGTCGCCTTTCCACCTCAGTCTCGGCCACTCGATAAGGCTTTGAATGTTTTCTAGACTGTCTGAATACCGAAAGGCGCAGCTAATCCTCATCTAAGAATTCTCGATGGCCGCGATTTTTCCCCGCGATGCCTTTCTTGTGAAGGAGCGTTCTGCGTGCTCGGGTGGAGTGTCATGTGGGTGATGACGCTTCAAACCGGGCGCTCCATGTTCAAAGTGTTGGAGAACGAGTTGCCCAAGACCGTAGCGGGAGCAAATGGGGTTGCGTGGTTAGCGGCTTCTATGCCGGGCTCATATGTTGTTGGACCGAGGCGAAACTGCCCAACGAATCAAAGTACTTCGAACTGCGCCCCGTCAACCCACAAAGCTTGATGGTTTAGCATCCAGATCGGGCAGGAGGGGCTGATGCACGGAGAACCCCTGCGATTACCGCGGGAGCGAATCTGTGCATGTGGCGGTAGTCGCTGCTAGCCGGATGCCACCCCCCTTCGGATCGCGCGAGGGCGCCCTCAACCCGAGAAACACGGATTGCGTATCGATGCTGTGGTTTGCGAATGGTGACTGACAAAGTCTTGTTTGGCACGCCGCGAGTCCGAGCGCCCAGAGCGATTTCGATGAGCTGCGCATAAACGGTCTTCTCGTCTATTGGCCACCCTTCTATGAGCAGGAAGTTGTCAAGGCCTTTCGGCAGACTGACTCACAAATCATCGGTCAGCTCCTTCTGTGCCTCCATGTACGGAAGCGCGTAATCGGGTCAAGGGCAGGCCAAAGCCTGGCGCCAGCGGACCCTTGACGCGCGAAGGGTTCGGTATGCTGAGGAGTGCTGGTGAGGACAGGTTATTGCGCTCGCCAGCATGCAAGCCGGTTCTGGTCGCATATTTACCAACGTCGACATTTGCTGCAATCCGGTCTGCGTCCCTGGTCTGAAGCCGCGGTCATCGCGCGCGTGAGACTCCAGCGTCTCACCCACCTTCCATCCGCTGGCGCTTGGCCAGCCTCATCCTGTATGCGCGTTGCGCTGGAATTTTTCCAGGAAAATGCCCCATCTCTAAGATCCGTTACGTGGGTAACCCGGGTAGCCAACGGGCATGTTCACTTCAAACGGGTCAATACGCAGGTTTCGGACCTTGAATGATTGCGTCGCTATGCTAAACGTTGCCGGCTCAGGCCG
>NZ_JAQGMM010000653.1 GCF_028292365.1 Caballeronia sp.
AAACACGAACAGACGCAATCCGTTGCTTTCCAGTTCATCGTGCAGGTCCCGCAACCATTCATAGTGAAGTTCATGCAAATTCTGGGCCTCGTCAGCAAACAGCACGATCCGTTCATCGCCCTTTGTATCGGCCACCTGTCTCAGTTTGTGCAAGAGCCGTCCGCGCAGGGCGGCCTTGGAGGCACCACTTTGCGCTGGATGATTCGCGGCGTACAGGAGGGCCGAGAAAAAGCTATTCTCTGAAGGTGTTTGCGATCGGGTACAGCGCATCTTGTAGATCGATAACCTGGGATGACGCCGCTCAAGATCGCGACGAATGAACTCGATGGCATAGGTCTTCCCGATACGCGGTCGCCCATGGATTAGCGCTCCAGTGATGTACAGCAGCAAACACTCGTCGACTAGAGCTCGAAAGGCAGCGATCGATGGCGTCGGGATCCGATAGGTGCGACGGCTGATCGGATGGTCCTCCAAACTTGCCGGTCGCGGCTGGGCGATAGCCATGAGTCTCCTCGAGTTATCGGTTTTGCACCGTCAGGTCACCGAGGTCGATAGGCGTTTGCTCGTCTTCCGATTGCTGTGATCGTGCGGCGGGAAGACTTGTTGCCTGGCTGGGTTCTTCCATCTGTGCGAGTTGCATCACTACGGTCCCATCCTTGCGGCTGCGTTTGGATGGATGACGTTGAGATTTCGAGAGCACTTGAACCGGATCCTGTTCGCCCGCGAAAACGAATCGGCCGAGGCGGCGCTGACGTAAAATATATCGACGCAAGCGCAAGGTATGACGGCTGTATCGCCAACCGTCCAGCACGCTCAACCGACCCAACTCTGCCCCATTGGTCAGATACGCCCATGCTTCACGCATGTCGGTGGGGTTTGGATAAACCCGAATAGGTTGACGCAATAACCCGGTTGTTCGCTGAAGGACTTCGCTGCTGTAGCGCGCGCCATACAGGCTGATATAAGGTGCGGTGCCGCTTGCGACGCTACCTCGGACGGTGCAAAGATGAACCGACTGAAGTTGGTGCAGCCGGGAGCGTAGAAAAGTCGGCAGGGTTCGAACCGGTACAGTGTGATGGTCGAGCGCCAAGCGGAGTGCTTCAAGCGGGGTTCGTCCATTCAAGCCATCGTGAGGCGTGCAATGGTAGTTGGCGATGGTGACATCCAGTAGCTCTTCGAGTTCGTCAATCGTGATCAGTTGATCGACGGCCGTCTGCCTACCTTTCTTGCCGACGGGATCATTGGGGTGACATCCTGTCGTGCCGTGCACTCTACGGGACGTCCGGTCGGTCAGCGTCAAGAAAAAGCGCTCTATAAGGGGACGTCCCGTAGGTTCGCCTACAGGGTCTGCTTCCATTCGGCAGCCGACGAACTCACAGACTGGAGCAAAGGTGTCTTCGGTAAGGTGTGAGGCCGCATTGTCGACCTTCAGGACGTCCCAGCAGGCGTAGGCCAGTTCGGGTAGCTCGGAGACAAATCCCGCACCCTCCCGGTAGCCGAGGCCGGGAATCGTGAACTGATCACGTTTGCGTAGAGGGCGTAACGCATTCTGCAGCGTCGCGAGTACGTCGTGGTGATCGTATTCGGGTGCCGGAACAACATGCCATCCAATCACGGCGCGGGTGCAGACGTCGATCATCGTTATCACAAACAGACGTTCGGTTTCGAGATCAACGCTGATGCCGGAAGGCTCGGTGAAACGCACACGTAGGCGCAGGTCCAGCTTGTGGCCGTCAAGCTCGATCACAGAGAACGGTCTGGCCGCCATTTGCCATGCGCCGTTGTCGCGCGGCAAGCGTAGGGGGATGCGATCCTCGAGCTGGCGCTTGACCCACCTCGCGAAAGAGCGATACCCCTTCTCGTCTTGGTTTAGAGGATAGTCGGCTTCAGTCAGCCCGGCTTCATGGCATGCCGCGATCAGTTTGGAATGCGTTACGGTCAGGCCGTGCAAGCGATTCGTCTGCGTCAGTCCTAAGCGGCGACTGCCAATCTGCCGTTCGATGATTCGGGGGAGTTGCGGCAAGCGCTCAAACCTAACAATTGCCCGACAGCGCCGGTCAGGCCGTGGGGCGATGTCTGGCGGTCCGCCCGCTTGCTTCGTCGATAGGTCTTAGCGCGTGCATGTGGAATAAGTCCCCGAAACCCCTGGATCCGGCCGTCAGTGTGTGCGGCAAGGCAGCGCGTGAGCAATCGTGAGAGAAAGCGGACGTCGATTTTATGCCCTCGCACGATGTCCACAATCGGTGCACCGCTCAGGTAGGCCAGTATGGCTTGCTCACGTTGTTGGTAGATCGCTCGTCGCGATGAATCGAGCGCACCCGGATCCACGGACGGCCACGCCTGGAGGTCGGTGAGCGGTTCCGGGATGTCGCTACGTCGCACGATGCGCGGCCTTCGAGTACTGCTGTATTCGGGAGTTCAGCGTCCAGAGCTGAGTAACTAAATCGGAACTCAGGAGATCACCTGCGTGCAAGCCAGCAATGGCGGCAGTACGAATCAAGATCGGATCGTACCGGGTGAAGTGTTGCTCAAGCTCGAGAAACGATGCTTCTCGTTCGAAGAATTCGACGACATCTTTGGCAAGGGCGGCATCAATCAGTCGCATTCCGGTGTTCAGATACGGTAACAATGTCATCCAGTTCTGGATCCAGACGCGGTGTTCGTCAAGATCGGCTGGCCGAATGGTTTGAATCAAAAGAGAGGAGGGCGTACCAACGGAAGAATCCTCATGAGGCGTCGATTCGCTGGCGAGCTCGAGTGCAAGACATTGGGGGTGGCCATTGAGCAGTAGCCAGAAAACGGCACGTGAATCACGTTGATTAGATACGAGGGCAGGCCGCTCGCAGTACGTCGTGACAGCCGGATTTGCTTCAAGCATGACCCAGAGTCGAACTTGATTAACCGAAGTGAGTACCAGTGTACGTTGCAGCTTCGGCGACCACACATGATGAAGCGTCTGCTTCGGCAGCCGGGAAACTGGCAGGGGTTCGGGTGGCTGCATGGCGACTATTCCGGACCAGCGATATGGGTCTACTTTAGGTCAAATTCAGCAAAATGGACAAGTTTGGGGCAATAAGAATTGACGCAAAGTTGACCAGCGCTGCTCGCTGCGCCTTATAAAATGGTCTTTGGGGGGGGGCGACTTTGTGTCATTTGACAGCAGTCTGACTCGATCGATCCTGCTTCCTTCAGTAGCCTCGGATTGTCTGACGCTCGCGCCTCACGTGGGGCAGCAGGCGGCCGATTCTGTTGAAAAAGTCGCTTTTTGGCTTAATGATTAGGTATCCTTTAGATACTGGTAGATGAGGAGTAAGTTGCCATGATGGGTCAACTGGACAGCGGGCAGGACAAGCTTTTTTACTCGTTCAACCTCGATAATCACGTGCCTCAAACTCACCTGCTGCGAGGCATCGATCGGGCTCTTGATCTCGGTGACTTACGTCAGCATCTCGCACCTTTCTACAGTCCGATCGGCCGACCCTCGATTGATCCCGAATTCATGATACGCATGCTAATCGTGGGCTACTGCTTCGGCATTCGCTCTGAGCGCAGGCTATGCGAAGAAGTCCATTTGAATCTGGCATATCGTTGGTTCTGCCGCCTGGGTTTGGATGACGCAGTACCTGAACATTCGACGTTCTCTAAGAATCGCCACGGACGCTTTCGCGATAGCGACGTCTTACGCCATGTGTTCGAATCCGTCTTGGGCCGTTGCATGGCTGAGGGGCTGGTGAGGGGAGAAGGATTCGCTATCGATGCAAGTATTATCAAGGCTGATGCAAGTCGTTCAAGCGCGGTACCGGGAACAGATCCCATCGACTGGGGGCCTGCCGCAAGACAGAGTCGCGCCGTGCGGGAGTACCTCCAAGCCCTTGAAGAGAGCAATCCAGTAGGTTCCGACGCAGCCGAATCCTCAGAGTCGTCTAATCCGCCGAAGATGATCTCCTTGAGCGATCCTGCCTCGAGTTGGACCGCTGCTCCTGGTGGTCCCGCGTTCTTCGCCTACACGACCAACTATCTGATCGACCTGGAAGCGGGAATCATCATGGATGTTGAAGCGACGCCCGCAAACCGATCTCACGAGGTCGAATCAACCAGAACTATGATTGAGAGAGTTGAACAAGGGCTTTGTCTCAAGCCCGCTCGCCTTGTAGGCGACACCGCCTACGGCACGGCAGCGATGCTTGGTTGGATGGTCGATCAGAAAGAGATCGCACCCCACGTTCCGGTTTGGGAAAAGTACGCGCCCAAGGACAATGCATTCTCCAACAGCGAGTTTAAGTGGAATGAGACGGACAACGAGTATCGTTGTCCAGCTGGGAAAGCACTGCGCAGTGACCGCCGCCAATTTAAGAACTCGCGTACGCACGTCACCAAGGCCGATACGATTATCTATCGATCAAGCCAACTCGACTGGGCCGGCTGTTCAATTGAGGAACGCTGCTGTCCGAAGACCCCGTTTCGCAAGGTCACGCGCAGCATCCACGAAGCTGCACGTGACGAGGCAAGACGCATCGCGACAACACCTGCCTACAAACAATCCCGACGTGAGCGAAAGAAGGTGGAAATGCTCTTCGCGCACCTCAAACGCATCCTGAAGCTTGACCGTTTGCGGCTGCGGGCCAAGTGGTGCACATGATGAGTTCTTACTGGCAGCAACCGCGCAAAACCTACGGCGAATGGCGATTCGACTCATGGCTAGAGATGACAAGTCGGAGGTTGCGACTGCGTGACGAACGACGAAGTCGCAGCTTTGATTAAATTCCCATGTTTTGCTGAAGATATAAAGGCAAAGTCGCCCCGCTGGATTTTTTCGTCACGCTAAAAACAGCTGTTTTTCAACAGAATCGGTCGATTTATGCCTTTCGCATATCTGTTGGGATCGGAGATAAATCGAGGTCCGCGTCGGGCCGGGTTTGTTAAGGCTTGTGCGACGCCTGCCCGCTGGCTCACCGGCGCGCTCACATGCATGCGGCTTCAGGGCAGGCATCGCACAACCCTTAACAACAACGAGCATTCGATTTCTCGTAATTCCGGCCGAGATCAGCGACTGCGGGCCATTCGAATCCGGTGTCGAGTTCGAGGGAAAAGGAAGATTCGCAGCAGTTAGCGTGCAGACGATAACGGGTTCGCCTACGAGTCAGATAATCGATATCGGGCCAACCGTGCGGCAGCCAGATCCCAGGCAGCGCACCCAACGCTTTTGAAGAGTATGGGTTGATCCGTCAACTGGACCGACGAGTGCTCGATGACAGCGGCCAAGGTGCCGACCGCATTCCAATCGACGTTCGCCTGAATCAGATCACCGGCTTCGTGTCTCACGCCGACTGGATCGTCCACTATAAGCGCGCTTTGGTGCACGATCCGCGCGGCGATTTCCGCTGCATCCGGCATGAACGCGCCGACGCCGACGATCAGCCGCCCAGGGCGGGCTGCATCGCGGTAGACCGGAGTCTTGCTCGTCGTGAGCGTGATGACGACATCGATGTCGTCGGGGATTATGTCGCCCGCGAGCGGTACCGGCGGTGAGCCAAGTTCCACATGGGCTTTGTTCGGGAGGGTGGTATTCGGCTCTCTGCCGCATCTGGTGGGCGTTGGACGGCAAGGCGACACATTTTTAAGGATATGCACAATTCGATATGCAGATATTTCGGATGTCAAATAAAAATTCCTGAAAACCTTTGTCGACAAGGGATTGAGTGCTCAGAAGGCTAAGCCTTAACAAATTTGACACAAACCGCCTCCATCGTGATTTCACCGCGTTGGCTGTTGAGCCGTCCATCCGAAAAGCCTTATCTGGCGGGGCTCAGCGCCGCATCTCCGGGGCGCAAGGCACCCTCCCGAACAAAGCCATTTCTGAGCTCATCCCCGGTGCCGTTTCGTCTCCGAGCAAGCTGAGCAGCGGCTCCTCTCGGAGCAAACCTGCTCGATGCGGCAGGTCCACGCACTGCAGAGTTTCTTCGAACGCTTGTTGAGTGCGCTGGGGATTGAGTGTTGCCGCACCCTGCATGAGCGCCGCCAGTGCGGCGGGCTCTCCGAGGACATCTGCTAGCAGGTATTCCTTACCAGCAGCCGGCTCCCTGTCGAGGACCAGAACTTTTACGTCTTCCCCGTCCGAGAGGACCTCCTGAACGACGCCGCCCTTCACGACAACAACGACCTTAGTCATGGCTTCCCCGCCTATTCCGGATGGTCATTTGCAGGCGCAGCGACAAAGGCTTTGCGCGCCACCCGGGAAGCGAGCACAGCGCATGCCGCGTCCCAAGAGATTCGCACGATTCGTAGCCACCTGCTACGCGAAACGGGCATCAAAGCGAAAAATCGTTCGGCGTCGACGCCAGTTGTGCGAGCATCTCTGCCCGTGGTGCCTTGCAGACTCGCAAACCTCAACCGAATGTTTTCCACTCATTCGCAGATGCCCGCGTGGCCTTCGCGCCGAACACTGTCCGCGTCGAAAATCCTTCAAGCGTCACGAAGGTCGCAAGTGCATCTGCGGCTCTTTCGTGGGCGCCGACAACAAGAACGCACGACGCCGGCAGAGAAATCGGCCATCGAGTATTTCGTGCGCGAAAGCGATGGGTACATGGTTACCGGCTGCATGGGTTCGTA
>NZ_JAQGMM010000673.1 GCF_028292365.1 Caballeronia sp.
GTAAAGGTTGTACTCAGGCTGAAGCACCTCATACGCAGGCAAGCCCGATTCCTTCGATACCTTCAGCGCTGCCTTGAGCCGCTCGCCGGTGAAGTTCGACGCGCCGATCACCCTTACCTTGCCCGCCTTGATCAGCTTCTCGTACGCGCCGAGCGTCTCTTCGAACGGCGTCTTGTCGTCGTCGAGATGGGAAAAACAGACGTCAATGTAATCAGTCTGCAGCCGACGCAGCGAATCGTTGACGGCCGCCTCGATGTTGGCAGCCGACAGGCCCGGCCGCGTGCGCAACATCCCGACCTTAGTCGCGAGCACGATCTTGTCGCGCTTGCCGCTTTCCTTGAACCATTTACCGATGATCGTTTCGGACTCGCCGCCCTGATGCCCCTCAGCCCACTGCGAGTAGCTGTCGGCGGTATCGATGAAGTTCAAGCCGTGGTCGGCGAACGTATCGAGGATGGAGAACGACGTGCGCTCATCGGTCGTCCAGCCAAAGACGTTGCCGCCAAAGACGAGGGGTGCGACTTGAAGGTCCGAGGTTCCGATGGTGTGTTTTTGCATTGCTTTCTTCGCTTACGGTGTTGGGTTGGAAACGAATGGGAAGGATACCCGCGAATGCCGCCGCTCGCTTGGCGCCCGGAGATGCGCTGCACGGCGCCATCCCTCAGAAGAGGGGCGAATTACCTGAACCGCGTTGGTTCAGCTGTCCTTTTCCCCAATTTCGACCGCCACGAACCGCCGGATAATCTGTCAAGAAGGACCAGGTCTTCCTGGACACTGTGCTCGCTTGCAAAGCGCTCAAGACACATGGCTGTGCGCAGGGCTGTGCACCCTTGACGGTCGTACACGAGCGGCCGATATCGGGAAAGCGACAAGCGTCAATGCCCAGCAAGCCGTCTATCGAATGCCGATTTTTCGGCCGTCACTTCGACCGCGAAATTTGGTGCATCAAATCAGTTATTAAAATCCAAACGAAAGCATTCGTCGTTATTTTTTATATCGTATGTATTAGGATACCGAATTAAAATTTCCTCAAGAAGTTCATACCGACACCGATCGTACATGCTCATGTTAGTTAGCGCTAACGCTCGCGAGCACAAGGTGCGAGGTGTGGCAAGCTCTGTGGCATCTGACGCGGTTTGGCGTTCTTGTCGAGGACCGAACTCCACGAGGCGCGGGCAGCTGCTATATAACTGCGCACCGTGCCCTGTACACCGCATAAGGTGGAAGTAGCGCTCAACCTCTCTTGAGTACTTCCCCATATGCAATGGCTTTACGATCACCTCATTCGGCGACAGCATTCTGGCTTTCCAGGCGGCCACGCTGCACGAGCGCTATTGCTAATTACGCAAATAGTTGTTGTGTTGCTTCGAAACGGCAATCCCATGCGTCGACGCTTCGCTTGGTGTGACGGAACATTCGCTTCTCTAATAGAAGCGTTCAATGTTCGCGATCAAAAAATCCAACTGTTTTGTTGCCGACGGTCGCTCATATGATTAGCACCCTCGTCCCCCTTCCATACTACAGGTCCCATGCCCCCCATCGCCCCGGCGAAGCCGTCTGCGACTCGGCGCGACAGATATGGTCGCGCGCCTCATCAGATAGTCGAAAGCCTCTCACACTCCAGCCAGCAGCGAACGAAGCCGGCAAGCCAAAGCTGCGGCGTCGCGGGTAAAGCCTTCGCACTGGCCCTGATGCTCACGGACGCTTTCCTGACCGCGCCATCCGCATTTGCCGCGCCCTCTGCGCTCGACGCGCACGATGGCCTCGTGGTCACATGCGCAGCATGCCACGGCGCGGCCGGCGAAGGCTCGTCGACTGGCGCGATACCTCGGCTCGCCGGGCAGAACACCGACTATCTGGCCCACGCGCTATCGATGTTCAGGGACGGCACGCGCGCAAGCCCGGTGATGCAGTCGGTCGCGCATAACCTGTCCGACAGCGACATGCACGAACTCGCTGAGTACTTTGCGGCACAGCACTCGCCGCTCGAACAGGCTGCACAAGCGCCGCAAGCCGCGCTGATCGAAGCGGGGCGGCGGCTTGCGGAACTAGGCGATGGGGCAAATGTGGCGGCGTGCTTTGGATGTCATGCGATCGGTGGAAAAGGCAATGGCGCGCGCTTCCCGAGCATCGCGGGGCAGCCGGCGATTTTTACTGCCGAGCGTTTACACGAGTTTCAGGCCCGTGCGAAGAACGGCGCCGCGAAGCCCGGGACGATGACCGCGGTTGCGGCACAAATGACGGATGCGCAGATCGAAGCTGCCGGCGCCTATCTGTCAACGCTTTCGCGCTGATCGGATATCAGAACGGTAATGAACCGGTCAGTATTCAGTCACCGCTCTCGCCCATGATGGTGCGGCGCGTATTTAATTTCCAAGGGCGCGCAGAAACAGGAAATCACACCCAGAGAGCATGGTCTATGAAAGTTTTGAAACAGGGCTTCGCGGTCTTTGTATCCTCGTGCCTGGTGCTAGGTATTACGCACCACGCGTTCGCGGGTCAGGCCGATCAATCGGTGCTTGCACCGGCTCAGGCGACCCAGTGGACGCCCGACCAGCTACAGCAGCTCGTGGCACCCATCGCTTTGTACCCGGATGCATTGGTAGCGCAAATCCTCGCAGCCTCGACTCATCCGGTTGAGCTTGTCGAAGCAGACCGATGGATGCAGGAACACTCCGCACTGAAGGGGGACGCGCTGGCAGTTGAAGTAGATAAGCAGAGCTGGGATCCGAGCGTGCAGGCTCTCACGCAGTTTCCCTCCGTACTTGCCAATGCGGACCAGAATCTGACCTGGATCTCATCGCTTGGCGACGCCTATCTGAACCAGCCTCAGGACTTGATGGCCGCCGTTCAGGTAATGCGCCAACGAGCTGAGCAAGCCGGATACTTACAGAGTACAGGTCAGGAGTCAGTAGCCACGCAAGGCCAAACGATCACCATCGAGCCAGCAGCCCCTGACGTCGTCTACCTGCCGGAATACGATCCCTGGCTGACCTATGGAACGCCGGTAGCAGTCTGGCCCGGCTGGTATCCATACTCGGGACTCTACCTCGACGGCCCGGGAATCGCGTTTGGCGCAGGCTTTGGCCTCGGGTACTTCGGTGGCTACAGATGGGGGTGGCACCACTGGAGGCCCGACTGGGAACGCCGAACGATAATTTACAACCACAGCACCTATATCTCGCGCAGTGCAATGGTCACTAACCGAAACGACTTTTTGCACGAACACGAAAATTTCAATCGCACGCAGACATTTCACGGTGACCGCGGATTTCCCGGGATTCCGGGTTCCCATGGCGTTGCAGCACCCCAGCGCGGATTCGCAGAATCAAACGTGGGGTTGGGTAGGAACTCCGGGCGATTTAACGGTTTTGGCAATGAACCTGTGGGCGACGGACGCGCGGGCTTTGACGGGTTTGCTCATGAAGGCGCAGGTGGCCACGGCGAGGGTTCCCATGGCGGCGGAGGCCGAAGATAGGC
>NZ_JAQGMM010000002.1 GCF_028292365.1 Caballeronia sp.
ACCGACTTTGCGTGAAGCGATGCAAGGCAGCGGGATATCGCTAGGCAGCACGAGCGTGAGCGATGGCTTCGTGGGTCAGCAGTCTGGCCAGCAGGGCGGAGCGTCATCGAATGCGGGGCGAGGCGGCCGAGGCATGGGCAGTGCCGATGACGGCGAAAGCCTGGATGCGTTGAGCACGATTAGCATGCCGGTGCGCAAGCAGGTTGGATTGGTCGATACGTTTGCTTGATTTAGCGTAAATACTCAAATAGTGAGAAAGCCGCGTTCCCGAAAGGAACGCGGCTTTTTTCTTGCGGATGCATTTCTACCGTCCTTGGCGCGAAGTTGTCCGCTCGGGGATGGATGGCCTTTTCAGTCACGCTGAATGGCGAATGGTTTAACCGCCGTTTGTCGGCGATAACGCCCGCCCATCCCGCCGATCACCCAGCCCGCGCAAACAGCTAACTCACGAGTTAGCCCCAATTCCCCCCTCTATTCCCCCCATCGCAACCCTCCGAAATCGCCAACAATTCAGGCTACAGAAAGAGGTCCGCAATCATGGCAAGCACCACTGCAACTCAACAACAACCCATCGTCACCGTAAAGAGCGGCAGGATGAAGCGCATCTTGCTGATCGCGGCGGGTCTTATCCTTTTGCTGGGCGCCGGCGGGGCTGGTGCTTACTACTACTTCCTGCACAAGCCCGAGCTGGGCGCGTTGACGAAGCCTGCGCCCGCCGCGCCGCCGGTGTTCTTCCCGCTGGAATCGATGACGGTCAATCTCCAGTCCGACGACGCCATGCATTACTTGCGTATCGGCTTGACGCTGAAGCTGCCGGACCAGAAGGCACAAGCTGCGCTGACCGAACGCATGCCGGAAGTACGCAGCCACATTCTGATGTTGTTATCGGCGAAGCGGCCGGACGATCTGGCGGGCATCGACGGCAAGCGTCAGCTCGCGAAAGAACTGCTGGAAACGGTCCAAAAGACGGGCGGCGCACCGGACAGTCCGGCGCGTGTCCAGGAAGTGTTGTTCACGGAATTCGTTGTTCAATAATCCGCGCAACCATCCTCGCCTTTAGCCGCTTAAGCAAAAGCAAGAGCCAGCACTAACGCTAGCAAACGCTCACGGCAAAAGCACCAAGCCAAGCACCAAGCAACCGCGCACAGGAACGAAGGAACACTCATGGGCCACGAAGAGTTCATGTCGCAGGAGGAGGTGGATGCCCTGCTTAAGGGCGTCACCGGGGAAGTCGACACAGTCGCCGACGAAACACGCTTCCACGGCGTGCGCCCCTACAACCTCGCGACGCAGGAACGCATCGTCCGGGGCCGGATGCCGGGCCTGGAAATCATCAACGACCGCTTCGCGCGCCTTCTGCGCGTCGGCATCTTCAACTTCATGCGACGCTCGGCGGAAATTTCGGTCGGCCCGGTGAAGGTGCAGAAGTACAGCGAATTCACCCGCAACCTGCCGATCCCGACGAACCTGAATCTCGTCCACGTGAAACCGTTGCGCGGCACCTCGCTGTTCGTGTTCGATCCGAACCTGGTCTTCTTTGTCGTCGATAACCTCTTCGGCGGCGACGGCCGTTTCCACACGCGCGTTGAAGGCCGCGAGTTCACGCAGACCGAGCAACGCATCATCAGCAAGCTGCTGAACCTCGTGTTCGAACACTACGCGGCATCGTGGAAAAGCGTGCGATCGCTGAATTTCGAATACGTGCGCTCGGAAATGCACACTCAGTTCGCCAACGTGGCCACGCCGAACGAGATCGTGATCGTCACGCAGTTTTCCATCGAATTCGGATCGACCGGCGGCACGCTGCATATCTGCATGCCGTATTCGATGATCGAACCGATTCGCGACATCCTCTCCTCGCCCATTCAAGGCGAAGCGCTCGAAGTGGATCGCCGCTGGATCCGCGTGCTGTCGCAGCAAGTGCAGGCGGCCGAAGTGGAACTCACGGTGGATCTGGCGGAGATCGGCACGACCTTCGAAAAGATTCTCAACATGCGAGCCGGCGATGTCCTGCCAATCAACGTCCCCGAATTGGTCACGGCAAAAGTGGACGGCGTGCCAGTGATGGAATGCGGCTACGGAATTTTCAATGGTCAATACGCGTTGCGCGTCCAAAAAATGATCAGCGCAACCGACACGATGAAGGAAGGTGGATATGAGTGACGTAACTGAACCGGGCACGCTGCCGTCCGATCCGCTCAAGGGCGAGGACTTCGGCATGGACGACTGGGCGAGCGCGCTGGCTGAGCAGAACGGCAATGAAACGCCGGCGGCGGCTTCATCGGCGGGATTGTTCCAGCCTTTGTCTAAAGTCGAGGCGCCTTCCACGCGCAACGACATCGACATGATTCTCGACATCCCCGTGCAGATGACGGTGGAACTCGGGCGGACCAAGATCGCCATCCGCAACCTGTTGCAACTGGCGCAAGGCTCGGTGGTGGAACTTGACGGGCTCGCCGGCGAACCGATGGACGTGCTGGTCAACGGCTGCCTGATCGCGCAGGGCGAAGTCGTGGTGGTCAACGACAAGTTCGGTATCCGTCTCACCGACATCATCACGCCGTCCGAACGCATCAGGAAGTTGAATCGATGAAACGCTTTACCGCCGCGCTTGCAGCATGGGCATCGCTTGCCATGACGCTTGCCGCCCACACGGCCCACGCCGCTGACATGAACGCCGTCAATCACGCGGCGCAGATTGCATCGGGCGTTGGCGCGGGCACCGCCGTGCCGTCGCTCGGCGTGGGCGCGGTGCTGCAAACGCTGCTCGGGCTCGTGATCGTGATCGCGTTCGTGTTCGGCTGCGCGTGGCTCGCACGCAAGTTCGGCGTGGCCGGCACCAAACGCACGGGGCTGGTGAAGGTGATCGGCGGAGCGTCGCTGGGGAATAAGGAGCGCGTCTCGGTGGTGGAGATCGGCGACACGTGGCTCGTGCTGGGCGCCGCGCCCGGCAATGTGCGTCTGCTGCACACCATGCCTGCGGGATCGGCGGAGCTCAACGGCGGCGTGGAAGCTGGCGCGGGACCCGGCGAAGGACAAGCACTGCAAGGCAGTTTCGGTCAACGTTTTCGCGATGCCCTCGCCGGCGAAGCGACCAAACGTCTGCAAAAATTCGCAGGCGGGAGCAAGTAATGCGGTTTAAGTTTTTAGCACGGTGCGTGAGACTGGCGGGGCTGTTGCTACCGGTCGTCATGTTGGCCCTCCCCTACTCCGCTTTCGCCCAAAGCACAGCAGGACTTCCGGCGTTCAACACCAGTCCTGGCCCGAACGGCGGCACGACATATTCGCTCAGCGTCCAGACGATGCTGCTGCTGACCATGCTGTCGTTCCTGCCGGCCATGCTGCTGATGATGACGGGCTTCACGCGCATCATCATTGTGTTGTCGCTGTTGCGGCAGGCGCTGGGCACGACCAGCACGCCGCCTAATCAGGTGCTCGTCGGGCTTGCGTTGTTCCTCACGCTGTTCGTCATGTCGCCGGTCCTCGACCGCGCTTATGTTGACGCGTACAAGCCTTTCTCCGATGGCACCATCACGATGGACCAGGCCATGACGCGCGGCGTCGCGCCGTTCAAGCAATTCATGCTGCGCCAGACTCGCGAAGCCGATCTCGCGCTGTTTGCCCGGATCGCCAAGGCGGCGCCAATGAACGGTCCCGAAGACGTGCCGCTCTCGCTGCTGGTGCCGTCGTTTGTAACCAGCGAGCTCAAGACCGGCTTCCAGATCGGCTTCACCATCTTCATCCCGTTCCTGATCATCGACATGGTGGTGGCGAGCGTGCTGATGTCGATGGGGATGATGATGGTGTCGCCCACGACCATTTCGCTGCCGTTCAAGCTGATGTTGTTCGTGCTGGTGGACGGCTGGCAGTTGCTGATCGGCTCGCTCGCGCAGAGCTTCGTTTCATAGCGTCAGGAATCAAACGATGACACCCGAATCCGTCATGTCGATCGCGCACCAGGCCATGTACGTGGCGCTGTTGCTCGCGGCTCCGCTGTTGCTGGTCGCGCTCGTGGTCGGCCTGGTCGTGAGCCTGTTCCAGGCCGCGACCCAGATCAATGAAAGCACGCTCTCGTTCATTCCGAAATTGCTCGCGGTGGCGCTTACTCTGGTGATCGCCGGCCCATGGATGCTGGAAACGCTGCTCGACTACATGCGCCACGTTTTCACCATCACGCCCGCTATCACCGGCTGATGTTTTCCGTCACTTACGCGCAGCTCAATGTCTGGCTGACGTCGTTCCTCTGGCCGTTCACGCGCATCCTCGCGCTGATTGCAACCGCGCCGCTGCTCAGCCACCAGGCCATTCCGATTCGCGTCAAGGTCGCGGTCGCGGCGTTCATGGCGCTGATCGTGGCGCCGACTATCGGTGCGGTGCCGCAGGTGACGGTGTTCTCCGCCGATGGCGTGATGATCATCATCAACCAGTTCCTGATCGGCGCGGCGCTCGGCATGACGATGCAGATTGCATTCGCCACCATCGATGCAGCCGGCGAGTTTATCGGCATGCAAATGGGCCTCGGCTTTGCAATGCTCTACGATCCGCGCGCCGGCGGGAATTCGGTGGTGATATCGCGGTATCTGAACACGATCGCCATGCTTGCGTTCCTTGTGTTCGACGGGCATTTGCAAATGATCAGCGCCCTCGTGCAGACGTTCCAGAGCGTGCCGGTGAGCGCGAACGTATTGGGTTCAGCCGTGTATGCGCGCGGCTGGCAGACGCTTGCGACCTATGGCGTGAGCGTGTTTTCGACGGGCCTGCTGCTGTCGCTGCCGGTGGTCACCGCGTTGCTGATTGCCAACCTCGCGCTGGGCATCCTGAATCGTGCAGCGCCGCAGATCGGGATTTTCCAGGTGGGGTTTCCGGTCACCATGCTGGTCGGATTCCTGCTGATTCAGTTGATGATCCCCAACATGATCCCGTTCTTTCAACGCATTTTCGATAGCGGTATCGACCAGATGGGGCGCGTCGCGGCTGCGCTTTAGCGTCCGTGCAGTAAGTCAATCAGCCAGCTCGTACGCCGTGCTGCGCCCGCCCGACACCGATCTCCGCAGCACCCCTAACGTCACCAGTTCGCCGATATCGCGTAACGCGGTATCCGCTGAACACTTCGCGATGGCCGCCCACTTGCTGCTGGTCAGCTTGCCATCGAAACCATCCAGCAACCGGTTCAGCAGCTTGATCTGACGCTCGTTAAACGACGCGGTGGCCCAGCGCTGCCAGAAACGCGTCTTGACCAGCACCGCGTCCACGGTGTGCTGGGCGTTGTCCACCGCGCGATGCAGCGTGTGCAGGAACCAGGTGAGCCACGCGGTGACATCGAGCGAGCCGCGCTGAGTTTGCTCGAGGATGTCGTAGTAAGCGCTGCGCTCCGACTGGATCTGCGCCGACAAACTGTAGAAGCGCTGCGGACTGCCGTCGGCGCGGGCGAGCAGCAAGTCGCCGATGGCCCGGGCGATACGGCCGTTGCCATCGTCGAAAGGATGCAGCGTGA
>NZ_JAQGMM010000036.1 GCF_028292365.1 Caballeronia sp.
GAAGCCCGATGCCTCGAACGCTTTTGCGTTGGTATCGACCATGCCGTCCACGACCTCACGCACTCGGCGATGGACCTGCGTCATATCGACCTTGGCGTCGTGAGCGGCGCCTTGCAATATGTCTGCAGATTGCACCGCATGCATGATGCGCGCGCTTTGAATCAGCGCCTTGCTCGGAATACAGGCCACATTGATACACGAGCCGCCGATCATTCCCTCTTCGACAACGGCCACGCGCTTGCCTGATCTGGCGAGTTCCATCGCCAGTGTCTTGCCGCCTTTTCCACCGCCCAGAAACACGTATTCGAATTGCTCGACCGTCGACATTTTTCAGCTCCCTTTCAGAGGTTTTCGCGTAGCTGAACCGAGCCGTATGGGCGGATTCGCACTACGCCGAGAGAGCGGGTTTGCTTTAGTACACCCTGCCCCCGCCATGACGTAAATGTAGACCTCGGTGCGCCGAACCTCCATGCCGGACCGGATCGAATGGGTGCTCGTTCGTCTCATCGCGTGAGTTTCATTGCGAACGGATTGCGCGAGATGGGCGGCCCGCGCGCAGATTTCGGCCGATCTTCGCACGCTGATTTCTCCGGTAAGATCGTTACGCCGCCGTTAATGCCTTGTCACTTGCGCCTTTCAGCTCACCATGGATGCACTCGACCGACTGATCCAGTTATCCCGCCTGCATGGCGCGCTCGACCTGCGCTGCCTTCTGAGCGGGCAATGGGAACTGGACCATCCGCCCGCTCCTCCGAGCGAAGCGGTGTACCACGTGGTGCTCGCCGGAAGCTGTCTCCTCAAATTCCGCGGGAAAGCGGATGTGCTGCTGGAAACCGGCGATATTGTCATGTTGCCGCGCGGCGATGCTCACGTGCTGCAGGGACTTGATTTGGCTAACAGCGGCAAACATCGTGAGATGGAGAGCCGCGATAATGGCGTGGTGACGGTCCGGTCCAATTGCGGGCCGAATGCCGCGAACCTCGACTTGTTATGCGGACGCTTTAACTACGCCGCGAATGCATTACTTATCGACGTGCTGCCGGATCTCGTGAAAATGTCCTTTGCCCGCGCCGATGTCCCCGACCTCACGCGCATGGTCGGCATGATGCGCAAGGAGGCGAGCGAGGCAGCGCCCGGGGCGTATTCCATTGTGTCGGCGCTTTCCACCGCGTTGTTTACCCTGCTGCTGCGGGCGCATCTTGAACAGCAGCCATCCACTACCGATGTGCTCGCGCTGCTCGCGCATCCGCGGCTTGGGACGTCGGTGATTGCGATGCTGGAACGGCCGGCTGAGCGCTGGACGATCGAGATGCTGGCGCAACAATCGGCGATGTCACGCGCCACCTACATGCGGACCTTCAGCGCGCTAACAGAAGACTCGCCGATGTCCTTGCTCACCCGCATTCGGATGCAGCTTGCAGGGACCTTGCTGATGCGTACATCGAAGAGCATTGCCGAGATTGCGGACAATGTGGGGTATCAGTCGGAGTCGGCGTTCAGCAAGAAATTCAAAGACACGTATGGGGTCGGGCCGGGCGGGTTCAGGAACGCGCGGGAACCTTGAGGTGGACTGAGTGCTTCACGTTTTAATCAGGACGTGAAGATGTCGAGTACCAGTTTGTGCGAGTGACCGATCCACACGGCCGCGTCGCGGTGGTCTCGCAGCGAATCGCCGGTATTGGGATGGAGGAAAACGTCTAGCGCGCCGTGATTCAGCGTCAGCCATTCGACGATATCGGCAAATTGCGCGCGCTCGAACGCGAGCTGGTACGACCATTTCGGATGCGGGCCGACAGGCTTCTCGTGGAACCGGCCGAGTTGCAGAGCATCGCCGAAATGCGTCGCGATTTCCTCGCGAAATTGCCACGCGGCGTCGCGGGTGCTTGCGTCGAAGTAAATGTGAGCGTGCCAGGTTTGGATCTGCGAGGGGGTGAGGAGGGTCATGGAGGGGTGGGGTTGCTGGCGCGGTGAAGGTGGAAAATCTGCTGCCGGGCGCAGTGTTCGGCCTAGTGTGGATATTCTATTACCTCGATGTCTGTCCTGCCCACATTAGCTTTTAACGCCCTATTTTCGTACTTCGCTTCTCTTGTTCAATGCACACCAAAGGCCGGCTACTGGTCAATGTCCTCACGCGTAGTCAGCCGCGCTTGTCCCTCTGGCGTGAAATGCGTGCCGTAGCGCACAAGTCCTCCCTGGTGCAATTCACAGGTCATCGTGAAACTGAGCAACATGCCATCCTCCGTATCGGCGGACGCTATATCGATCGACTTCAAACGTGGCTCGTACTTGAGCAACGTGTCTTCAATCTCGCGCCGAAGCGTATGTGCCGAAGCCGGCATGTGCCGATAAATCTTCGACAGATCACCCAGACCGTAGTCAGGCAGATGCGCGAGGCTTTCCCGGCGACTGTTCAAAATGCGCTGGATGTTATCACGCACAGAGAGGAACGTTTGAGTACTTCTATCGTGCAAGCCAATAGGATCACCGTTCGCAAAATGGCCCGTCACCACTTCGAATAGCCCAGGACCGCCGCGCGTCATGGCGCGACTTCCTCGCTGGGTGCCTCATCGAAATCGACAGCAATTCCGGTTTCGTCCGAATACAACAACCTGAGCGCATGAAGGTTCTGCGCTTGCGACACACTCACCAACAACTCCCGCGAGAGCACCGGCAGGATCTGCTGATCCAGCAGACTGTCGATATTGCGTGCCCCCGAATCCGGCAACTGGCACGCACGCACCAGCTCGCCGATCAGCGCGTCATCGCAGATCAGCGGCACATTGAACTTGCGCTCAATGCGCTGCGCCACCTTCGCAAGCTTCATCCGCACGATCGTGGTCATCGCGTCTGACGAGAGCGGCCGGTAGACCACCGTCTGAAAGCGGGCGAGCAGCGCCGGCTGGAAATGTTCGACAAGCGTGGGCCTGATCGCTTCCATCAGCACGCCCGTGGTGACCTCACCGCCAGCCTCGACCACTGCTTCCTGAGCAGCCGTGATCAGTTCGCTGCCAAGATTCGATGTCATCACAATCACCGTATTGCGAAAGTCGATCACGCGGCCTTCACCATCGCGCATGAAACCGCGATCGAATACTTGATAGAAGACGTTCAACACATCGCGGTGCGCTTTCTCCACTTCGTCGAGCAGAATCACGCTGTAGGGGCGCCGGCGCACGGCTTCGGTCAGCACACCGCCTTGTCCATAGCCCACATAGCCCGGCGGTGAACCTTTGAGCTGAGACACGGTATGAGCTTCCTGGTATTCCGAGAGATTGATCGTGAGAAGTGCGCGTTCACCGCCGAACATCAAGTCGGCGAGCGCTCGCGCCGTTTCGGTTTTGCCCACGCCGGATGGTCCGACCAACAAGAACACCCCAAGCGGCGCGTCTTCAGACTTGAGCCCTGCTTTCGCCGCACGGAGGCTCTTCCCCAGCGCGTGCAATGCATCGTCCTGACCCACCACGACATCGCCAAGCCGCGCCTCCAGTTCGAGAAGCGTCGCAAGTTCATCCGATAGCAAACTGCCCACTGGCACGCCCGTCCAATCCGCGATCACACGCGCGATCGCGGCTTCATCGACTTCTGCGTAAATCAGCGCGTCGTTGCCACGCTGGGCGAGTTGATCGTGCGCCTGTTTGATCGACGGCTGCAAGTCGCGACGCTGGGTTTCATCGGTTGCGCCATGCCACCGCGCGCGTAACGCGAAGAGCGTCAGAATCGTATCCTTTTGTTGCGCGAATTCAACTTCCAGTTGCACCAGTTCGCGCGTGAGCGTTTCCAGACGGGTATCGATAGACCCAAGACGCTGCGCGTATTCAACTGAAGTTGCCCCCTCATCGTGCAGCAAGGCCGCGCGCTCCACTTCGAGCGCTGCGTGTTCTGCTCGCCGCGTGGTGATGGCGATCGGGGTCGCATCGAGACTCATGCGCACGCGTGCTGCCGCGGTATCCAGCAGATCGACGGCCTTGTCCGGCAACTGACGGCCAGTGAGATAACGACGCGATAAGCGAACCGCCGCGCTCACAGCGGCATCAGTGATATGCACGCCATGATGGTGCGCGTAGCGCGCCTTGAGGCCTCGCAGCATCAGGCACGCGTTGTCGTCGTCGGGTTCATCGACCTTGACCATCTGGAAGCGTCGTTCAAGAGCCGCGTCGCGTTCGAAGTATTGTTTGTATTCGGACCAGGTGGTGGCAGCAATCGTGCGTAACTCGCCGCGCGCGAGCGCGGGCTTAAGCAGGTTCGCGGCATCCGCGCCACCTGCCGTGTTGCCTGCGCCAATCAACGTATGTGCTTCGTCGATAAACAAAAGAATCGGCGACACCGACTCTTGAACGGCCTCGATCACGTTCTTCAGTCGCTGCTCGAATTCGCCTTTTACCCCTGCACCTGCTTGCAGAAGACCCAAATCGAGCGTGAGAATCGAAACGTTGCGGATTGTCGCCGGCACATCGCCTTCGATAATCTTCAGCGCGAGCCCTTCGACCAGCGCGGTCTTGCCCACCCCCGGTTCGCCTACGAGGATCGGATTGTTTTTGCGGCGTCGTGCAAGGATATCGACCATCTGGCGAATCTCGATTTCCCGGCCAAACACCGGATCAATCTTGCCGTCGCGCGCTTTCTGTGTGATGTCGATAGTGAAGCGCTGCAGCGCGTCGGAGTCAGCGTGATGAGGCGCGGATGACGGCTGTCCATCGTTCGCAGGCGCAACCTCCGAGGCAGCCGCGATGTCCTTCGGCGCGTCAGTCTGTCCTTCAATCGACACCCGATTCAACTCCGGCATCAAGCGCTCGATCTGCACAGCGGACACACTCAACAACTGCCACGCATCCGGTGCACACAACAGGTGCGGAGAATCCGCGAGCACGGCCAGCAAGTGGGCCGAGCGGATTGCAGGCTGACCGCCCTCAAACGAAGCGCGCAACCACGCGGCTTCCAATATCTGTCCAAGCCGTTGCGACAACCCGGGCTTACCCCGCAACTCACGCGGCAACCGGTCGATGCTCTTCAGCAGACCGTTCCAGATGCCGTCCATCTCCAGCTCATAGCGCCGTGCGATTGCGACCAGATCGCCGTCGCCAAGTTCTAGTAACTTGATCAGCCAGTGCTCAATCTCGATCTCCCTATGCGCACGGGTTTCACACAGGCTTGCTGCTTCAACAAGTGCGCGAGCGCAGTGGTCGTTCAGGCGGCGCAGGAATGGAGAGAGGTCGCGAGGGGTCATGGAGGATCATCGAAGAGGGTTTGAAATACGCACGGAACCTCGAATGAGGCCCGTGCGATCAAA
>NZ_JAQGMM010000054.1 GCF_028292365.1 Caballeronia sp.
ATGGCAGTTGGCGGCCCCGTTACCGGCACTGGCGGCTCGGTGGCACGCAGCAGTACTTCGATCGCGGCATGCTGCTGTTTTCGGCCGGGTCGGCCACGCTGGCCATTTTTATCGCATCGAGCCTCTGGATTTCGTCGGGGTGGAACGACGGCGCGGGCGCGGTCACGCTGGCTGCGGTGGCGTGCTGTTTCTTCGCTGCCCTCGATGAACCCGCGCCTCAGGTATTTGCGTTCTTCACCTACACCTGCCTTGCCGTGGTGCTCGCGGGACTGTATCTCTTCGTGATCCTGCCGACAGTGCATGACTTCCCCATGCTCGTGATCATGTTCGCGGTCCCCTTCATCCTGATCGGCACGCTGATCCCGCGGCCGCAATTCAACTTGGCGACCATGCTGACGGCCGTGAACACTGCCACGTTCATCAGCATCCAGGGCACCTACGATGCGAACTTCCTGACCTTCATGAACAGCAATCTGGCGGGACCGGCGGGTTTGTTATTCGCGTTCGTCTGGACCCGCGTGACGCGGCCGTTCGGCGCTGAACTGGCGGCCGCGCGGCTGATCCGCTCGGGCTGGCGCGACGTGGCGCTGAGCGCATCGGCCCGATCCATCGACGACCAGAAAAATCACACCGCGCGCATGATCGACCGTCTCATGCAAGTCATCCCGCGTCTCGCCGCCAGCGACGACCAGCGTCATCCGTCCATCGAAAGTTTTCGCGATCTGCGCATTGCGTTTAACTCGCTCGATCTGCGGCGTCTGCGGCGACGTCTGCACGACGCTGATCTCGCCTCTGTCGATCGCGTGCTGGAAGGCGTGCGCACGTATTTCCAGCAGTGCGTCGAGCGCGGCGCGCGTCAGCCGGTGCCGGCGAGCCTGGAGACAGCAATCGATGTAGCGCTTGAGCGCATGACGAGACGCGGCGGCGCGGTGCAGATAGAAGCGGCTGCCGAAGCAGCGGCCGAGGCAGCGCAGCCGGCCGGAACACCGGCCGTCCCCGGCCGCCAGATCCGCGATGCGCTGCATGCGCTCGTGGGCATGCGTTTGTCGTTGTTTCCGGAAACTCTCACGCTCGCGTCCGCACCGCCCTCTCAACCGGGGCCTGCTGCATGACACACCGCTCCTTCAACTCTTTTTGCAAGACGCCACGCGATGATCGGTGAAATCGATATCTACGGCGTGTACTTGCCCGCCGCGCTGGTACTGATGCTGGTGTCGTACCTGTTCTGCCTGGTTGTCACGCGGGTGTTCGCACGTGTCGGCCTGTACCGTTTCGTTTGGCATCGCTCCATTTTCGACCTCGCGATCTACGTGATCGTGCTTGGCATCGTGGTCATTGTTTCGCATCGGCTATTACCGTGAAATTATCGTGAAAAAAGCCTGGTTCTCCGTTGGACAGATCCTCTTTACGCTTGTCGTCGTGGCGATCGCCGCATTCGTGTTGTGGCGGCTCGTTGACTACTACATGTTCGCGCCCTGGACCCGCGACGGCCATGTGCGCGCCGACGTCGTGCAAGTGGCGCCTGACGTGGGTGGCCTGATCGTGAAGGTGAACGTGGTCGACAACCAGCCGGTGAACGCCGGTCAGGTGCTGTTTGTCATCGATCAGGCGCGTTATGAACTGGCACTGCGCCAGGCGCAGGCAACGGCCCTGCAGCGCCGCGCGACGCTCGATCAGGCGCGAAGGGAAGACGCCCGCAACCGCACGCTCGGCGACCTCGTCGCACGTGAAGTGACTGAGGAAAGCCACTCGCGCGTGCAAACGGCGGAAGCGGCGCTGGCGGATGCGGATGTTGCTATCGATACCGCCAGGCTCAACCTGCGGCGCACGACGATCGTGAGTCCCGTGGACGGTTATCTCAACGATCGCGCACCGCGCACGGGCGAATATGTGACGGCGGGCCGCTCGGTGTTGTCGGTGGTGGACCTGCATTCTTTCCGTGTCGACGGTTATTTCGAGGAGACCAAGCTTCACGGGATCGATATCGGGCAACAGGTGGACATCAAGATAATGGGCGAGGCGAAGATGCTCCACGGGCACGTGCAGAGCATCGTGGCGGGGATCGAGGATCGCGACCGGGTACAGGGATCGAATCTGCTGCCGAACGTGAACCCGGCGTTCAGCTGGGTACGGCTGGCACAGCGGATTCCGGTGCGGATCGCATTGGACGAAGTGCCGGCCGACTTTCGCATGATTGCGGGACGTACGGCGACGGTATCGGTGCGCGATATTGCGCCGCTCGCCAAATCGAACCCGACGGGCGGCGCGAGCGGTGTTGTTGCTGCTTCGGGTGCTTCAAGTGCTTCAGGTGCTTCCACTGCTGCCCCCGTGAGCGGTGTGTTGCCAGCTAGCGGCGTTGCGACCGCTTCCGCCCCGGGTGCAAGCCAATGAAGACGCCGCGCGCTCTCGTCCTGACGCCGTTCGTGCTCGCGCTCGCCGCGTGTTTTACGGTTGGTCCCGACTACTCGGTACCGAAAGACGCCGTCGTCAATGCACCATTCGCCAACGCCCCGCTCGACGGTGCTGCGGGTCAATCGACCCTGTCAACCGGATCAGTGCCGGCGCACTGGTGGCGTCTCTACGACGACCCCGTCCTCGACGATCTGGTCCAGCAAGCCATGGCATCGAACACGGATTTGCGCGTCGCCGCGGCCAATCTCGGCCGCTCGCGCGCTACGCTCAGCGTGGCGCAGGCGCAAGGCGGCTTCTCAGGCGGGACGTCGGCTGCGTTCAAACGCGCACAGGAATCGGCGGAGCAATATTTGATCTTCGAAAAGATCCCGGTCGCGAACGAAGGCGATGTCGGCATCAACATTTCTTATGAGCTCGATCTGTTCGGCACGCTGCGACGCGGCGTTGAAGCCGCTCGCGCCGACAGCGATGCAACCCAGGCAGCAGCCGATCTGGCGCGCATCACGGTGGTAGCGGACGTGGTGCGGGCTTACGTGCAGAATTGTTCAGCGGCGGAAGAGCTTCGCATCGCGCAGCGCTCACTCGACTTGCAGCGCCAGCGGGTGTCCGTGTCGCGACGCTTGCAGCAGGCGGGTCGCGGCAACGCACCCGATGTCACGAGCGGCCAGACGCAAGTGGAAACGCTCTCGGCGAATATTCCTGTCTTCACGGCACGCCGGCGGATTGCGCAATATCAGCTCGCTACGCTGCTGGCGCGTGCGCCCGCTGATCTGCCCAAGGGCGTGTTTGCCTGCGACAGGACGCCGGTGATCGCGCAGCCGCTGCCCGTCGGCGATGGCGCCGCGTTGCTGCGACGGCGTCCCGACGTACGCGAGGCGGAGCGAAAGCTCGCTGGATCGACAGCGAGGATTGGCGTAGCCACGGGTGCGCTGTTTCCAACAGTAACCCTTGGGGCATCGGCAGGATTAACGGGGGTACTCGAGGATCTCGGCACGCAGCCAACCGCACGTTGGGGCTTCGGACCGCTGATTAGCTGGACCTTCCCGGTGAACGGACAGCGCGGGCGGATTCAAGCAGCGCAATACGGCGCCGATGCCGCGCTTGCCCAGTTCGATGGCGTCGTGTTGAAGGCGCTGCGGGAAACGCAGTCGAGTCTCGCCACGTATGCCGCCGACTACACCCGGGCCGATGCATTGACGGCTGCGCAGAAATCAGCGGCCGAATCCGCCGACCAGACTCATCGTTTCTATCTGGCTGGGCGGGAGTCGTTTATCGCCGATCTGGATGCTACGCGCGTGTTGACCACGACGAATTCGCAGTTGGCCGCGGCAAGAGGACAGGTCGCGCTCGATCAGGTCAACCTGTTCCTCGCGCTTGGCGGTGGATGGGAGATGGACTCGCCCCCGGACCCAGCCACAGCAGCCGCCGCGCCAGTGGGAGCAAGTGCCGGCGCCGCGCGTCAGTGAAACGGATGAACGGGTTCGCTAGCTAGCGGGTTAAATCGGATCCAGATCGGAGTTAGATCGGCATCCTGAATAATGATGTAGGCGAACCGCGTTGTGCTGTGCGCATCAACGCATGCATCAACGCATGCATCACGTTCCTGCATCACGTTCCTATAAGCCAAGTATCCCCTCACACTTCCCTGCTTGCGCATATATCGCATCTCCAGCGGGAACGCGCCGGTCTGACAGAGCGCGTAAGCTAGGCCCAAAGCTGCCCTGGAATCGTCTCCCCGGCGGCATGCAGGTTGCTTCGATGAACTTCCAGCACGCATGCCCATACTAGGGGAACATGCAGCATGTACTTCGATACCCCGGGCCTATGAAAACGTTTCATTGCAATCATTGCAATCAACTGGTGTTCTTCGAGAATTTTCGCTGCGAACGCTGCGAATCTCTGCTTGGTTTTATCCCCGAAATAGCTGAAATCAGTGCCTTCGAAGACGCGGGCGACGGTCTCTGGCGCAGCCGGCACCCTGAACACCGGGACACGCTGTACAAACGCTGTCACAACTACGAAGTCGAAAAAGTCTGCAACTGGATGGTGCCGGCCGAATCCACCGACCCGCTGTGTCACGCCTGTCGCCTGACGCACACCATTCCCAACCTGGGCGTGGCGAACCGCCGTTACTACTGGTTCAGGCTGGAAGCGGCCAAACGCCGCCTGCTGTACACGCTAGGGGCGCTGGGACTGCGCGTGGAATCACGCCAGGACAACCCGAAAACTGGCCTGCAGTTCAAATTCCTGGAAGATAAACGCGGTAAAAGAGTGCTGACCGGTCACGATAGAGGCCTGATCACCATGAATATCGCGGAAGCCGATGACGCGCAACGGGAACGCGTCCGCCTTGCGATGGGCGAGCCTTACCGCACGTTGCTGGGCCATTTCCGGCACGAGATTGGTCATTACTATTTCGACCGGCTTGTTGCCAATACGCCGTGGATCACGGGTTTTCGTAAGCTATTCGGCGATGAGCGCGCGAATTATCGCGAAGCGCTGGCCAAGCATTACAAGGACGGAGCGCCGCCGCACTGGGGCAAATCGTTTGTCAGTGCGTACGCGACCACGCATCCGTGGGAGGATTGGGCGGAAACCTGGGCGCATTACCTGCACATCGTGGACACCGTCGATACCGCCATGGCCTGCGGCGTCGCGCTCATGCCGGGGAACTCGCTGGACCCTACGCTCGCGGTCGAGGTGCCCCCCGGTGAAGCCACGTTCGATCATCTGATGAAACAGTGGTTTCCCCTCACCTACGCGTTAAACAGCCTGAATCGCAGTCTCGGCATGCCGGACGCGTACCCGTTCGCGCTCGCGCCGCCCGTCGTCGAGAAGTTGCGCTTCGTGGATCGGGTGATCGCAGCCGCAGGGCACGCCCAGCCATTGCCAGAGGTAGTTATTGAAGCGGTTGTCAAACCTGTTAAACCATCAGCGACCCGAGCCAATAAACACGCGTAAACAACCCTTAAGCCACTGACCCCGGTGCGCTTTTCAACGCAGCGGCGGAGGTTGCATCGGGATGAGCCGCGCTCGCACCATGCAGCGAGACCTTCGACGTCTCCGTCAGCATCAATCCACCAATCAGCCCCATCACCGAGATCACGATCAGATACAACGCAGGCGACATGTTGTTGCCCGTTGTCGTGATCAGCCACGTGGCGACGAGCGGCGCCGTGCCGCCAAACACCGTATAGGCCAGGTTGTAGGTGATGGCCGAAGCGGTGTAGCGCGTACGCGTCGGAAAGACCTCCGACAACAAGGGCGCCGTCACCACATTCGCCAACGCCGCGCCAATCGCGAGCATGCCCACGCCAATCACCGACGGCAAAAAGTGCCCCGATCCCGCCAGCGAGAACGACGGGTAGACCGTCGCGATCAGGATAATGCATGCTGTCAATACAGTCTTCCGGCGGCCGACCCAGTCCGAATACAGACCGGCCAGCGGACACAGCGCTGCCGCAAAAAACAACGCGATCACCGTGATCAGCAGCGACGTTGCACGATTCAACCCGCCCGCCACTTGCAGATAAGTCGCGAAATACGTGGTGAACATATAGAACGACAAAGCCGTCACCGAGATGAACGCTCCCAGTTTCAGAATGCCACCCGCCTGCGTACGCAGCGTGTCGCGCAGGGGGGCGTGCGCCACGTCATGCTCGCCTTCAAGTGCGCGAAATGCCGGGGTTTCGCTGAGATTCATCCGCAAGTACAGCCCGATCAGGCCAATAGGCGCTGCAGCCAGGAACGGCACGCGCCAACCCCATGTGCTCATGGCATCGGCGGAAAGCGACGCGTCGAGTGCGTAGGCAACGATCGCGGCCACCGCGAAGGAAGAGAACGTCGATACCGGCACGAAGCTGCCGTAACGTGCCCGCTTATGCTGCGGCGCGTGTTCCATGACGTAGGCGCACGCGCCGGCATATTCACCACCCGCAGAGAAACCCTGCACGCAACGGATGACCGTCAGCAGGAACGGCGCGAGCGCGCCGATGGCGGCATACGTCGGCAACAAACCGATCAGCGTGGTCGCCCCCGCCATCATCAGGATCGTCAATGCCAGCGTGCGCTTGCGGCCAATGCGGTCACCAATCACGCCAAACACAATACCGCCCAGCGGCCGGAATGCAAACGCCACGGCGAAGACGGCGAAGGTCTTGAGCAATCCGACGGCCGGGTCTCCGCTCGGAAAAAACTCCTTCGTGAGGATGGTCGCGAGAAAACCGTACGCGGCAAAGTCGAACCATTCGACGAAATTTCCGATCGATGCCGCGAGGATCACCTTACGCAGCGTTTTAAGATCGACTTCAGGCGGCGATGCTTCCAACGTTCTCGACATTCGATGACTCCCGGATAAGGTTTTTTAGCGAACCGGCACACCGGACACGCGTTGGATCAATCCCTCCGAGTAGATGCGACCATAAACCCCGCTCCTAGAACGATCACGTCATGGTGATAGGACCGAAGCGACATCGGTCCCGCCGGCTACTCGCACGGCCGACGCGAACACAGCGCTCCTAACGAGCAGGTCACTCCCCTGCCATCTGCAAAAGCTGCGTGCTGCGGACCTAAGCACGTCATCGTTACCGGTTCGTCGAACTGGCCACCGCGGGAACGCGTACTGCTGAAACCATCGTCAGCCGCCGTCCGGCGGGCATGGATAACTCCCAAGGAGTAACGATGAAAGCACTCGTGTACGAAGGACCGCGCAAGGTGACAGTGAAGGAAATGCCGGACGCGAAAATTCAACGACCGACGGATGTGCTCGTCAAGATCACGACCACGAACATCTGCGGCTCGGACCTGCACATGTTCGAAGGCCGGACCAATATGGAAACGAACCGTATCTTCGGTCACGAGAACCTGGGCGTGGTCGTGGAAGTCGGAGCCGGGGTTGAGCGCATCAAAAAAGGCGATCGCGTCTGTCTTCCGTTCAACATCGGCTGCGGATTTTGCAAGAACTGCGAGAAGGGCCTGACCGGTTTCTGCCTGACGGCCAATCCGGGCATGGCTGGTGCGGCGTACGGTTTTGCCGGCATGGGACCGTATGAAGGCGGGCAAGCCGAGTACCTGCGCGTACCGTTCGGCGACTTCAATTGCCTGCTGCTGCCACCCGATGCCGAGGAGAAGGAAAACGACTACGTGATGCTGTCCGACATCTTCCCGACCGGCTATCACGCGACCGTGCTGGCCGGCGTGGAACCGGGCGACAGCGTGGTCATCTACGGAGCAGGTCCGGTCGGGTTGATGGCGGCCATGTCCGCAGGCATCAAAGGCGCGAGCAAAGTGATGGTCGTCGACTCTCACCCCGACCGGCTCAAACTAGCGGAGAAAATTGGCGCGATCCCCATCGACGACAGCGATGGTTCAGCGGTCGAACAGGTCCTGGAGATGACCGGTGGCGAAGGCGCGGACCGGGGCTGCGAATGCGTCGGTTATCAATGCAGTTGCAAGGGCCATGAAGTGCCGAACCTGACGATGAACAACCTCGTCAAATCGGTGCGCGCGACTGGGGGTATTGGCGTGGTGGGCGTGTTCGTGGCGGAAGATCCGAAGTCGGAGGACAAGCTGATGCAAAAGGGTCAACTCGCATTCGACTTCGGCACGATGTGGATGAAGGGCCAGCGCATTGCGACGGGACAGGCCAACGTGAAGGCGTATAACCGCAAGCTGCGTGATTTGATTGCCGCGGACAAGGCTAAACCGTCGGTGATTGTTTCACATGAGTTGCCGCTCGAGAAAGCGCCCGAAGGTTACGAGCACTTCGATGCTCGTGACGACGGCTGGACCAAGGTGGTGCTCAAGCCGGCCGCTTGATCCCGTCGCGTGTGTGCTTGTTGGTCAAGGTCGAAGCGCCGGGGAACCGGCGCTTGTTTTACTGCCTGTCGCTTGTAAAAAAATCACTTCTTCCCGTGCGTGCCGGCATATTTGAATGTCCCTTGCGCGCTTGCAATCAGGAGCTTGTCATCGACCCATGCTTCGCCGCGCGAGAAAAATATGCTGCGCCCTTGCCGTTCGATAAACCCTTTCGCCGTGACGCTTTCACCCAACCCTGTGTCGAGATAATTGACCGTCAGCGAAAGCGTAAAACCGTGAATGGCCGGTTCGCCCTGCTCGGCATAGAGACCTGCATAACCGCATGCGGCATCGAGCAGGGTTGCCACCGCGCCGCCTTGCAACACGCCTTGCCGGTTCAGATTACGCGCTTGAATCGGCATGCGGAACTCGGCGTAACCGCTCTTCCACGCAACGAGGCGTGCATCGAGGAATTCGAGAAACGGATTGTCGAGAATGAAATCGGACATCGAAAAAGGCTCCTGCCGAAAAAGTAGGGATTAACCAAGACTGTGCCATGACGAAGCGTTTGGCGTGCGAAGCCGCCCGTGCGAGCCTTTCCAATTTGGAAACGGTCGTGGAAAATCCAGTAATTTTCAGGCCGTCGACGCAGGTTCATCATGTCTGTATAACGCGCCACCATCCGGCGCCACCATCCGACATGAGGAGCTCCATGAAACGCCTGTATATCCAGGAAGTCGCGACCCGAGACGGCTTTCAGAACGAAAAGCAATTCGTCGATACCGACGCGAAGATCGCCTTGGTCAACGCCCTGAGCGCATGCGGATTCGCGAAGATAGAAGTGACGTCGTTTACATCGCCGAAAGCTATCCCCGCGTTGCGCGACGCCGAAGCTGTGATGCATGGCATTGCGCGGCGCGAAGGCGTGGTCTACACGGTGCTCGTGCCGAATGTGCGCGGGGCGGAGCGCGCGCTGTCGTGCGGTGTCGATGAAGTCAACCTCGTGATGTCGGTGAGCGAGACCCACAACCGCGCGAACCTGCGCATGAGCCGCGACCAGTCGTTTGCGCAATTGAGCGATGTGATCAGCGTGGTGAAGTCAACACCGGTAGCCATCAACGTATCGTTGTCCACATCGATGGGTTGCCCCATGGAAGGCGACGTCGCGGTGGAAGAAGTGCTGCGCTGGACCGAGCGTTTTGCCAGACTCGGCGTGCGGGGCGTGACCCTCTGCGACACCACGGGCATGGCGTTCCCCTCACAGGTGAAGGCACTCTGCGAGCGCGTACGCGCGGCATTCCCCGCACTCGAACTCACGCTGCACTTTCACAACACGCGCGGCATGGCGCTGGCCAACACGCTGGCGGCGCTGGATGCAGGCATCGATCGTTTCGATGCATCGCTTGGCGGCATTGGAGGGTGCCCTTATGCGCCCGGCGCGAGCGGCAACGTATGTACGGAGGAACTAGTCCATATGCTGGAACTGGACGGCTACGACACCGGCGTCGATCTCGCCGCGACGCTCAACGCAGCGGCGTTGCTGCCGGGCCTGATTGGCCACGACGTGCCGAGCCAGATCCTCAAGGCTGGCCGCCGGCTCGACCTGCACGACGCGCCGCCGATTGATGCAGGCGGCGCCCCCGTACAACAGGCATTTGCCAAGGAAGGCGCCTGACATGACCATCATCGATCACCTGGATCACCTCGTTCTGACTTGCATCGACGAAGCGGCGACGCGCCATTTCTACACCGAAGTCCTGCAGATGAAGCTCGAAACCTTCGGCGCGGGAAGGACTGCGTTCAAGTTCGGCAACCAGAAAATCAACCTGCATGTGCGCGGCAAGGAGTTCGAGCCGAAGGCCCATGTGCCGGTGCCGGGCGCGCTGGACCTGTGCTTCATCGCAGCCGTGCCGCTGGATGATGTGATTGCGCACCTTAAGCAGTGCGAGTGGCCGATCCTGGAAGGGCCGGTCGAGCGGACCGGCGCCACGCAGAAGATTCGCTCGGTCTACGTCCGCGATCCCGATCTGAACCTGATCGAGATATCCGAGTTGATTTAAGGGACCGTAGGGGCGCGCCATGCGCACGCTTGGTTGCGGCTGCTTGGTTGCGTCCGCTTGGTTGCGTCCGAATACGCCCCTATAAGCGCCAACCCATAGCGCCCGGCGCATTCACATGCTTGCGCCGGGCGGTATAACGTACAACCAGTCGTTCCACACGCCCCTCCTCACTCTGGCAGCCGAATCCCGGACAAGCGCTCACACGCCTCGATCAGCCGATCCTGCAAATCAGCATCGCGGGCGGCCGCGCTCGGCTCGCGCCGTTTCATATGGAAGAAATATTCACCGGTCACCCTTGCGGCAGGCTCATCGCTGAGGGCCAGCCAGGCCTGTGTTTGCGGCGCGGCCTTGAGGTCATCGGGTGCGCCCGAGCCGCCCATTTTGGTCGGCACCCAGCCAGGATGCACGGCATTGGAGAACACGCCGGGCCAGCGGCGCGCCACCCCGAACGCGAGCAAGATGTCGTGTAATTTTGAATCGGAATAGGCGTTTGAACCCTGCCAGGACCGCTGCTGCCAAAGCAGATCGTCGAGACTGGCATCGCCGCTCTCATGCAATCCGGAGCTAAGATAGACCAGACGCTGGGGCTTATCGATCAACGCGGTCAGGATGTAGGGCGCAAGCGTGTTGATGGCGAAAACGTGCGGCAAGCCGTCAACCGTCTCAATGCGCCGCGGCTCGCGATACCCTACCGCGGCGTTATGGATCACGACATCAAAATGGCCCAACCGGTTAACCTGCCCGGCCACAAGAGTAGTCTCTTCGATACTCGATAAATCGCCGGACACGGCAGCCTCCGCGCCCGTTACGGCTTGCATCGCTTCATGCGCGCGCTCGGCATGCCGGGCATGCAAGACCACTTGATGCCCTTGCGCCACGAGTAGACGGGCGGCCATTTGACCGAGCCCATCGGCGGACCCTGTAATGAAAATGCGTGACATGACGGTACCTGTTTAAAGATCAGACGAATAAGCAATAACGGAATATCGATGCGGTAAACATGAGAGCCAAGCGTAGCGTGAGAGCTGGCCCTTAGCGAGCGCGCCCCGGTCATCACGCCAATGACATGCAGTCATGGCGGATAGGCACTTGGGATTTGCAGAAAAACGGTGTTTGCTTCAGGCGCGTGGTCAGCTAAAGTAATCGATCACGCCCTTTTTCGAGTGAGCGAATCATGGACGTTCCCGAACATGTTGCCGACATGGCCGCGCCCAAACCGTCGCGGCTTTTCTCCTCGTCCGCGCGCGATGCGGGCTTGAGCCTCGTCCGTAATCTCTCGATACCGAAGCCCTTTCCTGAAGCCGCCTTCGAAGCACAATTCCTCGAAGACCATTGCCGTCGTTTCTGCGCGTTTCGCCGTGCATCGGCGCTTCTCGCGCTGAGCGTATGGGTCTGCTTCCTCTGGTACGACTTCAATTTCGGCCGCGAAAGCGCCGTGCTTGCCCCCGTCTTCATGCAGATCATGGCACTGCGGCTGGCCGGCATCGTGTTGCTCGTGTTCGTCGGCAGCCTGACCTTGAGGGCGTCGTTCGCGACGCATGCCACGTCCCAGCGCGTGATCCTCACCGGCGTCTACGGCTGCAACCTGATACTGCTTCTGCTGGTGGCCTTGAGCCCCGGACCGTTCAATTACACGTGGTATTTCGTTGGTCTCTACCTCGTATTTTTCTTCCAGTTCGGCTTCTTCTACCTGAAGTCCAGCGTGGCGCTGACGGCTGCCGTGGTCACGTTTTCAGCGATCATCCTGCTGCAACTCACCATCAGGATTCTCTCGCCTGAAGACTTCTACATGGGCCTGTTCTATCTCTTCAATGTGGTCGTGATCGGTCACGGCGTGTGCGTGCATGCGGAGCGGGTATCGCGTGAGCGCTTCGCGGCAGAGCGTGCATTCGGTGTGCTCAATAACGAGCTCCTCACCGCAAACGTTCAACTGGAAAAAAAGCACCTGGACCTGCTGGCGTCGAAGAAAGATCAGGACACCAAGACGAATGCATTGCTCGCGCTCAAGGAGCAACAGATGCTGGCCGCGGAAACCGCCAGCCGCGAAAAGTCGAATTTCCTTGCCGCCGCCACGCACGATTTGCGGCAGCCCATGCACGCGCTCAATCTCTTCCTGCAAGCTGCCGCCGAAGCGCTGCATCACGACGATGTCACCGAAGCCGCCCGGCTGATCGATGAATCCGGCCGTTCGTCGGTGATCCTCGCGCGCTTCCTGAACGCGGTGCTCGATCTGTCGCGGCTCGAATCGGGCCGGGTCGTGCCGCGCTATCACGTGTTCGATCTCAAGATCGCCGTGCTGGAAGCGGCGGAACAATTGCGCCCGCTCGCGGCCATGCACGGCGTCGAGTTGCGGCTGCGCATGCCTCACGCGCCCGTGTACGTACGCAGCGACGCCCATTGGCTCGGGCGGGCTATCGTGAACCTGGTGTCGAACGGGATTCGTTACGCCGATGCCAGCAAGAAAGCCGAGCCCGTGGTCATTGTGGGCGTGGTGCGTTCGGCCACGCGAACGCGCATTGATGTGGTGGACAACGGCATTGGCATCGCGTCCGAACATTGGGACTCGATCTTCCAGCCGTTCTTCCAGGTCGGCAACGCCGAGCAGGACAACGATCGGGGACTCGGCCTCGGCCTGTCGATCGTGAACGCCGTGGTGTCCATATTAGAGGAGCATCGGATCGAGTTGAAATCGGCGGAAGGGCGCGGTTCGCGCTTCTCGCTCGAAATGCCCATTTGCGGCTCGCCTCTCGGCGAAACCGCGCCGCGTTCGCGAGGTGAGGCCGCCGATTTGCAAACCGTGCCGCTGGACGGACTCTATGTGTTGCTGGTTGAAGACGACAGCCTCGTGCGGGCATCGACGGAAGCGTTGCTTGTGCAATGGGGCATGCTGTTCGACTCCTCCAGCAGCTTTGAAGAGTTCGAGGAGACGCTGAACACCATCGAACGTTATCCGGATCTCATCATCACGGATTTCCGTTTACGCGATTCGAAAACAGCACGCGAAGTGGCCATGCTCGCGGCGGCGAAACTCGGGCGGCGTTGCCCGTGCCTGGTCGTCACCGGTGAGCCGGCTGCGACCATCGTGCCGCTCGCATGCGATCACGACGTGCTGAGCAAGCCGGTCAGTCCGGCGGAGTTGCGCCGGCAGATTGCGTCGCTGATATCGGGGCGTTCGGTGGGCGATACTGCGAGGGCTTGCTGAGGGCGCAGAAACCGGCCGACGGGAGGGCAAACAGTCGTCAACCTTGTCGAAACATCTCGTCGGCAAAAAGCAACTTCAGAAGGCTTCAGCGCCAACCGCCGGCCCGAAACCGACGTCAACATGCATATTGTCCTGCGCAATGTCAGCCAGCAGGTGGTCGAGGTCGTACGTGTCGAAACCCGCAGGCATCGTGGCGATGCATCCGGCTTTCCCGTCGGCCATGAGCGGCGCGCTGCTGTCGCCGGCTTTTTCTATCACTACACGCATGGCATCCCGGTATTGCCCTTGTCCTGCCACTGCGACAAGACTGACGCGGCATTGTAGAGGCACGAATACCGGCAAATCCCATCCACGCTTATTTTTATAAATCTCTCAGGTCCAGCCTTCCCTACCGTGCTTTCCTACCGCGCTGCGCCCGCGGTCGCCGGGTTGCCCATCGGCATCTCGATTCCGCGCCGCGCCATTTCCACGATCAGGAACGTTCGCCGGGTCACATGAAACCGGGCGAGCAGATCGCTTGAATACTCCTTGGCGGTGTTTTCGCTGATATTCATTTTTCTCGCGATCGCCTTGTTCGATAAACCCTGCAACAAATAGCGCAGCGTCTCGGTCAGGCGCGGCGGCAGGTTCAGCGACTCCACCGTCACACCGGAATGGGTGGACACCGGTTTGGGGCTGTGACCGCCCTTTCCCAGCACGCTATTGGGCAAATACACGCGGCCGCTCAGAATCGTCTTGAGGGCCTCGCGGAACACGCCCGCCCCTTGCTCACTCGCCTTCGAAATAAAGCCGCATGCGCCGCTCCTGATGCATTCCAGCACCGTATCGCGATCGTCTTGTGCGGACAGCATGATGGTCTGTACCTCGCGCTCCTGCTCCCCGATCCAGTTCAGCAGATCGAGTCCTGTGGAATTACCCCGTAATTGATAGTCGAGGAAAACGAGATCGTACGAGCGCGCGGACAGCTTCTCCGTGGCTTGTTCGAAGCCGTCGGCCTCATCGATATCGAGCAACGGTTCATTGGCAAGGATCAGGCTTTTCATGGCGCTTCTCGTGAGCCCCTCATCCTCGACCAGCAGCACCGTTTTGAAATTACCGTTTTCCATTGCCATTCCCGTAAATCACACCCTGATGGTAACGGCATGTCGGGGTCTCGCCACCCCCCCTTTCGCAGGGATACGAAGGGGGGTCCGCGGCCCCCCCGAAAAATTCGCGTACGTCCCCTCCTCGACCGGGTGTTGCGGCAAACGTTAAATCGCGACACTGACTCATCGATTCCGCAGCACTCCCAACGTCGGACCCGCAATTGCCGTTTATGGAGCTCATCTGGTTCCAGCGACGGCTCCGGCGCCCCGCCCAGTCACACAAAACCAGAAGGAGGACACCATGAGCAATCGTTCAGGCACGGATGACGAGAGACACTTTGCATTGTGGAGCGACAAGCAGGCACGCATGCCAATCGGCGCACCGCGGGTACTGATCGCCCATCAGGACAAACTGATCGGGGAATCGCTGGCCGCGCTGCTGCGGCTGACCGGGCTGCAGGTCATGCACACCCAGAGCCTGAAATCGGCGCGTTCGCTGCTGCAGAACTGGAAACCCCAGGCATTGATACTGGATACGCGGCTCGACAGCGAATCCGGTTATGCCTTCATCAGCACGCTGCGCCCCGACGCCGACGTCACCGGCCGCCTGCTGGTCGCGATCAGCAACATCTGGCCGGCCGATCCTGTTGAAACCCTGAAAGACGCAGGCTTCGACGCCCACTGCCGGCGGCCCTGCGCCACCTGGCGCCTGGCGGAGATGCTCGCGACCTATTTCTCGATACCGAAGCGGTGCCGATATTGAAAACCCGCTGAAGCCATGCTGAATTTACGCTGAAACAGCGCCGATGCCGACGTCGACGCCATTCATACCCGGTTGCACCGAGACGAAACTCAAGCAAGCGAAATGACGATCAACACCGCGCCGCCGACCGCTATTACGTCTTCTATCAGCGCCGCCGGTAAATCGCGCCCCATCGCGCGAGCCAGCGCACCGCGGGCGCTCGCGCCGCCCAGGGTGCCAATAATTGCTCCGATCAGCCCCGCCACCGCGCCGCCAATCATCGAGCCCGCCGCCGCACCCAGCGCGGCTCCGCTCACCGCGCCGGTCACGAGCCGTGCGACGAATTGCATGGGCACCTTGCGGCTGGGAGTTTTTGGAAGTTGGTCGGTGATCAGTTCGCCAATGGCAAGTACGGTCAGGATATAAGGCGTGACGGTCGCGCCGAGGAACGCGAGCGGCGTGTGCTGGACGGGCAGCCAGCCGAGATGCGCAGCCCAGCTTACAGCGGCGGG
This sequence comes from Caballeronia sp., assembly GCF_028292365.1. Classification (GTDB taxonomy): domain Bacteria; phylum Pseudomonadota; class Gammaproteobacteria; order Burkholderiales; family Burkholderiaceae; genus Caballeronia. The sequence continues at coordinate 15,810 of NZ_JAQGMM010000054.1, forward strand.
AGCAGTCATCGCCCGCAGTCCGGCGACAACGCCTATCAACAGGGCAAGAAGATATAAGGACATCGACGGCTCCGGTGTTGAACGGTTCGGGATGAGCGCGCTGCTGGGGTGCACGTGCTCGCCCGACAGGAATACCGCGAATTCGCGGCATTAGAAAGCGATAAAGACGGTTCGATTCAACGAGCGGGCCGCTGGCAGCAAGACTGGGGCGCCACCGGGACGAGCGCCTGACAAGCGAACGTTTAAAAGCCAGCGTGTCGATATAAAGAGCACAGCGCGACGAGACCAACCTCAAAATAATTATTTGGATAACGAAGCATAATTTGAACGATAGCGTCATCCGGACTGAAGATTAAGAACACAGCGCGATCAACATATAAAGCGACGCCACCCGAAAAGTGCATGCACAGCGAGCTAAAAGCGGCGCGACCGCAGTCGCGCCACTTTACTCACCTCAAGTATTTTGGGACTGGTTTTATAGGCTAATGCAAGACAAGCGCAACAGCGTTCTCAGGGCGCAAACGCACATCGATAGGCTTGAAACTAAAACGGCGCACCTGATGGTGCGCCGACGGGACAGACGCTCTTGTTGCGTGTGCCAGGGGACTATTAGAGCCAGCCGAGTGGATCGGACTTGAGAGATCAGGCTTGAAACAACGGATGTCTGGGGCATGCTTTTAACAGCAAACCGTTTCAATGGGACCGAGGAATGATTCGCCGCAGATTCACCGGGGATTCGCCACGAACCCACCGCTGCTATCAACCGCGGGTGTCCACCCATTCGCGCGCCCACTCGCGCGAGTGACCGATCGCTTGGGCCTCGTTCTTGAAATAGTCGAGAACGTGGAACTGGTAGCGGTTGCCCTTCTCGCTGCCACTATGGCGCTCAAGCAAAAGGTTCGACGCAAATGATCCATCCGGCAAACGATGCGCAGAAGGAACGACTTTATAGCCGTTGTACAAATAAATATTGGAATTATGCATTAGTGACACACACGAACAAACGCGGGTCCGACATACATTGATTGTCAGGACGCGTTGATAACAGGCACGAGGCCTTAAAAATTCGCAGAGGAAGCAGCAGAAAAACAGCAGACAGCAGCCGAAATCACAAGCGCGCTAACGAACAATTAGCGTTCGTTTTAGATCGCGACATGTGGCAGCGAAGTTGCAGGAGATTGCAGAGGGACTAAAGCAGACTAACTAGAGCGGACTAAAGTGGAAGTGCAAACAGATGCAAGCAGAGGCAGACAGGTGCAATGCTGATGGTAGCGGCGTCGTTCAATGCATATAACAAGAGCGACTGCCACGACCGGGAACCGAAGCTCCGCGAAAACATTTATTACTCGCGTAAAATGGCGTGAGCCAGTTTACGCGATAAATCACACTACCACCAATTACAGCGGGGTAATGTTCGAAGCTTGCAGACCCTTCGGGCCTTGCTTGGTTTCGAAGCTAACCTTTTGGTTTTCGGCGAGCGTCTTGAAGCCGTCGCTACGAATTTCCGAAAAGTGGGCGAAGAGATCGTCGCCGCCTGCGTCAGGCGTAATGAAGCCGAAGCCCTTGCTGTCATTGAACCACTTAACGATACCGGTATCCATATTAAATCCTTGAAAATATAAAGATGATGCAACCCCGTATTGAGGCGAGAGAAGCTTCAAGGAAGTGAGAGGACAACAAATACCGCGGAGATAACGAGGCAGAATGATGAACAGCAATCGAGCTTCTTGAATACTTCGACTTACAGATTACGTGGCGCGAGGCGCGGTGTCAAGCTATTTCGGACCCGGCCTAGTCACACAATGAAACGATCACACCCGATTTGCCGTAACTTGTCCTGCTAGCAGCCACTTCACAGGCTCGGCAAGTACGGTTGGTCACTTCGTTATCACTCAGGCACCGCGATATCACCGTCCACCAGGCTTGCGCCATATTGTTCGGCGTAATCGCGCGCGCCTTGCGCGTCGGGGAAAAGCGGCATGTCCGCACAGCCGACAAACGGATAGATCACGCGCTTGTCGCTTAGCCTCGTCACACGTAGCGTGGGCATGGTTCCGCCCGTTGCGCGCCTTGACGAGGCCGCCACGTTGTAATTGGCCCATCCAGCCGGTTTGTCGGCCGTCCGGAGATCGAACGAGGAGGTCATGGGCGGGTGATCGAGCGAATAACTCATAGATCGGCGATGGATTCGCCCGCGACGTTGCCGTCGATCAGACTTTCTGCATAACGCGTGGACGCAAGCCGTGCTTCACCCGAGCCGCTGAACGGACCGGTGCCCGGCACGCGATACACGCGGCTGGTGGTCGTGCTGTCGTCAACGCCGCGCCGCGAAATCTTCACGGCGGCGTCGAAACCCGAGTCGTAATGGCGGGAACCGTCCGCACCGCGCGGCTTGTGCGGGTAGATCAGCGGAATTATTTCGAGGCCGCGATAGCTTCTTACAGTGTCGTTCATGATGTTTCTTCGGTTATTGCGCGACGCCCCGAGGTCTTGTCACGCGTGGCTACTGCGTACTGCGAGCGTCACCGCTCATGTGGCGTTGTCTGCGCCGCCTGGCTGCAAAGGTGCGGCCGCAGCCGTCACAGATGGCTGGAACCGCCGCACCGAGCGGGAAAAACGACCGCTTCGCGCGTTATACAGTGCACCGGCCTGAACCTTGCCGTCGATAATGTCTCGACCGTATTGCATGGCCAGCTCAATGGCGTCGTCAGCACTGGCCGGCTCGGGACCTTTGATCGCCGGTGAATAGCGCTTGGACGTTGCGCTGTCTGACGGTACGGCATCTATCTGAACAATCGCGGAAAAACGCTTGGGACCTTTTGCGAACGGATCGCCATGCGGCGGGAAAATCTGCTGCGAATAAGCGCGCAATGCATAGCCGCGATATTCGATGGTATGGATGGTCATAACGCACTCGCTGGACACACTGCGCCGACCGTCGTGAAAATCTGCTGAAAACCGATATGCAAACCGACGGTCATCGGCATCGGAACGATTAAGAATGCGCTAAATCGTTGTTTGAGGCAAGGCAAATCGGACCTTGCCCGGCATTGAATGGATGGCGGAGGTGCTTGACCAGCGGAGGTGTCACGACGATTTCTAAAGGATTAGTTGAAGTACATCGGTCGCTTTTTCCGGCACTTGCGCAAAATTCGTGATGGACGGTACTTTTAGCCGAACTCGAAACTGGACAACCGATAAAAGTGGCTGCACGGTGCCAAACGCAGGACGAAAACGAGGCTCCCAGACCAAAATACGGGCAATTTCCCGGCGCGCTAATCCGCTGAACAAAGCGGCCGGAATTATTTGTCACGGTCGACTTTGACTTATCTATATTGGCCCATTGCAACAAACCCTTGTCCATATTTAACAACGTATCGGGTTTCAATAGGGTTGCAACTGGATTTTCCCCCGCGCGCGACGAGCGGTTTTAAGTTTTATAAGGCGTTAAATGACCCTTGAGAATAAAACCGCCGGGGACAGGTTATCTCCGGGAAATGCGAGCCTCAGACGCATCCTTCTCGCGCAATATCGCCGGCAAACCGAATAGCAGGAGCAATGCGCCGATGAGACTCATCGCGCCGATCGCGTATAACGCAGGCGTCGTGCTGCCGGTCAGGTCGCGAACCCGCCCAACCATCACCGGACTCACAATGCCGCCGAGTTGCCCGATGGTGTTGATCAGCGCTATGCCGCCTGCCGCGCCCGCCCCCGTCAGGAGCTTCGGCGGCAACGCCCAGAACGCGGGAATCGAAGCCACCACGCCCGCTCCCATCACGCCGAGCGCCACGATCAGGAAGCCAGTCTGTTTATCGAAGAAACCGGCTGCAAAAAAACCGATCGCCGCCATCACCAGCAGGCCACAGACGAACTTGCGGCGCTCGCCCGACGCGTCGGAGAGACGGCCCACCACGACCATGGCGATCGCACCGCAAATGTAGGGCACGGCCGTCAGCAAACCAATGGTGGTCGGGTTGTGCGTACCGGCGCTTCGAATGAGTTGCGGCGCCCAGAAATTGAGCCCGTACGACGCCACCTGGATCAAGAAATAGATCAGTCCGAGCATCAGGAAGCCGCGTGTCCTGACTGCATCGAGTAGCGAACTGCCGGCGCCCGAGTGCGGGGTGTGTCGCTGGATGCGGCTTGCCAGCAGTGTTTTTTCCGAGGCGCTGAGCCAACCCGCGTCTTCAATCCGGTCCTTCAGCAGCTTGAGTACCAGCAGGCCGAGAACGACACACGGCAAGCCGCCAAGCAGGAATAGCCAGTGCCATCCGCGGATGCCAAGCACCCCGTCCATGTGTCCGAGGACCAGACCCGACAACGGCGCACCCACCAGCCCGGAGAATGCCGAGGAAAGAAACAGCATCGACGTGATGCGGCCGCGATGGCTCGCCGGAAACCACAACGTGAGGTAGTACAGCACGCCGGGGGCGAACCCCGCTTCCATTGCGCCGATGATGAAGCGCAGCGCATAGAACTGCCATTCGTTGCCGACCAGCACCATGGCGCTAGTGGCAATTCCCCAGGAAATCATGATGCGCGCGATCCAGCGACGGGCGCCGACCTTGTAAAGCAGCAAGTTGCTCGGGACTTCGAACAAGACGTAGCCGATCACGAAGAGGCTGGCGCCGAGACCGTAGGCAGTGTCGGAGAAACCGAGATCGCTTTGCAGTTGAAACTTCGCAAAGCTGATGTTGATTCGATCAAAAAATGCGAACAAATAGCAGATCATGATCAGTGGCATCAGCCGCCAGGCGACCTTGCTGATCACCGCCTTGAAGTCGTTTTCTGTGTGTGCCTGCGGTACGGCCGCCGTGGCGTCAAGATCGCTCATGATCGTCTCCTTGCCGGACTGGCTTAGGGCCGTCCGGTCATATGTGTTCTTTGATGTTGAGGGAAAGGTTTTGTGGCTGGAAGCGACGCGCTTGCTGCCACTTATTGCACAGCGCCCTCGCTGCGCAACCGTGCGACATCGCTCGCATTAAAGCCGAGATCAGACAGTACGGAGTCCGTATGTTCTCCAAGCGTGGGGCCTTGCCAACGGACTTCGCCGGGGGTGTCGGAGAGCTTGGGCACAATGCCGGGCATCTTCACCGACACCCCGCCGGGCAACGCGGCATCAAGCAACATGTCGCGCGCCTGATAATGCGGATCCGCAACAATGTCGGCTACCGAATAGATCCTGCCGGACGGCACTTCCGCTGCTTCGAGCGCGGCGAGCACGTCGTCAATCGGATGATGGGTGGTCCACGCGGTGATCGCTTCGTCCAGCCGTGCGCTTTGAGCGGCGCGGCCGTCGTTGCGGGCCAGCGCGGGGTCATCGGCGAGATCGGCGCGGCCTATTACATGCATCAGGCGCTTGAAGATCGGATCGCTGTTGCCCGCGATCACCACGAAAGCGCCGTCTTCGGTGCGATACGTATTCGACGGCGCGATGCCAGGCAATGCACCGCCGCTGCGCTCGCGCACGTGTCCGAGCAAGTCGTATTCGGGGATCAGGCTTTCCATCAGGTTGAAGACGCTTTCGACCAGCGATACATCCACGACCTGGCCCAAGCCCTGCCCGGTCTTCACGCGCAGGATCGACATCAACGCGCCGATCACCCCGTGCAGCGAAGCCAGCGAGTCGCCGAGCGACACGCCCACGCGTGCCGGCGCGCCATCGACTTCGCCGGTCGTATAGCGGATGCCGCCCATGGCCTCGCCGATCGCGCCGAAGCCCGGACGATCGCGATACGGTCCCGACTGCCCGTATCCGGAGATGCGGACCATCGTGAGTTTGGGATTGATCGCGTGCAGCACGTCCCAGCCAAGGCCGAGTTTCTCAAGCGCACCGGGACGGAGGTTTTCAATCACGACATCGGCGTCCGCGGCGAGACGCTTGACGACATCGACACCGTCGGGGGACTTCAGGTTCACACATACGGACTTCTTGTTGCGCGACTGCAGATACCACCAGAGCGACGTGCCCTCGTGCAGTTTTCGCCATTTGCGAAGCGGGTCGCCGTTATCCGGCGCTTCAATCTTGATGACGTCGGCACCGAACTCCC
>NZ_JAQGMM010000074.1 GCF_028292365.1 Caballeronia sp.
AGCGGGTTGATGAACTCCTGCATCTCCGGCTTCACGCCTTCTTGCTCAACGAAGTCCGTCACGAGCTTGCCGAATTTCTTCAGCTTCGCGCCCATGTCGCCGAGAATCTTGCGGCCGAGCAGATCCAGCGCCTGAATCGAATTCGTGCCTTCGTAGATCATGTTGATGCGGGCATCGCGCACATATTGCTCCATGCCCCATTCGGAGATAAAGCCATGGCCGCCGTAGATCTGCATGCCCATGTTCGTGCCTTCGAACGCGTTGTCCGTCAGGAACGCCTTGATGACCGGCGTGAGCAGCGCGACGAGATCGGCGGCGTCTTTACGCGCGGCTTCATCAGCGTGGGACAGTTCTTTATCGATGTTCAGCGCAGCCCAGTACGTGAACGCGCGGCCCGCTTCGGCGTAGGCCTTTTGCGTGAGCAGCATGCGGCGAACATCCGGATGCACGATGATCGGATCAGCCGCTTTTTCCGGCGCCTTCGGGCCGGTCAGCGAACGCATTTGCAGCCGTTCCTTCGCATACGTCAGTGAGTTCTGATACGCGATTTCCGTCAGCCCCAGCCCTTGCATGCCAACGCCAAGACGCGCCGCGTTCATCATCACGAACATGGCGTTCAAGCCCTTGTTCGGCTCACCGACAAGCCAGCCCTTCGCCGAGTCCAGATTGATCACACAGGTGGAGTTGCCGTGAATGCCCATCTTGTGTTCGATGGACCCGCACTTCACGCCATTGCGTTCGCCGGGAGCGCCGGCGTCCGTCGGAATGAACTTTGGCACGATGAACAGCGAGATACCCTTCGTGCCAATGGGGGCGCCCGGCAAACGAGCGAGCACCAGATGCACGATGTTCTCAGCCAGGTCATGCTCGCCGCTCGAGATGAAGATCTTGGTGCCACTGATGGCGTAGGAACCATCACTGTTCGGCTCGGCCTTCGTGCGCAGCATGCCCAGATCCGTGCCGCAATGCGGTTCAGTCAGGCACATGGTGCCGGTCCAGGTGCCATCGACGAGTTTCGGCAAGTACGTCTTCTGCAGCTCCGGCGCGCCGTGCGCGTGAACGCATTCATACGCGCCGTGCGACAAGCCGGGGTACATCGTCCAGGCCTGGTTTGCCGAGTTCAGCATTTCGAACAGCGCGTTGTTCACGAACGCAGGCAAGCCCTGGCCGCCGTATTCCGGATCGCAACCCAGTGCCGGCCAGCCCGCTTCCACGTATTGCTTGTAGGCTTCCTTGAACCCCGCCGGCGTGCGCACGACACCATCGCCTTCATACGTGCAGCCTTCGCGGTCGCCAATCTGGTTCAGCGGAAAAAGCACCTCGGCGCAAAACTTGCCGGCCTCTTCGAGAACCTGATTGATGGTATCCGCGTCAAGGTCAGCATGCTTTGGCATGTTCTTGACCTCGGCTTCCACATTGAGCAATTCGTGCAAGACAAATTGCATGTCACGCAGCGGCGCAGTGTACTGTCCCATTTTTCTTCTCCAAGTGTCCAGGAAGCTTGGGCCTTGGTCGCCGCCGAATCTGCTCTACAGCAGCCTTCTGCTGATTCGCCCGACGCCTAATGGCCGTTGCTTTGATACGAAACAATCGTTTTCTCCAGCGCGTCCCGCGTCAGTTGCACCGCCTCCGGCAGGTGCAGGAAACGCGCATCATGATGCAGGCCGAGCGTGAAGCTATAAAGCTCAAACAGCATCAGCGCCGGATCGGTGTCCGCCCGCAGATGCCCTTCATCTTTCGCCTGGTTGATCGCGCGCGTGAGCGCCGCTCGCCAGGTGGTCACGCTATGCACGAGTTGCTCGCGGACCGCACTGTCGGCGCGATCGTCGTACTCCACCGCGCCGCTGATGTAGATACAGCCCGTTGTCACTTCTTCAATGCGCTTTTCCATCCAGCGCGCCAGCATTGAACGCAAACGCGGCAAACCGCGTGCTTCGCGCAGGCTCGGGTAGAACACTTCGTCTTCAAAACGACGGTGGTATTCCTTCACCACTTCCACCTGAAGATCCTCGCGCGAGCCGAAATGCGCGAACACGCCGCTCTTGCTCATTTGCATCCGTTCGGCCAGCAAGCCGATGGTCAAACCCTCAAGTCCGTCGCGGCTCGCCAGGTCCAGCGCAGCATCGAGGATCGCGACGCGTGTCTGTTCGCCTTTTCGCATGATCTTTACCGTTTTCATTGAATCGAAATAAAATCGAACGGCCGTACTATTGTTATAGCTAGCCGCTCATGAAACAAGCTTTTTATTAGAAACCGGGGTCTAACTTCCAGCCACATCCATAGGATGATTCTCAGTTTGTCCCGGTTTGTGGGCGGACAGCCAGTCGGGGCTGCCCGGGTTTGACTGCGCCGCGATTTTTACGCCTCAATCGTAGCGGCCGATGGTGAGCATTTTCATCATCGTGCGATATGCGTTGTAGGCGAGCCAGTTAAGCAGACGCTCACCAACCGGGCGCGCCGCGTATTGCTCGACCGTGATCGGGCGGCCGTCGTGGAAGGCAGCCAGGATCGCGTCACGCAGCTTCACGATCTCGTTCTCATGGTTCACCAGCACCATGTTTGCTTCATTGTTCAGCACCAGGCTCAACGCGTCCAGATTTGACGATCCAACTGTCGCCCAATCCGAATCTACTACGGCCACTTTGCCGTGCAGTATGGTTTTCTCGTATTCCGCGATCCGCACGCCGTACTTCAGAAGATTGCGATACAAGAACGGCGTCGCGTAATCAAGCGCGACAAACTCTTTTCTCCCGATCACCAGTGTGACGCGAACGCCACGCTGCGCTGCGCGCGCCAGCGCGCGGCGCAGCTTGCGCCCTGGCATGAAATACGGATTCGCCAGCATCACTTCTTTTTCCGCGTGTGCAATCGCGGCGAGGTAAGCCTTTTCGATTGCGCGCCGGTTGAGCAGGTTGTCGCGGGCGACGAACGCCACGCACGGCTGATCGACCGCGTGAATCAGGCCCCGCCGCGCTCGCAGGCGTGCTCGCAATGCGCGCCGGTTCGTTCTCGACGATGCGCCCGGCGTAGGTGGCTGATCCTGCGGCCGCGGCGCCAGCGGCTTCACGCCGAGGCGAATCCGCTGCCATTGGAGATCGATGGCTTCACGGACGTCCTTGACCACCGGGCCTTGCGCCTCTAGCGCAAAATCCCAGCGCGCATGGTCGAGATGGACACCGTTCTGGTCGAAGTCATCGACAATATTGATGCCGCCGCAGAACGCAATGTGATGATCGATGACCGCGAGCTTGCGATGCGTCCGCGAGAAGCCAAGCTGCCCGAACAGATGCGGGTTATACACGCGATGCTCGACGTTCGCCTGCGCCCATTCATCGAAGAGCGGAAGTTTCGCGGTGCCTATGCCGTCCGTGATCACGCGTACATGCACGCCGCGCCGGGCCGCGTTCATCAGCGCGGTGGAAATGGCGCGGCCCGCTGGGTCGTCGCAGAAGATATAGGTCTCGAGCGAGACCTCGTGCTGCGCGGCGTCGATGCGTTCAATCAGCGCCGGGAAAAATTCCACGCCGGTTTTGAACAGCCGCACCGTGTTGTTGATGGTGAAGCACAGCCGTACCGGGCGGCGTCCGCCGAACAGGGCTAGCTTGAGCCGGGCGAACCGCCGTTTAGGCGTGCCGAAACCGATCACCGGCTGTGCTCCGCGAGACGCTCGGGCAATTGCAGGATCGCCTCACGATTCGACGATGAAAAACACTTCGCCGCCGCCTCACGGAACGGCAGCCAGAGAAAGGCGGTGTGCTCGCGCGGCGCTAGCGTCACTTCAACGCAATGCGGTACGAGCAGGCTGAACTGGTGTTCGACGTTGCGCACGACGCCTTCGGCATAGCGATGCCGCCATTCAGGATAGATGTCGTATTCAATCCGATGATGCCAGTCGATCAGCGAGCGTTCCGGCACGCCTGGGCTGCCGACCACGATGCCGGTTTCTTCGGCGACTTCGCGCGCCGCTGTCAAGACCAGCGGTTCATCGATGTGATCTTTTGAACCCGTCACGGACTGCCAGAAACCCGGCCGGTCGAAGCGCTCAATGACGAGCACGTCCAGTTCGGGCGTATGGATGACAACGAGGACAGACTCGGGAATTTTCGGCGGCTTGGACATGGTTGGAACGTTGCGGCCTTTCTAAGAGGCTGGCCGAAGAATGTAACCTAAAAACGGGAAAAGGCGCACCGGGAGGTAGTTTCGTTTCGGATGTTGCAAATGGGGGAGGGGTTGGGGGCTGCTGCTTGCTTGACCCCATAAACGGAAAAAGGCGCCTGCGGCGCCTTTTCCGTTTCAACCCGTGATGCTGCTAAAGCTTACTGCGGCTTCGGCTCCGGCGCACGCAAACGAATATGCAGTTCCTTCAACTGCTTCTCGTCCACTTCGCTCGGCGCTTGCGTCAACAAGTCGGTCGCACGCTGCGTCTTCGGGAAAGCGATCACGTCGCGGATGGAATCGGCGCCCGCCATCATCGTCACGATCCGGTCCAGTCCGAAAGCAATACCACCATGCGGCGGCGCGCCGTACTGAAGTGCGTCGAGCAGGAAGCCGAACTTGAGACGCGCTTCTTCAGCGCCAATCTTGAGCGCGCGGAACACTTTGCTCTGCACTTCTTCCTGATAAATCCGCACTGATCCGCCGCCAATTTCCCAGCCGTTCAGCACCATGTCGTAGGCCTTTGCGAGGCAGCGGCCTGGGTCCGTTTCCAGATATTCCAGATGCTCATCCTTCGGGCTCGTGAACGGGTGATGCGCGGCCACGTAACGGTTGTCTTCCTCATCAAATTCGAACATGGGGAAGTCGGTCACCCACAGCGGCTTCCAGCCCTTTTCGAACAAGCCGTTCGCACGGCCGAATTCCGAATGGCCAATCTTCAGACGCAACGCGCCCAAGCTGTCGTTCACCACTTTCGAACGATCCGCCGCGAAGAAAATGATGTCGCCGTTCTGTGCGCCGGTCCGCTCGATGATCGCGGTGATCGATGCGTCGTGCAGGTTCTTCACGATCGGGCTTTGCAAGCCGTCGCGACCCTTCGCGATGTCGTTCACCTTGATCCAGGCCAAGCCCTTCGCGCCGTAGATACGCACGAATTCCGTGTAACCGTCGATCTCGCTGCGCGTCATCTCGCCGCCACGCGGCACGCGAATCGCCGCCACGCGGCCGTCCTTGGAATTGGCGGGCGTGCTGAAGACCTTGAAGTCGACGTCGCGCACGGCGTCCGTCAGATCCGTGAATTCCAGCTTCACACGCAGGTCCGGTTTGTCCGAGCCGAAACGGCGCATGGCTTCCGAGTACAGCATGACCGGGAATTTTTCGTCGAGCGAAACGTTGATAGTCTCCTTGAAGACGTGACGGATCATCGCTTCGAACAGATCGCGAATTTCCTGTTCCGTCAAAAACGACGTTTCACAGTCAATCTGTGTGAATTCCGGCTGACGATCCGCGCGCAAGTCTTCATCGCGGAAACATTTCACGATCTGGTAGTAACGGTCGAAGTTCGCCACCATCAGCAATTGCTTGAACAATTGCGGCGACTGCGGCAGCGCAAAGAACTGACCCGGGTTCGTACGCGACGGAACCAGATAATCGCGCGCACCTTCCGGCGTGCTCTTGGTGAGCATCGGCGTTTCAATATCGATAAAACCCTGCGCGTCCAGGTACTTGCGCACTTCAATAGCCACGCGGTATCGCAAACGCAGGTTCTGCTGCATTTGCGGACGGCGCAGGTCGAGTACACGGTGCGTGAGGCGCGTGGTTTCGGAGAGGTTGTCGTCGTCGAGCTGGAACGGCGGCGTCACCGACGGGTTCAGCACATTCAGCTCATGGCACAGCACTTCAATCTTGCCGCTCGTCAGCCCGGCGTTCGCCGTGCCTTCCGGACGAGCGCGCACGACGCCTTTCACCTGCACGCAAAACTCGCCGCGCACGCCTTCGGCGATCTTGAACATTTCAGCGCGATCGGGATCGCAGACGACCTGCACCAGGCCCTCGCGATCACGCAAATCGATAAAAATAACCCCGCCATGGTCGCGCCGGCGATGTACCCAGCCGCACAGCGAAACGCTTTGGCCCAGCAGGGCTTCGGTCACCAGACCGCAGTATTCGGATCTCATCGACATGATGTTGTGTCTTTCGTTATTCATTGATCAACGGTGCGCGCGCACAAGCTCAAAGCGTTGTTCGCAGCGCGCCGGCATTACAGCGGCGGATCGACGGGGCGACGCGGCGCGGCCTGCGCTTGCGGCATGGACGGCGCGACTACTCCCATAGATACGATGTACTTCAACGCAGCATCGACAGACATGTCGAGCTCGATGACTTCGCTTCTCGGCACCATCAGGAAGAAACCCGAGGTGGGATTCGGCGTGGTCGGCACGTAGACGCTCACATGATCTTCAGTCAGGTGATTGACCACGTCGCCGCCGGGGATGCCCGTCAGGAAACCAATGGTGTAGGCCCCCGAATGCGGGTAACGGATCAGCAGTGCCTTGCGAAACGCGTTGCCGCTGCTGGAGAGCAATGTGTCCGACACTTGTTTAACGCTGGTATACAGCGGTCCGACCACGGGAATGTGACGCACGATCACATTCCACCACTCGACCAGTTTCTGGCCGACGAAGTTCTGCGTGAGCAAGCCCACGACGAAAATGAAGGCGAGCGTCAGCACGGCGCCGAGGCCCGGCAGGTGAAAGCCGAAGACCCGCTCGGGTTGCCAGGATTCCGGCAACAGCAGGAGCGTCTGGTCCATGGTCCCGATCACGAGGCCGATCACCCACAGCGTGATGGCGAGCGGAACCAGCACCAGCAGGCCGGTTGCGAACACGGATTTCAACGTAGTCTTTTTGGTCGTCATTTACACAGCCGGAAGGCCGCCCCGTTTGGGCTTCAACGGTTTGGCTGGTTTGCCGCCCAGCGCACATTCATGGCTTCGGGCGGTCATCTTCTTGCGTGCGATCGGACAGATCGAGCAGATCGTGCAACTGAACGCGCTTGCGGCACGGGTCGGGCAAGACTGCGTTGCAGGCTTCGCGCTTCGCTCCAACGACGAGCGTCAATTCGATGCAGGCGACGCTGGTTTGCTCGATGACGCCGCAGCGGACGACGTGCTGCCTGACTTCGAGTTGTCTGCCGCTGGCGTGCTTGCAGAGGTCGAATCTGTCTTCGACGACTGATTGCCCGAATCTTTATTCGAATTACTCGAATCCGATGCGCCTTCGCTCTTCGTTTCGGCCTTGGCGCCTTCATCCTTCTTGCTGCCGTCTTCTTTCTTGGCAGCAGCAGCGCCGTTGTTGCCACCACGGAAATCGGTCACGTACCAGCCAGAACCCTTCAACTGAAAGCCTGCGGCCGTTACCTGCTTGGCAAATGTGTCTTTCCCGCACTGCGGACAGTGCGTGAGCGGTGCATCGCTCATTTTCTGGAGCGCGTCTTTTTCGAAGCCGCAGGACTCGCAGCGGTACGCGTAGATCGGCATGTCACTCTTCCTACGATTAACGTTTCGGCGCTTGCAAAGCCTTGAATTATAGCCTCAAACCATCGGCCAACCCTTAATTTTGGGCTTGCAGGCCTTGGTTTCAAGGGGACGCAGCCGGTTTGCGCAGGTTTCTTTTGTCAAAACACGGGCTGTGCAGGCGCAGGCGGATTGATGCAGATACGGGATATATCGGGCGAGTGTCAACCGCTGCAGACGACACCCGGGATACGACGGATTCACTCAGCAGACTAAGCTTTCGGCTCACGCCGGCGCCAGGTAATCCAGCGCTCGCGGCCAGCGAAGACGTCAATGGAGCCAGTCACTTCGTGCTCTTCCACGAGCTCGAAATACGGCGTCAGCAAGGCATCGAGCGCATTACGCTCGATGCCGAACGGCGGCCCTTTAAGGGTCTCGCCGATGAAATAGAAACCCGCCAGCAGCGCGCCGGGCCGCAGCAGTTCGGCCATGCGAACGGCGTAATCCTGCCACCGGTCGCGCGGCAGGGCGCACAAGAACGCGCGCTCATAAATCCAGCCCGTTTCAAACGGCGGCTTGTAGGCAAAGAAATCGGCTTGTTCAACCACGCTGGCGTGTTCGCCCAATTGTTCACGCGCCGCTGCAACGGCGCTTGGAGAGAAATCGATAGCCCTGACCGGCCAATTTTCCCGCGCAAGCCATAACGCTTCGTACGCGCTGCCGCACCCGGGAATCAGGACGTTCGTCAACGTGTTCCGATGCTCGATGGCAAACGCCCTGAACGCTTCAGGCACGCCAGCCTGATCCCAGGGCGTAAAGCGCTGGTCGAAGCGCTCGTTCCAGAACTCTGGAGAATTCGGATCGTGGGCCTGGAAGCTGGGAGGGAAAGCGGGCTTGCTGTTGTCGATCATGGTGTCCTCACCCTCCGTATGCAAATACCTGCCAGAACTGGACAAGCACAGCACCCGCGCCTACCGCAAGCCCGAAGATCAACAACGCTTGCAACAATCGATTCGTGCGTTTCTGCTCGATCAGGATCATGCGCATGAGCTCGTCATTGCCGCCGCCGGGCTGGTCGTGCCGGTCGGCCAGCACCTGATGGATCAGGCGCGGCAACTGCGGCAGCGTCTTGCTCCATTGCGGCGCTTCCAGTTTCAGCCTTTCGTACCAGCCGCGCCAGCCGACCTGCTCATTCATCCACCGTTCGAGATACGGCTTCGCGGTCTTCCACAGATCGAGTTCGGGATCGAGCGACCGGCCGAGCCCCTCCACGTTCAGCATCGTTTTCTGCAGCAGCACGAGTTGGGGCTGAATCTCGACGTTGAAGCGGCGCGAAGTGGAAAAGAGCCGCATCAGCACCTGGCCCAGCGAAATATCCTTCAATGCCCGATCGAAGTACGGTTCGCAGACGGCCCGAATAGCACTTTCCAGCTCTTCGACGCGCGTGCTCGGCGGCACCCAGCCCGACTCCAGATGCAGCGTGGCCACACGGTGATAGTCGCGCTTGAAAAACGCCAGGAAATTCTGCGCCAGATAGTTTTTATCGAAGTCGGACAGCGCGCCGACAATCCCGAAATCCAGCGCGATATATCGCCCGAACGTCTCTTCCGCGAGACTCACCTGAATGTTGCCGGGATGCATGTCGGCGTGGAAAAAACCGTCGCGGAATACTTGCGTGAAGAATATCTCGACGCCTTCCTGCGCCAGTTTCGGGATATCCACACCAGCCGCTCGCAGCACTTCCACCTGGCTGATTGGCACGCCGACCATGCGCTCCATCACCAGCACGGTCGGCGCCGAATAGTCCCAATACATCTCGGGCACCATCAGCAAATCAAGGCCCGCGAAATTGCGTCGCAACTGGCTGCCGTTCGCAGCCTCGCGCATCAGGTCGAGTTCGTCGTGGAGATATTTATCGAACTCGGCGACCACTTCGCGTGGCTTCAGCCGCTTGCCGTCCGCCCATAGCCGCTCGGTCCAGTACGCAATGTCCCTCAGCAACGCCAGATCCGAGTCGATCACGGGCAGCATGTTCGGCCGCAACACCTTCACCGCCACTGCCTTGCCCGCATGTGCGCCGGTCTTGATCTTGGCGAAGTGCACCTGTGCAATCGATGCGCTCGCCACCGGCACACGTTCGAAGTCGTCGAACAAAACATCAATGGGTGAGCCCAGCGACTTCTCCACAAGGCCGATGGCGACGTCCGAGTCGAACGGCGGCACTTGGTCCTGAAGCTTGGCGAGTTCGTTCGCTATGTCGACAGGGAGCAAATCGCGCCGCGTTGACAGCACCTGCCCGAACTTGACGAAGATGGGCCCAAGGCTTTCGAGCGCGAGACGCAGCCGCACCCCGCGTGGGACATCGAACTTTCGGCCGAACGTGGTGACGCGCATGAGCAAGCGGACACGCCGGTCCTGGATGCCGCTCATCACCAGCTCGTCGAGCCCGAATCGCACTACGGTGAAAAAAATCTTGAGGAAACGCAGAAGACGCATGGTTCAGCCCGTTACTTGCTCGTGCCGCGCGCTGACGCGGCGCCGGACGCTGACGCGCCTCGGGCTTCGGCTTTTTGTTCAAGTCGCTCGATGCGTTTTTCGACGCGCGCGAGCGCGTCCCGGGCTACTGACAGTTCGGCATTGAACGTGTCGAGAGCGCTGCGGCGCACGAGTTGAGGTTGTTCGTCGAGCAGGTATTCGGCCACCGATTCAAGCAGATTGCGTCCTGAACGGCGCGCTTGTTCACCCGCCTTGCGTACGGTCGAGCCAATGCGGTGAGCGGGACCGTCGCCAATTACGCGAGCCAGATCTTCTTCGGGCTCCCAACGCAGGTGTTCGGCCAGTTTCGCGATGGTAGTCGCGAACTCCGCATCGCCTTCTATGCGGACGTGTTTCATCGCAGCCGCCTGGCCGCCTTGCAGGAATGCCGGAACGGCGTCCGCGGGCACGGAGAGGGTGACGTCGAAAGTACGTGCTTCGGTTTCGTCGACAGCGGCAATCAGCCCGTCAGGCTGGATCATCAGCAACAGCGAGAACGGCGAGAGTGCCAGCCGCGCGGTCTTGCCGGCGTAAGGCGTAAGCCTCTCGCGAGCCCAGGATTCGCGCGCGAGCACGTGGTTCACAGCCGCCGCGAACGCTTTCGATGCGGTTCTGGCTGCGGCCTGAGTGGCTGAAGGTGCGGCGGGTTGGGCGAATTCGTCTGCGTGCGTCATCGGCTCTGAGATGAAAAAACCCGCGCAAGCGGTCACTCGCGCGGGTTTCTATTCTACCTTTGCAACTGGCGTTGTCGTTTGCCCCACAGCACCGCCAACATCACGTTAGCCATAAGGCCTGCCCGTCAACGCCCGGACGACCGGCTTTTTCAGCCCGTCGTGCTGCCCAATTAACCGACCTGCTGGATCCCGGCCAACAACCAGCCTTCGTTGCCGTACTTCTGCTTCGACAGGTTCCATATTTCGATGAACGGCTCGGCAGCAGCGCCTTCCGTTTCACGAATCAGACCGTGGAAACGCACGCTGGCAAGGCTTTCCGTGCCGCGCTCTTCGACGCCCAGAATGTCGGCGTTGAGTTGCACGACGTCAGTACGGTTCGGCTGCGTGCCGCGTGCGTCAATGTCCAGCTTCACTTCCGCGAACATTTCCGGCGTGGTGAATTCGCGGATGTCGTTGGAATTGCCGCGATCCCATGCGTCCTGCAAGCGCACGAAATAAACCTTCGCGTTGCGCACGAACGCTTCGCTGTCGAAACCTGCGGGTACGTCGACCTGCGGTGCGGCTTCGATCGTGTTCGCGCTGCTCAGCGCAGCGGCGGACGGACCATAACCACCCGGCGCCGACGGCGGTACATAGCTGGGCTCCTGCGAGTTAAACCCGGTACGTGCCGATCCGCCGAAAGGCGAACCCGCGCCGCCCGCTGCATACGCCGGCGTATTGGCATTTTTCCTGCGATTCATGATGAAGCGGAACACCATCACAGCAGCCATCACGATCAACGCGATCATGATGATGTTAGCCATTGCACCGGCGAATGCGCCGCCAAGACCGAGGGAGGACAACAGCGCCGCAATGCCGAGGCCAGCGGCGAGACCTGCGAGCGGGCCCATCCAGCGGTTACGCGCAGGTTGCGCGGCCGCAGCAGCGGGTGCCGCTGCCGGCGCTGCACGCTGGGCGTTGGCCGCTTGGCCCGACTGCATGGACTGCGAGGGTGGCGTAGCTTGATTCTGCTGAGCTGCGCTGGTTGATTGACGACCCATGCTGCGGCCACCGCCCATGCGACGTGCCTCTGCATCTTCAGCGATCAAAGCACCGGCCATGATTACGCCAGCCAGCGCAACGACCCCGGCTTTCCTGAATAACGACTTCAGGAAACCCCGAGTTTGGGGTAAGCGCGTATCGGACATTTCGAATCCTTATAAGAAGTGGAACACTAAAATTTTGTCCCGACGTGCAACGCTACCACGCCACCTGACAAATTGTAATATTCGACTCGATCCAATCCTGCGCGTTCCATCATTATTTTCAGCGTTTCCTGATCCGGATGCATCCGGATTGACTCGGCGAGGTAGCGATAGCTATCCGCATCTTTCGCGAATTTGTCGCCAAGCCACGGCAAAAACTTGAAACTGTAGAGATCGTACGCCTTCTTTAACGGCTCCCATACTTTCGAGAACTCCAAAACCAGGACCCGGCCACCCGGCTTCAATACCCTGTACATTTCGGCTAACGCACCATCTTTGTGCGTCATATTACGAAGTCCAAAGGCAACTGTAATGATATCGAAATAATTATCCGGGAACGGAATCTTCTCGGCGTCGCAGATCAGGGTGGGTGTGATCACACCACGGTCAATCAGACGATCACGGCCGACGCGCAGCATCGATTCATTGATATCCGTGTGCCAAACCTCGCCCTTTTCGCCCGCTTGTTTCGCGAACGCTTTTGCCAGATCACCCGTCCCGCCTGCCAGGTCGAGCACTTTGTAGCCTGGACGAACCTTCGCCTGGCCGATCGCGAAGAACTTCCACGCGCGATGCAGCCCGCCCGACATCAGGTCGTTCATCAAGTCGTAATTGCTTGCGACCGAATCGAAAACGCCCGCCACCTTCTTCGCTTTTTCCTGTTCGTCGACCGTTTCAAAACCGAAGTGGGTCTTGCTCATCGCGTTCGTCCTCATCTTGTTCGTGTTGTTGGCTGCGCCCTCGTACGGGCTTTTGGCCGATGGCAGCGGCAAATTGCCGCTGCAAAGTAAAAGCCGGTCAGTGTCGATGTCCGCCGGACGTTTTCTGCGTCATTGGCGTATCGCGGTCGATACCCGCCGCTTCCAGTTTGGCGAGATAGTCTTCCCAGAGTTCATCCTGGCGGACTGCGAGGTCGTGCAGGATGTCCCAGGAATAGAGACCGGTATTGTGGCCATCGGAGAAAACGAGTTGCAACGCGTAGTGGCCCACCGGCTCGACGGCGTTGATCAGCACGTCTCGCTTGCCCGTTTGCAGCGTTTCTTGTCCGGGACCGTGACCTTGAACCTCTGCCGACGGCGAATATACGCGCAATAGCTCGAACGGTATCCGATACGTCTGATCGTTCCCATATTGCAGCTCAAGGGCGCGCGTTTTCGAATGCACGACAATGCCCGTCGGAATCGGCGTTTGTTTGGTCAGTCCGCTCATAGTGAGCCTTTGGTCAGATAGTCGGTTAGCCCGGGGCGGCCTGGCAGAGGCTCAGCCGAATGCCAGCGCCATCTCGGCGCGTACAGCTTCGCGCAGCAAGGTGGCCTGCGCCCGGCGATTCGACAGCAGCGCCTGGGACACCGTACGCTGGCGCGGCGCCCAGATGGGCAACGGGAAACGGGAATCGTTGGAATGGCGCGGAATGACGTGCCAGTGAACGTGAGGGACTTGGTTGCCGAGACTGGCCAGATTGACCTTCGCCGGCGCAAGCACGCGACGGATCGCGCGCTCCACGCCGTTCACCGCCGCCATCAACTTGAGGCGTGCGGCGTTGTCGAGATCGGACATTTCCGCCACGTGCGCATGCCAGATCACGCGGCAAAAACCCGGCCACTCGGGCTCATCGGCGAGGACGACGCGCACTGCGTCGTCCGACCACAAGACCTCGCCGCCGTCTTCACGGCAAAAAACACAGTCCATCATTTTCCTCTAGCGAAACAAGCCCCGATTCCGCTATTACACCAGCACGCGCTCGATACCGCCATCGTTAGCGCGCGCCACGTAATCTTCCATCCAGCTCGCGCCGAGCACCTTGCGGGCAATCTCCACGACGATGTAATCCGCTTCTATGTTCGCGTCCTCGTTATAGCGCGACAAACCCTGCAGGCAGGATGGGCAGCTCGTAAGGATCTTGACATCGGTTCCGGTGGATTGAGCGCCGTCACCTGCTTTTAACACTGAACCCGGCGCAGCACCCGCCGTTCCCGCCGACGCGTTCGCCATATTCAAAGCGTTCGCGCCCGCCTCGCCCACGAGCGGAATGTCGCGCAACTTCGCCGCGCCCTTGCGGATTTCCTCTTCCTTACGGAAGCGGACTTGCGTCGAAATGTCCGGACGGGTGACGGCGAGCGTGCCCGATTCGCCACAGCATCGGTCATTCTTCTCGATCTTGTAGCCGTCGTGTGCCGAGCCCATGATTTCATTCACGAGCTTGATCGGATCCATTGTCTTGATCGGCGAGTGGCAGGGGTCGTGATACATGTAGCGCGTCCCCGTCACGCCCTCCAGCCTGATGTTCTTTTCCAGCAGGAATTCGTGGATATCGATAATCCGGCAACCCGGGAAAATCTTCTCGAATTCATACCCGGCCAGTTGGTCGTAGCAAGTCCCGCACGACACCACTACCGTCTTGATATCCAGATAGTTCAGCGTATTGGCCACACGGTGGAACAACACGCGGTTATCCGTGACGATCTTCTCGGCTTTATCGAATTGACCAGCGCCGCGTTGCGGATAACCGCAGCATAGGTAACCCGGCGGCAATACCGTCTGCACGCCGGCTTCCCACAGCATCGCCTGCGTAGCGAGGCCGACTTGCGAGAACAGGCGCTCCGAGCCACAGCCCGGGAAGTAGAAGACCGCTTCCGTATCCGAGGTCGTCGTCTTCGGATTGCGGATGATCGGGACAATCTTGTTGTCCTCGATATCCAGCAACGCCCGCGCCGTCTTCTTCGGCAAGTTACCCGGCATCTTCTTGTTCATGAAGTGGATCACCTGCTGCGTGACCGGCGGCTTGCCGACCGTTGCCGGTGGTTTCGCCGTCTGCTTCTTCGCAAACTTCTTCAGCACTTCGTTGCCGAGCCGCTGCGCCTTGTAACCGACACCCATCATCGCCGTGCGGGCGAGGTTGATGGTCTGCGGATTCGTCGCGTTGAGGAAGAACATGCCGGCGGCGTTGCCCGCGTTGAACTTCTTCTTGCCCATCTTGCGCAGCAGATTGCGCATGTTCATGGTGACATCGCCGAAATCGATCTTCACCGGGCACGGCGTCACGCACTTGTGACAGACGGTGCAGTGATCGGCGACGTCGTTGAATTCGTCCCAATGCTTGATGGATACCCCGCGCCGCGTCTGCTCTTCATATAAGAACGCTTCGACCAGCAGCGATGTCGCGAGGATCTTGTTGCGCGGGCTATAGAGCAGGTTGGCGCGCGGCACGTGGGTCGCGCAGACCGGCTTGCACTTGCCGCAACGCAGGCAGTCCTTGATCGAGTCCGCAATCGCGCCAATATCCGACTGCTGCATGATCAGCGATTCATAACCCATCAGGCCGAAACTCGGCGTATAGGCGTTGCGCAGATCGGCGCCCGCAAGCAGCTTGCCGGCATTGAAACGGCCTTCCGGATCAACGCGTTGTTTGTACTCGCGAAATTCAGAGATTTCGTCTTCGGTCAGGAACTCCAGCTTCGTAATGCCGATACCGTGTTCGCCCGAAATCACGCCATCCAGATCGCGCGCCAGCTTCATGATGCGTGCGACCGCGACGTGCGCGTCCTGCAGCATCTCGTAGTTGTCGGAGTTGACCGGAATGTTGGTGTGGACGTTGCCGTCTCCAGCGTGCATGTGCAGCGCGACGAATACGCGACCGCGCAGCACTGCTTTGTGGATGTTCTGCGCTTCTTCCAGGATGGGCTTGAACTCACCGCCATTGAAAATGTGCCGCAGTTCAGCGCGGATTTCCTGCTTCCAGGAGATGCGGATCATGCGGTCTTGCGCGACGTCGAACACGCGGACGCCCGGTTGTGAATCCACGCGATCCGCCATCTTCTCGGCCAGCCCTTCGTAGCCGAGCTGAACCATGTAGTGCTGGGCTTCGCGCAACGGCAGATCCAGCTTTTCGCCGACGAACGTCCAGCGTTCACGCACGCGCTGCAACAGATCGAGCGCTTGCTGCACGCGGTCTTCGAGTAGTTCTGCGCTCGGAATCTCGTTGGCGTCGTCGCTCTTTCCGAGCGGCAGCTTGCCCGTCTTGAAGAACGTTTCGAGGGCGTCCACGAGTTTCAGCTTGTTCTTGATCGACAACTCGATATTGATTCGCTCGATCCCGTCGGTGTACTCGCCCATGCGGTTCAGCGGGATCACCACGTCTTCGTTGATCTTGAACGCGTTCGTATGCTTGGCGATTGCCGCCGTGCGCGAGCGGTCGAGCCAGAAGCGTTTGCGCGCTTCGGCATTCACCGCGACAAACCCTTCGCCGCTCTTGCCGTTCGCCATGCGGACGACTTCGGACGTAGCCTGAGCCACAGCATCCGGATCATTCCCGACGATATCGCCAATCAGCACCATCTTCGGAAACGCGTTGCGCTTGCTCTTGGTCGCGTAACCGACAGCACGCAGATATCGTTCGTCCAGATGCTCAAGGCCGGCGAGAATCGCGCCGCCCTTCTTCGACGTCTCGAACAAGTAGTCCTTGATTTCCACGATGCTCGGAATCGCATCGCGTGCCTGACCGAAGAATTCGAGGCAGACGGTGCGCGTATGCGCGGGCATCTTGTGCAGAATCCAGCGCGCCGATGTAATCAGCCCGTCGCAACCTTCCTTCTGCACGCCCGGCAGACCCGACAGGAATTTATCCGTCACGTCCTTGCCGAGCCCTTCCTTGCGGAACTTGCTGCCGGCAATATCGAGCGATTCCGTGCGCAGCAATTTCTCGCCCGGCGCACGTGATCCGTCGAACCAGTCGAGCCGGAAACGCGCCATGGGGATGTCGTGAATCTTGCCGCAGTTGTGATCCAGGCGCGTCACTTCAAGCCAGTTGCCTTGCGGATCGACCATGCGCCACCAGGCCAGATTGTCGAGCGCCGTACCCCACAGCACGGCCTTTTTTCCGCCGGCGTTCATCGCGACGTTGCCGCCGACGCACGATGCATCCAGCGACGTCGGATCGACGGCAAAGACGAAACCAGCCTGTTCGGCGGCTTCCGTTACCCGGCGCGTGACCACGCCCGCGCCCGAATGAATGGTCGCGACTTTATGGTCGACGCCCGGCAAATCCGTCATTTCGACGGGTCCGAGCTGCTCGAGCTTTTCGGTATTGATGACGGCCGCGAATGGCGTCAAAGGAATTGCGCCGCCGGTATAACCCGTGCCGCCTCCGCGCGGAATCACGGTCAGCCCGAGTTCGAAGCACGCCTTGATCATCCCGGCAATTTCCGCTTCGGTATCCGGCGTCAGCACGACAAACGGGTATTCGACGCGCCAGTCCGTTGCGTCCGTCACGTGGGAGACGCGCGACAGACCATCGAACTTGATGTTGTCTTTTTCGGTGACCTTGCCTAAGACCTTCGATGCCTTCTTGCGCAGATCGTAGGTCTGCTCGAACTCTTTCTTGAAATCTTCCACCGCGCGGCAGGCGGCGCTGATCAGCAGTTCCACACGTGCGGCGCGATCCCGGCCGGCATCGTCCTGATGCTGCGAGAGATCCGCTTTGCGACGCTTTTCGATATCGCCCAGACGGTGATTCAACGCTTCGATCAGCAAGGCGCGGCGTTTCGGGTTGTCGAGCAGATCGTCCTGCAGATACGGATTGCGGCGCACGACCCAGATATCGCCGAGGACTTCGTAGAGCATCCGTGCCGAGCGGCCCGTGCGGCGTTCGCTGCGCAGAATGGCCAGCGCCGCCCAGGCTTCCTCGCCGAGCAGGCGAATGACGATTTCGCGATCGGAAAACGAGGTGTAGTTATAGGGAATTTCGCGCAGGCGCGGCTCGGTATCCAGGGCCACGGCATGCGCGGCGCCGTTCGGATCGAAGGCTTGGGGTGCGTTCATATTCGACAGTTCGGTGAGCCGGCGCTTACGCTGACAATGAGATCACGAGCAGCGCTATAGCCGGCATTGCGCGGGGAAGCGCAGATTTTCGAGTGATACTTTTTTTGTGAAGGTGCTCGCCGGCAGGGGTTGGCGAGCGATGCAAAACCTTCGGAGGTCCGGAATCAGCGCCACGATCGCTGATGACGCGCATGTCGTTCCGAAGCCGCGTGGATAGCGCAGCAGAGCGCGCAGCACTCGCGTAGAGCGTCGCGGGGAACATGCGTCAAAAAGCCGGTCCGGGACTGCCGTTGCATCTTCCGATCCTGTATCGAAAAAGGAATTCTAACTCATCGGGATGTTTGTCGTTCGCGGCCGGTAGCGGGTTGAAGGGCTTTGTGCATGCCAATTTTCGACGGATTTTTGGCGGTTTTTTCACTGGCGGTTGGATTTTTCACTGGTGGTTGGTTTTTTCACTGGCGTGGGGGTCGGAGCGTGGCGGTTGGGATTGACGCCGTGTTACCTGCGGTTTCCGCCAACGCACCCGGAATTGACATCGGATCGCTGCTTCCAGGCTCTGTGGCCGGACTCAACGTCGTCTAGCCCGAAACCCGTGCCGGCGAGCCCCTGCGCTATTATTGATGCTTTCGCTCTCAAAAATGGCGCGCACAGCCGCGCGAACGGCTCCGGAATGACACACCCCGATTACCTCAAGAAAGTCCTGACCGCGCGCGTCTACGACGTCGCCCGCGAAAGCGAGCTCGAACCCGCCCGCAATTTGTCCGCGCGGCTGCACAACTCGGTCTACCTGAAACGCGAAGACAACCAGCCGGTGTTCTCCTTCAAGATTCGCGGCGCGTACAACAAGATGGTGCAGCTTTCCGCCGACGTGCTCGCACGCGGCGTGATTACGGCATCGGCGGGAAATCATGCTCAAGGCGTCGCGTATTCGGCCACACGGCTCGGCTGCAAAGCCGTCATCGTCGTGCCGGTCACGACGCCCCAGGTCAAGATCGACGCCATGCGCGCGTTCGGCGGCCCGACCGTGGAGATCGTCCAGCACGGCGAATCCTATAGCGACGCGTACGGCCACGCCGTCAAGTTGCAGGAAGCGCGTGGCCTGACCTTCGTTCATCCTTTCGATGACCCCGACGTCATCGCCGGCCAGGGCACTGTCGCGATGGAAATCCTGCGCCAGCATCAAGGGCCGATCCACGCGATTTTCGTTCCTATCGGCGGCGGCGGGCTCGCGGCAGGCGTCGCGGCGTACGTCAAGGCAGTGCGCCCGGAAATCCGGGTTATCGGCGTGCAAGCCATCGATTCGTGCGCGATGAAGCAATCCATCGAGGCAGGCGAGCGTGTCACGCTGGCTGAAGTCGGGCTGTTTGCCGATGGCACGGCGGTAAAACTCGTCGGCGAGGAAACGTTCCGGCTGTGCCGCGAGTTGCTCGACGAAGTCATTACGGTGGATACCGACGCCCTCTGCGCCGCGATCAAGGACGTTTTCCAGGACACGCGCAGCGTGCTGGAGCCGTCGGGCGCGCTGGCGGTTGCAGGTGCAAAGCTATACGCCGAGCGCGATGGGCTGGAAGCAAAGACGCTGGTCGCCGTGACGTCCGGCGCGAACATGAACTTCGACCGGATGCGTTTTGTGGCCGAACGGGCCGAAGTAGGTGAAGCGCGCGAAGCAGTGTTCGCGGTGACCATTCCGGAAGAACGCGGCAGTTTCAAGCGCTTTTGCGAACTGGTCGGCACACGCAGCGTGACCGAGTTCAACTACCGGATCGCGGACGCCAACGCCGCCCATATCTTTGTCGGCGTGCAGATCAAGACGCGCGGCGAAGCAGTGCAGATGGCGAACGCGTTTATCGAACATGGATTTGCTACGGTCGATCTCAGCCACGACGAGTTGTCGAAGCAACATATCCGCTACATGGTCGGTGGTCGTTCGCCGCTTGCGCAGGACGAACGCCTGCTGCGTTTTGAATTCCCCGAGCGTCCGGGCGCGCTCATGAAATTTCTTTCATCGATGGCGCCGAACTGGAATATCAGCCTGTTCCATTACCGGAACCAAGGCGCGGATACCAGCTCGATTCTCGTTGGTGTTCAAGTGCCGGCGACGGATAACGCGGCGTTCGGGCAATTCCTTGCGACCTTGGGTTATCAGTGGTGGGACGAAGGCGCGAACCCCGTCTACAAGCTGTTCCTGGCCTGACCCGCGCATGGCTTTCACGCTGGACGACAAGCTGGTGGTCGCGATTTCATCGCGGGCGTTGTTTGATTTCGAAGAAGAAAACGAGGTCTACGAAGCCGGCGACTCGCGTGAGTACGAGGCGCTGCAGCGTTCGCGGCTTCATGTTCCGGCTAAACCCGGCATTGCGTTCTCGCTGATCGAGAAGTTGCTCGCGTTGAACGTGGACGGCGAGCGGCGCGTAGAAGTCGTGATCCTGTCGCGCAGCGATCCTATAAGCGGTTTGCGCGCGTTCAGTTCGTGCAAGGAGCACGGACTGGTGATCGAACGCGGGGTGTTCACGCGCGGTCGGTCACCGTTTGGGTATCTGGAACCGTTTCGCGCATCGTTGTTCCTGTCCGCGAATTCAGCCGATGTCCGCGACGCCCTCGCCGCCGGATTTCCCGCTGCGACGGTCGTGCCGCGAGCGCCGCTTGCCGCTAGTCGGTATCCTGACGAAATTCGAATCGCTTTCGACGGCGATGCCGTGCTTTTCTCCGACGAAGCCGAGCAAGTGTTCCAGGCGCGAGGTTTACCGGCGTTCGTGGAGCATGAAGTCGGCAAGAAAGACCTGGCGTTGGCGAACGGGCCGTTGAAACCGTTACTGGAAGCGCTTCACAAGCTGCAAAAACTTAGCCATGCCACATCCCGGATGCGGATTCGCACGGCGCTTGTCACGGCGCGATCGGCGCCCGCGCACGAGCGCGCCATCCGGACGTTGATGGCCTGGAACATCGAAATCGACGAAGCGATGTTCCTCGGTGGATTGAACAAAGGCCCGTTCCTGGGCAAGTTCGAACCCGACTTTTTCTTCGACGACCAAATTGGCCATATTGAATCGGCTCGCGTTGTGACTGCGACGGGGCACGTTCCAAGTGGCATATCGAACGCATCATCATGAATACGCCCGAACACTCTCCTCTTGGCAAGCCGGTCCAGTACACCGAACGGTACGATCCGGCGCTGCTGTTTCCTATCGATCGAAAGTCCGGGCGCGACGCGCTCGGGCTCACGGGCCCGCTGCCGTTCTTCGGCACCGATATCTGGAACGCATACGAACTGTCGTGGCTGAACACGAAAGGCAAGCCGCAGATCGCGGTGGCAACGTTTATCGTGCCGGCGGATTCGCCCAATATTGTCGAGTCGAAGTCGTTCAAGTTGTACTTGGGATCTTTCTCGCAGACGGCGTTTGATTCTATCGACGAGGTTCGTGCGGCCATTCGCAAGGACGTTTCCGCAGTGTGCGGCGCGAACGTTTCCGTGCAGCTTGTCCCGCCGTATGAGTTTGGCGTAAAACTCAAGATGGAAGAGTTTGAGGGTTTGTCGCTGGATCGACTGGATCTGGATGCCGATGTTTATGCCCCGGATCCTTCGTTGCTGCGCGCGTCTTTTGGCGAATCACCGGTCGATGAAACGCTGTTCTCGAACCTGCTGAAATCGAACTGTCCGGTAACCGGGCAGCCGGATTGGGGCAGCGTGCAGATTCGTTATGTCGGCGTGCCGATCGATCATGCCGGATTGCTGCGATATATCATTTCTTATCGTGAACATACCGGGTTTCATGAGCAATGTGTTGAGCGGATATTTCTGGACGTGATGCGTGAATGCAAGCCGGAAAGATTAGCCGTTTATGCGCGCTACACACGGCGCGGCGGTTTGGATATCAATCCGTTTCGGACCAACTTTAATCTGCCGCTGCCGGATAATGCGCGGCTCGCGCGGCAGTAAGTCTGGCGACAACAAATTAACCATCGCACGAATATCTCATTGGTATGACAGCGAAAACGTCGCCATCGCCTTGACGAGTCCCGGTGTGACGGGAGTGCCGACACGTACATATCGGACTGAAAATGGAACGTGCACGGCTCCCGACCCGGCGGTAAAAGAAAAGCCGTTCGTACCGGGCGTCGCGGCTCCGGTATAAGAGTATCCGGAGGGGCATAGCGAATCAGCGTCGCTCCATACAGGACCTGAACCGCCACCCCCGTCGCAGTGGATCCCGGCGCAAGACTCAGTTCTGTTGATTCATTGGATGGATTCGCGACATCGGCCACGCTCATCTGCGGTTTTACATTGTCCTCGCAAGTCAGATCTATTGTGAATGTCTGAAGACCTGCGGTCGCTCCAACCGTGGCAAGGTCCTTGGCCCGAACTGTTGGCAAAAATACCGCAATATCGCTCTGCGTAACCGTACATGCAGGGACAGCGGACGCGGCAATGGTGTATTTGAACGAAATTGCGCTCGTTGCCGCGGTACCGCCATTCGCCCACTTAACAGCATCGACACTCGCATAGGTGCTGAAGCTGAAATTCCCGGTCGCAACGGTTTCTGCCGTTTTCACCAGTTCAAATGAGCCCACAAGCATATTGGGATCCGATGTGGCTGGGGCTAAGTCAAAACTGTTGCTCGTTCCTCCATAATCGATGGGGCTTAAAACCATACCGTTATTTCCTCGCACCCGAAAGCCTATCCCTGCGGTCATGCCGCTCATGGTGTACACGTCGGAATAACCTGGCACTAATGTCATGGTTGCACTTGGATTTGTTTTTAACCACCACCGGGCGCCCGGTGCGAAATTGAAGCTGCAAGTAAGCGCAATCGCGAAACTCGCTTTACCGCCAGGTATGGACTGGCCAACTGCAAGACTCTTGGGCACTGACACAGCGGGAATATTGACAGTAACAGGAAGGGGACCACTGCAGGTTTGCGCCCAGGCTTGTATCG
>NZ_JAQGMM010000117.1 GCF_028292365.1 Caballeronia sp.
GCCTCCATGCAATTCGACCCGCGACTGATGTGGGATCACATCGAACCTTCAGGAAAGAAACATGACTAGCCCGCAAGGTCCTTCGAACAACACCGTCAAAGGCCCGAACGAGCCGTCGCGAAACGCGGGCGGCGGTGGTGGCTTGCCGCCCAATCTCCCTGAGCCGGTCATCGAGCCGCGCAGCCGCTGGATACCATCGCTCGTCTGGGTGATTCCGCTGATCGCCGCACTGATCGGCATTGCGCTGGTGGTGAAATCGGTGTCGGGACGCGGACCGACAATTACTATCAGCTTCGTGAGCGCCGAAGGCCTGGAGACCGGCAAGACCAAGGTGAAATACAAGGACGTCGATGTCGGCACGGTCAAGGAGATCACGCTGTCGAAAGACCACTCGCGCGTGCTTGTGGACGTCCAGTTGACCAAGGTCGCCGAGGACTTCGCGGTGAAAGACACGCGCTTCTGGGTGGTGCGCCCACGCGTGGCCGCCAGCGGCGTGACCGGGCTCGGCACGTTGTTGTCGGGTGCGTATATCGGCGTGGATGCGGGGAAATCGAAAGAGGACGAAACGCATTTTGTCGGGCTCGAAACCCCGCCCGCGGTGACCGGCGATCAAAAAGGACGGCAGTTCACCTTGCGCGGTGAGTCGCTGGGTTCCATCGATATAGGCTCGCCTATCTATTACCGGCGCGTGCAGGTCGGGCAAGTTGTCGGTTTCTCGCTGGACAAGGACGGCACGGGCGTCACCATGCAGGTGTTCGTGAACGCGCCGTACGATCAATACGTTGGCACGAATTCGCGCTGGTGGCACGCAAGCGGCGTTGACCTGCGGCTGGATGCCAGCGGTTTCAAGCTGAACACGCAGTCGCTTGCGACCGTCGTGCTCGGGGGGATTGCCTTCCAGACACCGCCAAATCAGGAGCCCGGTCAGCAGGCGCCGGACAACATGACCTTCCGCCTTGGTTCGGACGAACAGGACGCCATGCGCGATCCGGACGGCCAGCCAATCCGCGTGGTCATGAATTTCAACCAGTCACTGCGAGGCTTGTCGGTGGGTGCGCCAATCGATTTCCGCGGCATCCTGCTTGGCAGCGTGACGGCCATCGGAATTGAATACGAGCCGAAATCGCGCAGCTTCCAGATGCCGGTGACCATGAATATCTATCCGGAACGGCTGGGTAAGCGCTTCAGGGACTCGGTGCCACGTCAGAACACCGTCGCCGGACAGGAACTGCTCCAGAAACTGGTGTCGAACGGTTTGCGCGGACAGTTGCGTACCGGCAACCTGTTGACCGGGCAGCTTTATATCGCGCTCGATGTCTTCCCGAAAGCGGCCAAGGCCACGGTGGACCCCACAGCTGATCCGCTCGAGTTGCCGACCGTGCCCAATACGCTCGACGAGTTGCAACTGCAGGTGGCGGATATCGCGAAGAAACTGGACAAGATCCCGTTCGACGACATTGGCAACAACCTGAACAGCGCGCTGAAGAACGCGAACGGCCTGTTTAACCAGCTCGGTACGCAGGTTGTGCCGGAAGCGCGCGACACGCTCACCGCCGCGCGGAAAACCTTCAACGAGGCGCAAAGCACGCTGCAGCAGGACTCGCCGCTGCAGTCGGATGTTCATCAGGCGTTGCAGGAACTCACGCGGACACTGCAATCGCTCAACGCGCTCTCCGATTATCTGGAACGTCATCCGGAATCGCTCGTGCGCGGGAAACCAGGAGATAAGCCATGAGCTTGGCCAGAATATTGAAGGCCGTCGGCGGGGTGTCGGCGATAGGTCTGGTCGCCGCGCTCGCCGCGTGCAGCAGTTCGCCGGCTAGCCGCTTTTATACGCTCGGCGGCAACGCGCCAGCGACGAGAACGGGAGCGCCCGCTTCGTTCTATCTGGAAGTGTCGCCAGTGGACATGCCGCCGCAAGTCGCGAAGAACCAGATGGTCGTGCAGGACGGCTCGGCGCAAGTCCGGGTGCTCGAGGACGAGCGCTGGGCGTCCCTTCCCGCCGACGAAGTCCGGCGCGCGCTGTCGGCGGATTTATCGCAACAGCTGGGCGCCATTGACGTTTACGGCACGCCGCATCCCGACGGCGTACCGGTGTATCGCGTGAAGGTGAATGTTCAGAGTTTTGAGTCGTCGCCGGGCCGGCGCGCGTTCATCGACGCCGTCTGGAGCGTGCGCGGCGTGAGCAATCAGGCTGTCCTGACGTGCCGGACGCAGGCCGAACAAACTGTCGATGCAGGATATGACGCGCTGGTGGCGGGGCATCGGCGAGCGGTCGATCAGCTCGCCAGCGAGATTTCCGCCGGGATTCGTACGGTGAGTTCGGTGCAGGTTCCTATGTCGGCTTCCGCTACGGCTGGCAAGGCCGGAAAAGTGCCGACTCGCGCGCCAGCGGTGCTTCCGTGTCCGCCCACCGCGATGTCCGCAAACGCCGCGCCGGCCCAGTGAGCATGGCTGACATGGTTTTGCGCACCGTCGCTGGACGACGCGGCGCATAAACTGAAGCATCTGTCATGGGCACAACCTCGGGCCCCGAGACTGCAACCCGGTTGCACCGAAAGGTGCACCGGTTTTTTGTCGCCCGACCACAACGCCGCCATCCCAAATTTACAGTCGGCGCGCGTCCGG
This sequence comes from Caballeronia sp., assembly GCF_028292365.1. GTDB lineage: Bacteria > Pseudomonadota > Gammaproteobacteria > Burkholderiales > Burkholderiaceae > Caballeronia. The sequence goes on from NZ_JAQGMM010000117.1 coordinate 2,629, forward strand.
GCGGTTAAGATCCATCTCCGTGACTACTCTTTGCAGAAACGACAACACAGATGATGAAACTGATCGGTTCGCTCAACAGCCCGTACGTCCGAAAGACGCGGATTGTGATGGCAGAAAAGAAAATCGACTGCGAACTGGTGCTCGAAAACGTCTGGGCATCCGATTCGAAAATCCATAGCTTCAATCCGCTCGGCAAAGTGCCGTGCCTGATTCTGGACGATGGCGAAGCCGTTTTCGATTCGCGCGTGATCTGCGAATACGTCGACACGCTCACGCCGGTCGGCAAACTGCTGCCGCAAGAACGCCGTGAGCGCACGGAAGTGCGATGCTGGGAAGCCCTCGCCGACGGCATGCTCGACGCGGCCGTCCTGATTCGCCTGGAAACCACCCAGCGCGAGGAAGGCCAACGCAATGAGGCGTGGGTGGCGCGCCAGCAGCGCAAGATTGACGATGGCCTGAAGGCCATGTCGAAAGGGCTCGCCGCCAAGAACTGGTGTTCGGCGAATCACTTCACGCTCGCCGATATCGCTTGCGGTTGCGCGCTCGGATATCTCGATTTCCGGATGCCCGACGTGAACTGGCGCGAGGAGTATCCCAATCTGGACAAGCATGTTCAGCGTTTGTCGCTGCGCCAGTCCTTCATCGATACCTTGCCGACTGACGCTTGTTGAGACGTCGGTCGCAGCTTTCGGGAATGATTGAAAAAGCCCCACGCGCGTGGGGCTTTTTCGTGCCGCGGCGGTTTGCCCGGCGTGCGTACCCGCTTATTTCGCCAGCGCCTTCTTCAGGACGGTATTCGCCTGATCGATCGCAGCACGCGTGGCCGGGGTATTGGCCAGCGCATTCAGCATCACGAAGTCGTGGATCGTGCCGGCATAACGCACCGCCGTCACCCGGACGCCAGCCTGAGAAAGCTTGCGCGCATACGCTTCGCCTTCATCCCGCAGCACGTCGTTTTCGTCAGTGATCACGAGCGCGGGCGGCAACCCCTTCAACTGATCAAGCGATGCGCGCAGCGGCGACGCCGTGATTTTTTCCCGATCGGCGGCGTTGGGCGCGTACGCATCCCAGAACCATTTCATCGCGTTTTTGGTGAGCCACGGGCCATCGGCGAATTCGTTGTACGAGCCGTCGTCGAAATTCGCATCGGTGACCGGGTAGAACAACACCTGGTAACGCAGCGCCGGGCCGCCCTGCTCCTTCGCCATCAACGTGACGGCCGCCGCCATATTGCCGCCGACGCTATCTCCCGCTACGGCCATACGCGTCGCATCGACGTTGAACTGCTTTGCATGCTCAGCCACGTAGCGCGTGGCGGCGTAGGCCTGTTGCACCGGAACGGGGAATTTCGTCTCCGGCGATCGATCGTAATCCACGAAGACCACCGCGGCCTGCGCACCGTTCGCGATCTCGCGGATCAGGCGGTCGTGCGTATTCTTGTCGCCCAGCACCCAACCGCCACCGTGGAAATACATGATCACGGGAAGCACGCCCTTAGCATGAGCGGGACGTACGATCCGGATCGCGATCTTGCCCGTCGGACCTGCCTCGATCACGCGGTCTTCAACCTGCGCGGCTTCCTTCGATACCGGCTGCGATTGAGCGCCGGCAAGGACGTTGCGGGCATCGGCGGGAGAAAGGGTGTAGATCGGCGGACCTTTTTGCGCCGTGAGCGCGTCGATAAACTGCTGCGTAGCGGGTTCGAGCACCGGAGCGGCTTGCGCGGCCGCGCTGGCTCCAAGCAATGCAGCAACAGCGGAGGCGATGGCGAAAGACTTGAGCTTGTACATGGTTCTATTCCTGTTAGTGAAAGTACGGTGGTTTAGGGCCCGATGCGAGAACCGGGTTGCTGCGGTTGAATAAGACGGCTACTGGCTGCCGGAGACATGCGACGCAACGGCTGAAACACGGAATGCTGAAAACGAAGTACAAAAAACAAAAAACAAAGGTCAAGATTTGAATCTACTCATAGATAGATAACTGAATAAGTGGGCGGACATTGGCGAACATTAGCTAACCTTTTTGCTAGCTCCTGCACTGGCTGCAACGGAGACGACAAAACTGACGCGAACGACCGCTTGCCAGCACCCGACAAGCGTTCAACCAATTAGCCGTGCCACTCCCAAACGCAGTCCAAGTCGGCCTGATCGGCTAAAAAGTAAACGGTCGCAGCCAATTCATCATTGATGCGTCATGCCGCCCCTTCTGAACAGGCTTCTTCAACACATTTTGATGACGGTAAAAATAACTTCCAAATAACTTAAGAACACATAAAATCGGCAATCAAAATCTACCTACTTGAAGATAGACGACTTGATAAATGCTAATTTTGCAACACGCAAATTCATTATTAACAATGATGCCGGCAGAGCGAACGCAAACGCGCTCTTTTGAACGCTCTGCGCTTCACCTGCCTCACTATTCGATCGCCCTTCGCGTCGGACTCAATTCTTTCGAATAACCCAGCGCCAAGTACTGCGTTTTCATTCACATCGTGAATTAACGTTTCACAGTTTGAGTGACTTCATCCAACCGCACCTTCGTGTGAAATAACCGGCAGGCCAGCAGGCTTCCCTGATACGCCGCGAACAACGCGCGCGCCGTCACGTCTGGCTTTCCGTTCACCCTAAGGGTTTGTTGCTTCTCGCCCTCGGCCAGCACTTTTGCCAGCCAGGTTTCGTTGGCTTTAAAAAATGCCTGGACCGCGTGGCGAACACCTTCGGGGAGCGATTCAATATCAGCGGCAAGCATTCCGCAAAGACAAACCTGATCGCCCTCACCCACGATTTTGCCGAACAGCTTTACATACCGGTCGAGCTTTTTCTCGGCGGAGGCAGAGCTATCGATGGCGTAAATAGACGACATCACGTCCGCGCTGTACGTATTCACCGCTTCGAGCACCAGATCTTCCTTCGACGGAAAATAATAGTGAATGCTCGAAGTCTTCACGCCAACCAGTGTCGACAGGTCCCGATAACTGAAACCGTTATAGCCGCGAGTCATCAGCAAAACCTGGGCGTGATCGAGCAATTGCTCGCGTACGGTATTTTTATCGGGGGTTTTGTCGGTATTCATTTCGGTTCTGGCTCACTACTTCCACAGGGTTTGTTGCGCTCGTGCTGCCTCGTTGGCAGAGTGACCGTCCAACCGGCTCACACCGACCCGCCGCGCAAATCTGAAGCACGTTGCTCGGTTCGTCTTGCGTCGTAGTTGCAATCCATATCGTCGCCGACGCATCCTTACCGGCTCATCGCCATCCATAGCGCTAATTTATCTACTAGAAGATAGATAGTCAAGCCCCTGATGGAACTTTTTGGGGACTTTTTTGGAGAGTTTCAGACACTTTTTTGGAGGTTTTCATTACATAGCCGCAATTTTTTCCTTCTGGACTGCTCAGAAGGCCCCCCAACCTTACCGGGTATGTACCGATTTTTTATGAATTACTGATTCGACCGTTTTTCCTGCAAGCTCTGCGCAAGAAAAAGCGGGCCGCAGCCCGCTCCCAACCAGCGCGATCATCCAAAGGAAGACTACCTTGCCGTGAGCAAGGCGGCT
>NZ_JAQGMM010000139.1 GCF_028292365.1 Caballeronia sp.
AAGCCCGGCCTTGCACGGTGGCGACAAGGCGCCCCCGCGCTTGGCGTGGGGGCAAGTCACTCACCCTTTGGTTTTGCTTTTGGTACGCTGCGTCACTTGCGCGCCCTTTTGACCTTGCGTCTTCCCAAGGGACTTGCTTGGTGCTGCAACTTCCTTTTTCCTACTCGGCATCTCGGCTTCGGCCGCGTGACTCGTCGGAGCCTTTCTGGGCGATGGCATTTTGACCTCCTTTATGTGTCGAATGGACACAATGTTAAAAATAGGCCGCACGGGACCGGGAATCAAGACAACTAGCTTCCGGGGGGCGATATTCCGGCACATCGACGTGATTGCTTCGCAGTACATGTGTCTGGAGCCGAGACTGGAAGCGGACTATTCGTGTCGGTCGCTGCCTGGGCGTAATTGCGAAAGCACTTCCATCGAGTCGATGGCGCCGGAGGCGGACCTCGACTAGTGAGCCCTCGGCGATGTTGATACCTGGATTCAGGTCGACGCTGGCACTTAGGCACGTTGGGTTCGCGCTGGGTTCGTTTACTCGATAACCGGTGCGGAGCCGCAACCGCTACGGTAGCCGTTCCGTCCTCCGCGCGTCTACTTAACCGGGCGGCAGCGCAATTGGCGGGCTGTCCACATGGGCGGTGCGCATCCCAGCAGGCGGTTGGGTAGTCGGGTCACGTCCTTACCACTGCGGCTCCAATTCGCGTCTTGCTGGATGCGTCGACGAGCGAGAACCGCGAAGAAGAGTGACTCGGGCTCACATGTCGTTTCAGCTTCGGGTTCGACACGACGGATTTGCCGTGTTGCGGCCGAGTACGCCGCGGCCTAAACTTGAGGAGGTTCGATTGGCTGCTCGAGCTGCGGCATATTGCGGGGCAGCATTAGGAGCGGAAATGGACTTACCCCACTACCTGGACGCAATGGAGCGTTTGCAAGGGGTTGCTGCCGACTTATCGCGGGACGCTCCGCACCCTTACGACAGACAAGCACATCATTACCAACAGATGCTCGACGTAATCGGGGCAAGTCTGGTGGAATGGGGCCATCCGTCGCTAACGGAGGAAGAGCAAGCCCGGTTGATTGCTGCGAGCGAGTCCGCCGAACTCGCACATCGCAGTCATGCGCAGTCGCTTCACTTCGTTAAAGTTGCTATCGACATTTTGCACCCCAGGATGCCGAAGCCCAAAAGTACCATGAACGAACAACCGTAGATGCGGCTTGCGCGATACCGAATGACCGAGCCCGAGTCGCGAGTATCACGTACCTCCGCCTGACCCGACGCGTGCCTTGGACAGCGGCCTAGCGCCGACGACAGCGGTCGACACCGGGGATGGCGCCCCGCCAGGAACATCATCGATGACCGCCTCGGTTAGCTCGAGAGTGACACATGGCGTTTCGAAGATTCAGAGAATCACCAGGAATTCATGAGCATGTTGGGAAACACGGACATGCAGGCTTAAGACGCTGCGTTCGCCCCGCCCTATCACGCCAATCTCCGCATAGCGAACCGGAGTTCATAACCGTCACCGGTCTGTGTCGCGAACAACCAGCAGGTCGAAAGCCTCACGGACATCTTTGAGCTCTTGCATCGCTGCAGCAAATCGAGCAAATTCCAGCATGGATGGATGCACCAATTTCAGCACGCTGTGATGCACCTGCCGTCGCTATCGGCGCAATATGTAAGTTCCGTTATCGCGTATCAATGTTCCGATGCCGCGCGAGAAGTGTGGCCAACCGAAGTCGGAGCGCTTAGGTGCCGCACCGGCTGAGCCGGTTCGTTACTTTGTCTGATTGCTGTTGTTGTCGGGCCCGTCGTCAATCACAACGGTATTGGCTATCCGGTCATGCAGTGCCTGCTTTCGTTGGTTGAAGAGAACCCACAAGAATCCTGCGCCGCATGTCGCAAAGCTCAGCAGGTAGGCCAGTGTGCGCAGGCCGGCTTGTCTCACTGACATCGGTTCTCCCGTGTCGGCATCAACAATCCGCAGATGCAGGGCCCGTTTCCCTGGCGACGTACCCCATATAGCCCATAGAACTCCGGTAGCCAGTATCGGTATGCACTGGCCTATTGCCAACCAAAAAAGAATGGTCGCAGCGAAGGATTCCGGTGCCAAGAGCAAGTCCTCCATTGATGGACCGAGAGGGACGAAAAGCACAATTACGGTCCACCAGATTGAATCGATGGCCAGTGCGCTGGCGCGTCGCGAGTAAGAGGCATTTCGCATCGGATGCTTAATATCAGACTTGCTGAAGTCATGAAGGTACGGGCCGTTCACCATTTGCCACGCAACGACTGCACAGATACAAGGCAGGCCCAGTTGCCGGGTCTGCCGCACTAGTTGGTGGTCAGGGCTTCGAGCCGCGCCATGCACCTCGGACTAGCTGCGCCGCCGCGTTTGTACCACTGCAGTGCGCGGAGCCTGTCCGGGAGAACGTCCCCGGGCGCGGCGCCGCCCCAACAGTTTTCCCAGTAAAGCCCAAGGGTATGGGCCGCATCTCGCATGCCGAGTTCGAACGCTATCTCGTACTGAGCTTTGGCAAGCTCGAGGTCCAGCTCTTCTCCGCGCCCCAACCGCGCGCTGTCGCCAAGAGCAGCGGAGGACAGGCCTTTGAGCTTGTCCGGGGCGTGTTCATCCTTCAGCACATCCCTCAGCACGCGGTGACCCAACACGTAGTCGGCCTCGCCACCGGTGCCACTGAGCAGCGATAGCGCGTACGTCACACGCAAGGCCGGGTGTTTGTCGACGCCCACTTGGTCCAGCATCTTGCGCCCGAGATACGCCGCGCCAGGGAGTGACGACACGAGCAATGCGTTCGCAGTGGAAGCGATGGATTCTAAGGGCGCAAATCCAGACTTATAGGCCGACAGCACGTGTCGATAAAACTTCTCGATGTCGAGACCCGGGTCGTGCCGGGTTAGTGCCGCCCACTCGCGGTCTATCTGGTTGAACCAACTAACTTCAGCCATGGCAGGTCGCTCTGTAGTGGAAATCGCCGCCAATGATACGCCTTCCGATTTCGGCCTCGCGTCGTTGCGGCAATAGTGAGAGTCGTAAAACGAAAGGGCCCGATGGGCGCGGAAACGATCTCCATTGCGTTGCGACCGTCGCCTGTGTTGCTGAGCCCATTGCTGCGGTAGTCGTCAGCCAACGCACGGGAAGGTCGAACGCTCCAACATCTCAACAGAGGTCGTCAGTTAGTTCGCTTTCTGCGAGGACGGCTCGCGCGTCACGACCCTACCAACGGCGTTGTCTCGTTGTCGGCTGCGAGCAGTAGTCGTCGCGGGCGTCTGGGTACAGCAACCGGGGCAGCTGCTGTCGTTGCCAACAGAAACGACGGCCGGCGGCAAACGGTTCGCGAGTGAGCGCATGGTAGCCACCCGAGCGCGTGGACGCCAGTTCGCTCGATGCTATCAACCATTTTTTGCAGTTTCGCTGCTGCGCCGACGTCATGGTCCATCCGATCTTGGACACCGGAAAATCGATGTCTTTGATTCGCGTGGGCCATCTCGCGAGATGTCTCCGATCGCCCCGTTGCACCAAGGCACACCCGACCGTTGCGCGTAATCGTCACGCTGCGCGATAACCGGATTTCTGAAACAACGCCATGTCACGGTGCTGTCAACTTCGGCACGTATTCTCTGGGGCCGCCATGGGTGATCCCGCGACGCGGCTCTGTATCGGCTTCATGCGATAAAAGCACAAGCGTTCTCGCATGGCCTGACGTGGTGCGCTTTATCCGCCCTCGGTGACCTGCTCTGTTCCGGGCAGGTCCGCGCACGTCTGCACCCGGCTTGCCGATTTCCACGATTGACGCAGTGCCTGTCCACAACGAACAGGCGTCGCGAGTTCATAGCGGACCCCGAGTCGGTCGATTTACCAATCTTTTTCATCCACTTCGACATGCAAAAATTAGATCGGCGTCAGTTCTTGCGTAATTCGGCGAGCGCCGTAGGTTCGGTCGCCATGCTCGCGGCACTTCCTGCCAGCATCCATCGTGCGCTCGCGATTCCGGCGCATAACAAGAGCGGCACCATCGACGACATTCAGCACTTCGTCGTGCTGATGCTGGAGAATCGCTCTTTCGATCATTATTTCGGTACTCTGAGTGGCGTGCGCGGGTATGGCGATCGTTTTCCAATTCCGTTG
>NZ_JAQGMM010000524.1 GCF_028292365.1 Caballeronia sp.
CGGTCGATCGGAGTTAGCGCTTTAGCGCCTACTCCGATCCCATGCAGTTGCCGTCATGTCGCCGGCCACCCGATCACTGATTGCCCTGGTCCTGCTTCATGATTTCCTGCGCGGAGAAATTGATGCCTCACGTCGGAAACGAGTTGCCGACGAAGAAGTTGTCGGACTCGTTCGGGAAATAATTGACGCCCGCCTTAAGCTTCGAATCGTCGGTGACGTCGAGCGGCAGCTTGATCGCGACCGGGATCGTCTGGCCGTCCAGCGCAGCGAGCGCCGTCTTGATCGCCACGGCCACCTGCGCGGGACCGCTGCCCGCTGACGTGCACTTCAGGCCTTGGCTCCCATACTGCGCACAGAGCTTGCGAAAGCCGTTTTCCGTTTCGCCGCCGAACGGCACGAACGGATGTTTCGCATCGAGCATTGCGCGCACGTCACCCGTGTCGCCGCCCTGCGCAGAGATTCCATCAAAATGGCCCTGCACCGCAATCGCGTCGGCGACGGCCTTCTGCGCGACCCCGTCGTCCCACTTGCCATAAACCTGGACGGTGTCCCACTTCTTGCCGGTCGCGGTCAACGTGCTCTGGAAACCATTGTGCCGGTCAGTGTCGACCGACGTGCCCGCCACCCCGCGGACCTCGAGCACCTTGCCTCCGTTCGGCAGGTGGCTGGCGAGCCACTTGGCCCACAGCACGCCGAGCCCGTACTGGTCGACGTCGACGTTGATCGCGTCTTCGCTGTCGAGCGTATTGTCGAACGCGACCAGCACGACGCCGGCTTTCTTTGCGCGGCGAATCGCGGGTCCAAATGAGGCGGGATTCTGCGCGTCCACGATGATCGCGTCATAGCCGGCATCGATGAAGTTGTTGACGGCCGAGATCTGCGCCGGTACGTCCTCGCCGGTGGAGACGACCTTGAATTCCTTGAGCTTGGCGGCGACGGCCGGTTGCGCCGTATAGGCCTTGGCCGTCTTGATCATCTGGATACGCCAGGTGTTCGCGATATAGCCGTTCACGAGCGCGATCCGGTAGGGCCCGCTTTTCTTCGGATACTTAACGAATTTCGTGTCGCTCTTCCACGGGACCATACACGTGGGATCGCTGGGCGGGCCGGGAACGATCGATGCCTGCGCGAAAGCCGCGCTTGCACACAGCGCCAATGCCGCGGTCGCCGCCGCTCTAAGCACCTGGATTCCTGAAAGCATGTTGTCTCCTGTTTGTTGATTTGAACTTTCCGATTGCCAGCGCACATGGCTCGTCGTGAATTGCCGACACGGTGTTCGTAACGCAGGGAAGCTTGCGGATGTGCTACAGCGGGACTGAATCGGATTCACCGCACTAGCGGAATGACCTCTTCAAAGGCGCCCCCTCGGAGTGAAACGAAGGGCATGCGCGGACACGTCCCCGTCTGACATTACTGGCGTACCAATCCGCACGCGATAGTGGTTTACCAGTGCGCCCGGTCCACGTTCCGTTGGGCTGAAACCCGCGCCGTTTCTGCGCTTGATGGATAAAGTCGGCGTGCGGCAGAAGAGGTGTTACACGGAATTGGTGTACCATTTTTGCGAACTTCAGCCGCCGCCGGGCGGCTTCGACGATTTTGAGAATCCTGGATGGCCGATCTTTCGCACACGCCAACCGGCCGAGCCGTCGATGCGGACGCGGCCGACCGTTCCTATGTCGGGCTGGCGAAACAGATCTACGACCTGATCGCGGCTGGCGACGTCAGGCCTCGTGCCCGCCTGCCTTCCGAGCGCACGCTAGCCGAGCGTTTCGGCGTGAGCCGCACGCAGGTGAGGGAGGCGATCATCGCGCTGGAAGTACAGGGCGTGGTCGAGGTGCGTGTAGGGTCGGGCATCTATGTGGCCGAAGCACCCGAGGCGCGGTCCGTCACGTTCGAACTGCCGCGTGGGCCCGGCCCGATCGAGACGCTGCGCGCGCGGGTGGTGATCGAAAGCGAAATCACGGCGCTCGCCGCGACCGAACGCAAGGATTCGGACCTCGACCGGCTCTTCGCTGCGTTGCGCGCGATGCGCGAAAACATGGACGACAAGGCCATGAATGAGGTCGCTGACCGCGAGTTCCATCTGGCGATTGCGCGGGCGACGGGAAACGAAGTGCTCCGGCTCGTGGTGACCGCGATGTGGGACAACTCCCGCGCCGACCCGTTGTGGAAAAAGATTGAGGAGCACTTCCATACGCCCGCCTTGCGGGCGGCTTCACAGGAAGACCATCAGCGCATCTTTTCGGCCATCATGGCGCGCGACGCGGCCGCTGCGCGCACGGCGATGCAGGCGCATCTCGCGCGCGTGATCGGCGAATTCACAAAGGCCTGGCGTTAGCCCAATTTTTACTATTCGCAATTCTCGACGGCGTGGAGGCGAACGCGCCGCTACTTCAGCGGCGCGGCAACAACAACCCCGGCACTCAGTTGTTAGCCGGTCTTCGTGGCACGCACCCAGTTTGCCAGCGCCTTTATCGATATTCAGAGCCGCCGCGCGGCCTCCGATACAAAGACGCTGTCGGTCATTGCAAGCTTCATTGCCTCGTCACGAATTTCCTTCGTCTAGACGGCCTTCGGGATTCGATTTATGTATGTCTCCATTCCTTAATCCGCGGAACGTCAGCATCTGCTTTTACGGCTGGTCTCACAAAAAAGACGAAATACCACCGTAGCGACCATCACAGAGGCAACCCGGCATACAACTGGACGAGCCTCCTGGTTAGGCTTGGACGCTCCGCAGCCTAGCGATTACGGTGTCAAACTTCAGCATGCCAGTGCCATGCGCCTGTATGGACACTAGCTCATATCCGTGCCCTGTCATCAGTGCCATCAATTCTTTCGGTGTACGTTCAGCAAAACGAAGGGTCGTTTCCCGCTTCAGATCAGAGGCGCACTTGCGCATCGTGACGTGGGCCTTGTGGTGACCGTCCTGGCCGAACTCCCAGGTATATCGGCAGTGGTACGCGACGCCATCGTGCGTATTCGTGTAGTCGTGATCTTTCGGGCCGGCAACGACGCTCGTCCAGTCACGCACGTTGAACAACAGATATCCACCCGGCCGCAGTACATGGCTGATCCCGGCAAGGCATTCCCGGAAATAGGTATCGTAATCGAGGACTGAATCCGGATAGCTGTAGATGGCGTAATTGATCAATACACAATCGAACCTGGCCGACCACGACTCGATATGCTTCAAATCGGCAAACGCGCTTTGCCGGTAGGCCTCCGTAGGAATTCCAGCCCTGACACCGTTGGCCCTGGCGCTGCTCAACATGCTTTCGCTGTAGTCCGCGCCAAACACGCGATATCGCTTGCCGCTTTGCTTCGCCGGCAAACCGTGATGCAGGGCCACCATATGAAAGCCCATTCCACACCCAGCGTCCAAAATGGAAGCTTGATCGGGCAACGTGTTCACGATCCAATCGGACATCACGGGATCGTGAATGTCCTTTGCCGAAACTTCCTCCGGCGAGACCATCGACAGGTACAGATCATTGATGTCGTGGTATGCATCATCTTTCATGTCAATTCCGATTTTTTCCAAGAAGCGGTTGCGAATTACTCGTACGGTAGTGCCATGGGCAAAGCGCGTCGGGTCGTGAAGCACTCGATTGCCTTGTTCCATTCCTTCAGACGCCCCACGATCCGCTATGAACGATATGTTCATTTCCAGGAGGCCTGTGTGTCGCTCGTTGTTCATTGATTCGCTGTGACTGACTGGATCTGCTTCTCAACCGATATCGTCACAGCCACGCCTAACCGGAAACGGCGGCGGGACATGCGCAACGCCCCATGCCGTGAGCAGCGCGTCAAATGATGGCGCGGCAGCGTCGTTACTTTGAGGTTCCCCGCGCGAGCGTGTTGCACCGTTTGTGTTTGTATAAGTTAGCCAGTCAATATCGACGGGTTGCAGTTCGCCGGACGGCGAAAAAAAGTAATTACAGTACGAAGTACGTCAATTTGCTGAAAAGAGAGATACAGAGCGCATAAACCTTTTGTCAATTCCCACAACTCGGGTGTCGACCAATGTAGTCGAGGATATTCTTCGAATAGCCGGTCCGAATAGCCGGTCCAGGTTAGCGATCAGAGGCAAGCCCCGTTGTGCGGGTCCAGCCCGCGTTGCTCATTCGAGTCCCATCACGCCTGCGAGTGCGAGGCGATCAAAAGGGGGCAACGTGCAATAGCTGAGCTTAGGTCCGGTAGCGGGAGTCTGGGCGTGCGAGCAGCGGTTATTCCCCGCGATCCGGACACTCGGAGGAAAACGGCCGGCGTAGTGGTGTCTTTGAGGTCGAGCGTCGCGAGATTGAACGGACCCTTGCGAATGCGCCGCATCAACTCGATGCCTGAAATCGTGGTCGCGGCGCTCCTGAACCGCTTCACGCAAAGCATGACAGCGCCATTTATACGATGAGTTCCCGAATATTGACAATACGTTTACGCGACGCATGTTACGCTTTGTACGTCACTAAAGGCTGGGGCACCTGATCGTGAGACTCCCACAAGTTATTACTCGCAATAGCACGAAAGACACTTAGTCATTCGAAGAGAAACGTATTTTGTTGGTCGTGGTCACCCGCTGCAGTTCAGACGATGCATTGCGAGAGAATATCCAACGGCTTTATCAATCTCCGCTTGGCGGTTATGTGAGTGAGACGTCAAGAGAGGGCAGACCCTTTTATCTTGGCTTCGATGGAGCAGTTGAAGACCTCCATTTCACCATTCAAAATCTTCAAGTGGTCCTCCGCGACGCGGCTATTGAATCCATTCTCCCGCACATGCCGGCTCATCTGAAGCATTGATGTGACATTCCGGAGCGAGGGCGGGAGTGCCGTTCGCCGTAGGCATTCTTCCGTCGTTGACTTCCGACACGATGTTGACGGGAGGTTCTGGGTATCCCGCCCGCAGGCCGTATTTGATTGCGACGCGGCAGCGCCAGCATTTGCGCAGCAAGATGCTCCGTCGCGCTCAACGCAGCCTAAGCGATTTGATGAAACTCAGATGGTACTAATACAGACCCGTCCAAGCATGACAAGGCGCCGGGAGTTCGCGGGTTGGGTTGTTTGTGATCTAGAGTCAAGTAACGCCCGCCAGATGCACGGATCGATTAAGCGAAATGAACGATGAAAAATGAGTCCTCTTCCGTTTTGGCGTGTATGCGCCAGGACCACGAATATTCAGTTCCCTATTTGTCGCGGCAACTTGGTCTCCCTGCACTCGAGACACGGCGACTATTAGGCGAACTTTTAGAGCAGGGCTTGGTACTTGCAGCGAGCCAGACATCGTGGTCCATCGTCTTCAGACTTGCACCGCACTCAGAGGGGGAAGACATCCAGGGCCCGGTCGTGCGAAGCGGAAACCCCGCTACGGTGGCTACTTCTTCCGAAAGAAGAATCATCGGGGGTAGCGAGCTTCAGGGCTACGAAGAATCATTGTCTCGTCATCGCTCTCTGGCGATGCTTGGACGTCGCGGCGGACGCTGATACGAGCTCGAAACTAGCGCGACGGCCGCGTTGCATGGTAATCCGGCTGTCGACGTGATCTGTCCATTGGACCTGGCAGCGTAAACATCTTGTCATGGTGTCTTAGCATTGCAGGCGGTGGTTTCTCCGTAGCCAACCGCTTGAGTCGCTTAGTCGATTCTTTTAAGAGTTACCGTCAACTAATCGGCAATCCATTGTAGTCAGACAAAACGAATCAACTCGGCAGGACGGTTTATGAAAGAAGGAATTGCAGCGTTAGTGGACGAAATCGAGCGGTACGCCAGTTGTCGCCTACTCGACGTGACTCGCGGCGCAGAGACTCCCGCGTTCGCTGCGTTCATGGTTGAAAAATTTGGTGAAGGTTTATTGAAGGCAGCGAATTTGTTGCAGGTTGAGCGCGAGGACGAATTAAAGCGTGCAATTGGTCGACTAGTTAAGGAAATTGATGCGCAGTATCCGACTCACCTCCAATACCGGTTTGAGGCGCGACCGGCAGGACTCGCAATCAACGGTATTGCGCACTGAGCGCCGTCCGGGATGCCTCGTGGAATCTCATTTTTGCAACGAATGAATTAGTTAGGATCGCAGAGATTACTAATTTCTCTTAACGCGCTCAGTTGCGGCTGGCGCAAACCCAATCAAGTAGGTTGTTATGGCTTTTAAACAGACGAAGGGAAACATGACTATTGAGGCTTGTGTTCTCCCGTCTCCGGGCGGGATGTACAAGGGTGCTGTGCGTGTGACAACGAAGCGTGACAAAAAAACACTTGAGCAAGTCACGGGGCGCGGTTGCGGTCGTCCAACGAATAGCGAGGGGGCGGCGCTGGAGCTGGCTGAAAACGCCGCCCGACGCATGCTCGGAGTTTAGACATATGCGCGCTTCGCGCCCGCTTTCGATATCGCTTTGCTAGCGATTAACTATTCGCCAGTCGGCATTTACGTCGCGGGCATGGAGTTCGGCCGCGACAAGGTCAACGTGCATTTCGACGTCGCGCCCGGGAAGCTCGATTTCATGGTGCATACGCTGATCGTAACGCTGCCCCAAGCGATGATCGGGCCGGTCGAGCGACGCCCCGTCACAATTAACGCGCACTGATCATGCATTTAGGCACCTGGTTGCGAATCGTCACACCGCCGCGCAACGGCAAAGTTCGCAGAGACACATTGCGACGTCTGGTCGAGCATTCGACGTCCGAACATGCTTCGAGACTGATCCCGAGGCGCAAGCGCAAGCTGTTCGCGAGCTTGCTGCGGATATTGGCGGACACATGAGCCGCCTTGTCGTCGTTTCAAATCGTACTGCTGATCCCCGCAACGCTGCTGCCGGCGGACTCGCCGTCGCGGTAAGAGAAAGCTTGCAGCAGACCGGAGGCCTCTGGTTTGGCTGGAGCGGCAAAGTCGCGGAGGAAGCGGATGGTGGAACCCCTCGCACAAGCGAACCGCACTTGCAAACGGTCGGAAACGTGACGTTGGCAACACTCGATCTAAGCCGTGAGGATCACGAAACGTACTACCTCGGTTACGCCAACGATGTCTTGTGGCCGGTGTTTCATTATCGGCTGGACCTGGCGAACTTCGACACGCGGTTCGCGGCCGGTTACCGGCGAGTCAACCAGTTGTTCGCACACAAGCTGCTGCCGCTGCTGAAGCCGGACGATCTTATCTGGGTGCATGACTACCACCTGATCCCGCTCGCCGCGGAGTTGCGTGCCATGGGGTGCGGGAATCGTATCGGCTTCTTTCTGCATATTCCAATGCCACCCCCCTTGATCATGGCAGCGATCCCTGAGCACGAATGGCTGATGCGCTCGCTATTCGCCTATGATCTGGTTGGCTTTCAGTGCGAGGCTGACCTGACGCATTTTTCCCACTACGTCGAATCCGAAGCCCGGGCGGAGAAGGTGGGCCGCGACTGCCTTCGGGCGTTCGACCGAACGCTGCGGGTGGGCGCCTACCCGATCGGCATCGACGTCGACGATTTCGTTCGTCTCGCTGAGGCGAACGAAGGGCTCCGAATGTTTGCGGGGATGCGCGAGGAATACTCGCGGCGCCGCTTGCTGCTGGGCGTCGACCGGCTCGACTATTCGAAGGGTCTACCGCAGCGCATCCACGCTTTTCGACAATTGCTCGCATGCCACCCGGAAAACCGCAATAGCGCGACTCTCATCCAGATCGCGGCACCAAGCCGCGAAGACCTTGGCGCCTATGACCAGTTGCGCCGTCAGATGGACGGTCTGTGCGGCGAGATCAACGGCGATTACGGCGAACTGGACTGGATGCCCGTACGTTACATCCACCGCAACGTCGCTCGAAAGCGCTTGCCGGGCCTGTACCGCGCAAGTCACGTGGCACTGGTCACTCCTTTGCGCGACGGCATGAACCTGGTTGCCAAGGAGTTTATCGCTGCCCAGGACCGCGCTGACCCCGGTATGTTGGTGCTTTCGCGGTTTGCCGGTGCCGCGGAACAACTGAAGGAAGCCCTGTTGGTCAATCCGTACGATACGCAGGGAACCGCGCAGGCGATCCAGCGCGCGCTGACGATGCCGCTTGACGAGCGGATCGAGCGGCATGAAGCGCTCCTGAGTAGAATCCGCAAGTTCGATATCCGCTGGTGGAGTTCGAGCTTTTTGCAAGCGCTGAAACAGGTGGAGCACGACGACGTTGAGCTCGCGTCGAAAACGTGACAATGTGGCGCACGAAGAAGGCCAGGCCGTGCTCCTGCTCGACACCATGACCGGGGGACGCCGAGAGACTGTAAGAACGGGCCGGCCGGAGCGCAGGCGTGGTGCCGAAGTACGCGCAATGCTTGACGGCGAATTCTGCTCGACAACGTTCTGTTGCAAGCATCCCTGACGAGATCTGCTGTATCTGAAGGCTAGTGAGGTCGCTTGTTCGAACGTCTAGTCTTGTGCCGACGAGGTGATTGCGATGACGCGCGCACGAAGGGCCGTTTTCAGTGGATTCTGTTGAAAAACACGTGTTTTTAGGCGGGGCGAAAAAATCAGGCGCTGCGAATTTGACTTCGCATTGTTTCCAAACCTGCGAACTCAGTCGAAGCTGCGCCCCCGTCGCTCGTCACGCAGCCGTGATCTCATTCTGCTCGGCGTTGGCCATCAATCGAATCGCTATTCGCCGCAGATTTTGTGCGGTTGTTGCCAGCAAGAACCCATTGTGTGCGCTACTTAGACCTCGCAGTCGCAAGCGGTCAAGCTTCGGGATGCGTTTGAGGTGAGCGAAGAGCATTTCCGCCTTCTTTCGCTCGCGCTGAGATTGCTTTCAGGCAGGCGTTGTTGCGACGCGCTTTGCTCTTCAAAAATGATTTGAATCGATCGTTCGCACGCAAAAGTGCTGAGAACGGAGCCTTGCGCAGTTGTCTATCGTGTAGCTTGAGAAGTGCGGAAAAGATCTGATAGCCGCGGTCATCAAAATACCATTCGTCGGTAGACCGACCGGTTTTAATACACCTTGCGAGAATGTCTTCACTTATCGAGAACGCCTCGCGCGACATTGTTCCGTATCCTGCATCCGCTAAGAAAAATGCGACGACCATCGCTGTGGCAAGCGCCTGAGCGGCGCCCACATATCCGCGGCCCACTCGCAAGGCTTCCAGTGAGACGTGATACCGCAGCGACATGTCATCGGCCGATGCGCGGGTTATCGGCAAAAGCGGCAGCTTGTTTTGCGACCGCTTGGCTTGTCCTGGTCGATTGAGTACGGGTGTCAGCATGTTTAGTTTGATAGGCCTTCGTTAGTCGATCGCCCTTGGATCTGTCTGCAAGCGTGGAGTATGTAGCATTGGCAATGGTAAAACCGACAGGCTTGATCGCCGATGCGATGGCTGTCAATCCCCGACCCCGTCATGCAGTTCTGTCGCGATTAGGCGATTGTGTCAAATGAAAGCGGGTTAATCAGGATTACTTATATGGCTAACGAGAAGAACTGCCGGGCAGCAGATGTCATGAGCTTGCCTGAGTGTTTCATCTGGCTCTGATGCAAATATAAATTTTGCCGCAGCCACACACCCGATCTAGCGGTGGATAGGTTGGCCGAGTCTCTAAAAACTATAAGATAAGAGCTTTAATGCGCCGCCAGAACGCTGCAAATTTATGCGGTTCGCGGGTGTGCAGCGCCAGCATGGCGTCGTAGTGCACGCGCGATTCCTGGACGTGCGGCAGTTGCGACAACAGAAGGCCGAAATTCATGATAGTTCTCTCCAGGCGTTGGGTTGAACGCGATCGCGGAAGCCGGCGGATATTGAGGTCGGCTGCACTATGCGCGCAGTGACGAATGTCTACTCGTTTCCCTCAGGAAAAGGCAAAGGTGAGCGGCATATGGGGCAACTGTCACTGTCTGCCTTGGCGGATCCTTATCGGCGTTGATACGCACCTGCTTGCCCACACGCCCTCCCAACCGAGTAATTCGAGAAGGCGCGAAGGAAGCAGTCGCGAGCTGACGCTCGCAACGCAGTGCCCTAATAGATGCGCGCAAATGCGGCATCCATGTGGCGCTAATAAAGGTGTGCGAAGAGAGTAACTACGGCGCGCACCGTCTGCTTGCTGGCAAGACGGCGACTAAGAGAAGAAAGCGCAGACGTCCTGCCGGTCAAGCAGCGAAACTGTTCGAGAATCGACGACATCGATTATTCAAGGCATCAGCCCTCTTTTAGATACTTTTGAAATTCTAGGTGAGCATCAAAGCCGGTGGCAAGTAAAAAGGTGGTAAAGAAAATAGGCTCTTCTGAAAACGGAGTAGAGCGGATCGCCGTCCGCGCGTGCCGCGTTGCACACAAGCACAAGGGCTTAGTCTCAAGTCCGCTCGCCTTGTAGGCGACAACGCCTATGGCACTGCAGCGATACTGGGCTGGATGGTCGAGCAGAAAGAGATCGCACCGCACGTCCCAGTTTGGGAAAGATACACGCGCAAGGACGACGCATTCTCCACCAGCGAGTTTAAGTGGGATGAGGTGGCCAACGAGTATCGTCGTCCTGTTGGGAACACGCTGCGCAGTGAGCGTCGCCAATTCAAGAACTCGCGTACGCATGTCACCAAGGCCGATACGATTATCTATCGATCAAGCCAACTCGATTGCGCTGGCTGTTCAATGAAGGAACGCCGCTGTCCGAAAACCCCGGTTCGCAAGGTCGTGCGCAGTATCCACGAAGCTGCGCGGGACGAGGCGAGACGCATCGCGACAACACCTGCCTACAAGCAATCTCGACGTGAGCGAAAGAAGGTAGAAATGCTCTTCGCGCACCTCAAACGTATCCTGAAGCTTGAGCGCTTACGGCTGCGCGGGCCAAGCGGTGC